>NZ_CP143545.1:97500-458750 GCF_046237625.1 Paraperibacillus esterisolvens | reverse complement strand
CTGCCCCGAGAAGAAAGCTGATACCAACGAGAAGGCTCAGGATGGCACTCGCCTTAATGATTTTCACTCCATCCCTGAAGGCATCGAAACCATGGGAAAAGAATCCTCCCTCCGTGACCGCGGGCTTGAAGTTATGCTCCTTCATCGTTCTGTGAAGGAAAGCGGCCATACCAAGATAGATGAAGCCGCCGGCAAGATACGGCAGATTTAGAGAGATGGAGGAAAGCGCTGCACTGGCGCCAATGCCGAGTATGCCGGCAGCCTGCGCGGCTCCCGCTGCCCTCAGGAAAATATCGCCGGCTCTCTTTTCACCAGCCTCATCTGTTATCCAGGCCTGGGCTGCCCCGCTTACAAAGGTTTCACCAAGCCCCCTGATGACTTCAGCCGTAATGACGACCACTATGAAGGGAATCAGTCCTTCAAAAAAGGGCACACTGCCTTCAACCATAAAGCCGGCTCCCATGATGATAAAGCCTATTATCACCGAGAAACGGCGCCCCCGGGTGTCGGCAAACACCCCTGTAGGCGTCTCGAAAAGCAGGCAGGCCGCTTCAAGGAACATGCCGATAAGCAGGAGCTGAAACGGATCAAATCCAAGTTCCTTAATATAGTAAATCGCATAAGTAGTGAACATAAGGCTGTTCGCAAACTGTCTGACAGCCTGGGTGGTAATATAAACGTGCGGTGCGTGCATGGAGATGCTCCATCCCTTTCTTTTAGGCACGCACATCATACAGTGCGTGCTAGTTTAGTAGATTTACCTCTGCATGATTTTTCTGTTGGACTGACATGTTCATCCCTCCGTAATCATAGTTGCGGTAAAAAACCGCTTTTATTTACCATACATGAACTCTGATGAAAATTATACCAATTTTTTGTTTTGAAATTCAGGCATGCCTTATGAATGGCAAAGAGCCGGCACCCCATGGCCGGCTCCATATCATTTCCCTCCTGTGAAGGAAACTCCCTTGATAAAGTAACGGTTGAAGAAAGCGTAAATCAGCAGCACCGGAAGCGTGAAGACCATGGACGCGGCCATGATGTAGTTCCAATAGCTCACAAACTGCCCTTTGAACGTATTCAAGCCGAGCGGAAGCGTAAACATCTCCGCATCTGTCATGACAATCAGCGGCCTCATGAAATCATTCCAGGAGCCCATGAAGATGAAGATCGCCTGTGCAGCCAGTGCCGGCTTTGCAAGCGGCAGGACAATCCTGAAGAATGTCCCGAACTTGCCAAGCCCGTCAAGCTCGGCAGCCTCCTCCAGTTCTTTCGGGAAGTTTACGAAGAACTGCCTCATCATAAAGATATACGTCGCATTGATCATGGCAGGGATAATCATACCTTGATAGGAGTTCAGCCAGCCAAGTTCCTTTAATATCAAATAGTTTGGAATCATAGTCACCTGTGCCGGGATCATGAGGACCCCGAGGATGCCGATGAATAACGCCTTCCTGCCGGGGAAGGACAGCCTGGCCAGGGCATAGCCTGCCATGGAATTGAACAGCAGATTCAAGAGTGTCGTGCATACCGCAATGAAGAGGCTGTTGAACATCCAGCGGGGAAACAGCTCTTCCTCGATAAAGATGGTTTTATAATTGTTCAGTGTCCAATTTTTGGGAATGAAATTCAATCCTCCGCTTACAATTTCCTGAAGCGTCTTGAAGGATGAAGACAAGGCCCACAGGAATGGGACCACCGTGGTGACCGCATATAGTACTAGAATGGCATAAATTAAAATTTTTCCGATTCCGAGCTTCTTTTTCATCGAATTGCCTCCTCCCTTTTAATATAGCGATTCCTCTTTTGTGAATTTGCGCTGCAGCAGGGTTGCGACAAGGATGACGATTGCAAGCATGAAGGCAAGTGCCGCCGCATATCCCATGGTGCCTAGATTTTTGAATGCATATTGATAGATTAATAGCACAACTGTAAGTGTTGAATTATCCGGTCCGCCCGACCCGGCCGAGAAGATGTAGGACTGATCGAACAGCTGGAAGGTGCCGATCAAGCCCATGATGATCACGAATGAAGTGACAGGCCTCAGCTGCGGAACAGTGATGAGCCAAAACTTTTGGAGGGCACTTGCCCCGTCCAGCTCGGCAGCTTCATACAGTGACTCCGGGATATCCTGCAGAGCAGCAAGATAGATGACCATGAAAAATGGTGCAGTTGACCAGATGTTCATGGCCATGATCGCATTAAGGGCTATCCCCGGGTCTCCGAGGAAGTTATAGGTTGGCAGGCCGATCATATCAAGCAATTTATTGATGAGTCCTTCCTTGTTGTACATCCACATGAAGATCAGAGTCAGCACCGCAGAGGAAGTCAGGGTCGGCAGAAAGTAGACGATCCTGAAAAAGCTCTGCCCCTTCAGCCCTGCGTTCAGGGTGGCTGCCAGGATCAGCGCAAGCAGCGTCTGGAGCGGCACAACAATGATTACATATTTAAAGGTATTCCAGAGAGCAATTTTCGCCCTCGAATCATCGAGCAGTCTCTTAAAATTATCGAATGCCACAAAATCAAAGCTCGTAGTGCCGAGAAGCTGCACTTTATGAAATGAGAGAAAAATTACAAAGAGTATCGGACCGATTATAAACAGCAGCAGAACCAGGAGTGCTGGCGACATGAATAAGAGTCCCTGCCCGGCTTCGCGCATTGCCTTTTTGGATGTATTTCCCTTCACTTAATTCAACTCCTTTATTTTTGCTGTACCACCTCTTTCCGCGGAAGTCTCTTTTTGACTTCAGCAGAAAGAGATCTACAGAATTAGGAAGAAAAAGGGGAGAAATCCCCTTTTTCCATTGATATTATTTAGAGCCAATCTCGCTGTTGGCCTGCTTTTCAGCAGATTTCAGCGCTTTGTCCAGCGGCGACTTTCCAAGGAAAGCGCTCACGAATTGATTGTTAAAGTTGTTCACAATGATTGGCAGGGATGGACCTTCTGCCCAAACAGTCGCATAAGAGGCACCTGCTACAAGCGGACCACGCAGCTCATCTTTGTCAAAGCCAAGCTTCTCGGCAACTGACTTACGTGTCGGCAGTGCATAGCCCTTGCTGGTCCATGTTTCCATGCCTTCCTTGCCAGTCAGGTAGGAGAGAAGCTCCCACGATGCTTCCTTCTTCTTGGATGCTGCGTTCATTACATAAGCAACCGTGTAGGCCATTGTTGATTTCTTGCCGTTTACTTCCGGAAGCTCTGCTGTACCGTAATCTACATCAGGGAACGTATCCTTCAGGTAAGGAATTGCCCAGTTGCCTTCGATGACCATGGCAGCCTTCTGCTGTCCGAAGATTTCTCCGCCCCATGTTACGCCGACTTCCTTAGGTTCAACTGCTGATTTATCCTTATTGTGCATATCAATGATCGGCTGAAGCGCTTGTTCCACTTCCTTAGTAGCGAAATTGGCTTTGCCGTCCTTCACGATATCACCGCCGCCTGACTGTGCAAGCCAGAACATGCGCGCAAGCTCTGGTGCAACTCCAAAGCCGTAAACTTTGTCCTTAGTCAGCTTCTTGGCAGCTGCCTGGAACTCTTCCCACGTCTTCGGAACCTCGACGCCTGCATCTTTCAGCATCTTTTTGTTATAGAAAAGAGCCAGGGTAGAATAGTCTTTTGGGAATCCGTAAGTCTTTCCATCCACCTTGAATGTATCAAGAAGCGGCTTTTCAAAATCGTCTGTGTCAAAATCCTTGGTCACATAGTCATCAAGCGGCTCAAGAACTCCGGATTCAATCATGCCAGGCGCCTCAAATGCATCCATATAGAACACATCCGGCCCTTTTCCGCCGATCAGGCGGGTCTTCATAACATCCATATACTGCTCGGTGATGACCTCAAGCTTTACATCGATATTCGGATGCTTTGCCTCGAAATCTTCAAGTGTCTGCTTCAAAAGCTTTTCTTCAGTCGGATTTCCGCCCCAGCCGGCAAGTGTCACCTGAGTCTTCTTGCCTGATTCCTTGCTGCCTTCCTTAGATGCTTCCTTATCGCCGCTGCAGCCTGTCAAAATGCTTGCAGCCAGGATTGATGTCATTCCAATAGAGGCCAGCCATTTTTTCGTTTTCATAAATATACCCCTTTCAATTTTGACAAATTTTTATCTAAAAGAGAGCTAGCCCCCTTTTAAGAACATCCATAGGTTAAAGAATGGTGAGACCTGTTGTATTTTTTAGAACGCTTACATCTAATCCGCCATCTGTCCTGGTTACAAGTACTGAGAGGTGCCCCCGGCCAATCGAGATATTCTCCGCCAAAAGCCGGTTCATTCCGTCCAGCAGGTTCGGGGAAAGCCTGATTGTTTCCTCGATGGCATCCGGGAACAATCCGAGCAGCGACTGAATGAAGATAAGCGGCGTGCCGGCGGCCCATGCCTGCGGCGAGCAGGCTACCGGATATTTCACGACCTTTCCAAGTGATGAATCATATCCGCAATACAGCTCCGGCAGACGGTCATATTCGAAATGCCCAGCCGCTTCAATCAGACCGGAAATAACGGCAGAAGCTGCTTCCGGCCTGTTCATCTGGCTCATGCCGAGGATGATCAGACTGTTATCATGCGGCCAGATGCTTCCGTCATGATAGCTGATCGGATTATAGCCCGCCTCTCCTTCAGCCATCGTCCGGATGCCGAAGCCCGAGAACATCCGCGGCGAAAGCAGCGTCTGGATGACAGCATCCGCCCGGCTGTCCTCAAGCATCTCAGAAAATAACAGATGCCCCGGGTTGGACGTGACCGATTCTACCTGCTTCTTATCTTTGTCAAGGGCAATCGCGTAGTATTGGGAATCCTCCATCCAGAAGTCCGCGTCAAACCGCTGCTTCAGCTCCTCTGCCTGCTTCCTGAGCTCCTGGGCGCGTTCGTTTCTGCCAAGCTTTTCAAAGAGATCCGCAATTCCGGTCTTCGCTCCGTACACATATCCCTGCACTTCACTCAGGGCAATCGGTGTTTCGGCATACTCCCCGCTCTTATGGACAACCGAATCACCGGAATCCTTCCAGCCCTGGTTCGCTATGCCCTTGGCCGCTTCCTGATGATACTCGACGAACAAATCCCCATCCCGGTCGCCGTACTGATCAATCCAATTCAGTGCTGCTTCAATCTGTGGGGACAGCTTCTCTGCAAGCGGCAGGTCGCCAGTCCACTTCACATATTGAGTCAGAAGGATCAAGAACAGCGGAGTGGCATCGATCGTCCCGTAATAAGGAGTAAACGGAATCTGGCCGGTTGCTGCCAGCTCACCGTATCGCATTTCATGCATGATCTTGCCGGGCTGCTCATCCCGCCACGGGTTGACTTCCGTCCCTTGACTGTCTGCCATCGTTAGAAGAGTCCCTTTCGCAATCTCAGGGTTGAAGGCAAGCATCTGCAGGGCCGCAATCAGGCTGTCACGTCCGAACGGGACGCCGAACCATGGCAGGCCGGCAACCGGGAATTCCCCGAATCCTGTATCGGTTAGCAGCACCCTCAAGTCAGCAATCCCGCGCGTTACCAGACGCTGGAGTGGCTCGAAGTCTGTCTCGATCCTAGTAATCTTTCCTTCCCAATCCTGATACGATTTCTGAAGTCTTTCTACCGCCTCAGCCCTGTTAACAACCTCCGGCTTCTTACCGCCGATCTGCGGAGCAATCGATAGTGTCACTTCTTGTTCCTCGGCATGCTCCAGGCTGAAAGGGAAATGGATAACTCCCTCTTCTGTCACTTTTGATGCTTCCCGGTCCCAGGCTACACAGGTTGCCCGGTACACATCATCTGCACCCATATATGTAAAAGTAAGACCGTCCCCTGCTGCCTTCTGTCCCGTCCGCTTCCCGACATTCCCGCTCTGGAAGCCTCGGACAATGAACATATCCGCAAAATCCGCATCCATATGAACACTTAAGTCAAAGCTGACTTTCTTCGGGAAATAGTTTTTGAGAGTAATCGTCTCATAGAGGACTCCGCCATAGATGAAACGCGTGCGCTTGATCTCGACCGATTCCCTCCAGAGCTTCAGTTCCCCTTCTTCTTCCATATGGGGATTTGTCAAAAGTATCTCCGCCATATAATTCTCGGCAGCATCAGAAGCAAGCAGGATCGGCCGCTCCCCATTGATCAGGAGATCCAGCCGGCTTAAAAACCTCGTATCGGCTGTATAAAGACCCAGTCCATACGGATGGCTTTCCGGAATATCCCCCTTCTCATCTGTCAGCAAAAATAAATCATTCTCCTTAATCACACGATAGTCCATAGCTGCCTCCCCTTGTTTTCCGAAACGTTTTGGAAAGTTTGGAATAAAAAAGCCTTCCTGCCCACCCCACGCTTTCCGAAACGTTTTGTTTTTTGAACATACTTCATGTCTGTCTTTTTTGTGGTGTGTTCATTGGGCATGCTGGTCTTTAGGGACCAGATCCCTTCACTCAGGCCGGTTTTTGGTTGTAAATATCCGTTTAGAACCGTTTTCTCTTCACCGCGGCCGTTTTTTGGCTGTAAATGGCCTGTCTTCCGCAGCTCCTCCCTTACACAGAGGACGTCGTTTCCCTGACTTTCAATTCCGCTTTCAATGAAATGACCTTTGGTTCCACTTCCCCCTCAAGCGTGTCCACCAGATGCTTGACGGCCTCATAGCCCATCTGGGAGATGTTCTGGGAGATGGTGGTCAAGGAGGGTGTGACATAGGCAGCGAGCAGGATATCATCATAACCAATCACCGACAATTGCGATGGGACGTCCAAGCCCAGCCTTTTCGCAGCCTTGATGACACCAAGGGCCATCAGGTCGCTCGCACAAAATACAGCCGTGATCTCAGGATGTTCTTTTAAAAGCACGAATGCCCTTTCCTCCGCTGTATCTTCGTTAAATTCCCCGTTGATCAGCCACTCGTGATTGACGCTGATCCCCTCATCAGCCATAGCCGCAGCAAAGCCTTCCAGCCTTTCCTTGCTTACAAACGCAAAATCATGGCCGTTCACCATTGCAATGTTCCGGTGCCCGAGGCTGATAAGATGCTCACAGGCGAGCCGTGCCCCTTCCACATTATCCGTCGTTACATAGCCGACCGTGTCTGTCACAATCGGAATATCAATCAGCATGCACGGAATATTGCTTTCCACAACCTCATGGAGATAAGGATCATCCGTACGGATTCCCTGGATGATCACACCATCCACACGCCGCTCCTTACATAGCTGCGAATAGGTTTTCTCCCGCTGCTTTGTGGAAGTGGTGCTGAATAAAACAAGATCATACTCTGATTCTGTAATGAATTCATTCACTCCGGCCAGCACCTGGAACGTAAAATTGTCCTTGATGCTCGACTTCTCCAAGCCGGAAACCAGAAGGCCGATTGTCCTGGACTTCTTCATAACCAGGCTTCGGGCAAGCGTATTGGGACTGTAATTCAGCTCCTTTGAGACCTTAATGATCTTCTGCCGGGTCTTTTCATTTACATCCGAGTAGCCATTCAGTGCTCGGGATACAGTTGTAACTGAAACCCCTGCCACCCTGGCTATATCTTTTATCGTTGTCATCCTGATTCCTCCAACACATCCGAAACGTTTCGGAATAACTATATGATATCTCATCATGTAACCGATTACAATAAAAATTATTAGAAAATTTGGTTCCGGTGCATCACTTGATCAGTACCCAGGATTTAACCCGCTTATCTAGTAAGTTTGCCCAGGAGATTAATATGGCTGGAGGAAATAAAAGAGTTTTATAGAAGTAATTTATATAGCTAGAAAAGTGAAAAGGAGTAAATGAATGAGAGATCAAATAATCCCGGCACTCATTGCTTTTGCGGCTGTTTCAATTCTATCACCGGTCTTAATCGCTGTATTGAGAAAACTCAGGCTCATTCAGCCTATCAGAAAAGAGCTTCCTTCGGATCATCAGTTGAAGAAAGGCACTCCATTGATGTTTGGACTCATACTCCTTATTGGAATTTTAGTATCTCTTCTTATTTCACCTACTCCGCTCATGTATTTCTTGTCTGTCACTTATCTCCTTTTTGGGTTTATTGGCTTTCTGGACGATTTTTGGAAAGCTTCCCGTCAGGATCCAGGAGGTGTGTCCAGCAAAACCAAACTTATTTTTCAATTTACTTTCACGGGTACTTTGCTTTACTATGTCATCAACGAACTGGGCATAAATACAAGCATAAATATAATCCATAACATTTCTCTGGATCTCCCACTGGCAGTATATGTTATTGTCATAACCCTTTTTGTTGTAGGCTCTGCAAATGCCATTAACTTCACCGATGGATTGGACGGTCTTTTAGGAGTTGTTTCGATTCCTACATACTTTTTCTTTTTTATGATTACAGACAGATCTGAAGTGCAGTTTTTTTGTCTGATTATGATCGGGTGCCTGCTCGGCTTTCTTATTTACAATATATACCCGGCCAAGGCTTTTATGGGAGATACGGGGTCTCTGGCTATAGGAGGCTCACTTTCATTTCTTGCGGTTATTGAGAAAGTGGAAATTTTAATCCCCGTTTTGTTCTTTATCTATTTTGCGGAACAGCTTTCAGTAATATTGCAGGTCTCTTCCTTTAAACTAACTCACAAGCGCAGCTTTAAAATGACTCCAATTCACTATCACTACAGCATAAAATATGGATGGTCCGAAACAACTATTGTTACCGCTTTCGGGTTTATTTCCTGGCTGTGTACTTTCGCCTGTGTAATTTACTGGAAGTTTTTTCTGAATGGATAAAAGACTGCATGCAGCCTCTTATTAAACTGAACTTATGGCCATTGACACATAGCTTCCATATTCACAGCTAAACACATTTCTTATGTAACCTTGCATCCAGCATATATAGCATGTTTTTTACCGAATATTAACGATTCTTTTTCTTTATTAAAGCCGATTTTTTCTGCCGCGCGGATTGATGGAGTGTTTTTCGGATCTATTATACTGATCAATCTATCCAGCTCTAATTGATAAAAGCCATAATCCTAACAACTCTCGGCTGCTTCAGCAGCATAGCTATTTGACCAGTATTTTTCATTGATATGACAGCCAATCTTACTCTGTTTTCCCGTCAACTTTCTGTTTAACAAGACCACAATCACCTATTAACTCATTATTTTCCTTAAAGCATACTCCCTATAAACCATAACCATCCTTTTCGTACCTATACTGGTTTTTCTTTATCCAGTTATGGGTTTGTTCTAAGCTAAAGGGAGCTTGATAATATTCCATAGCTGCTGCACCTGAAAAAATTGCATGTAATAATATACGTCCTCACTTTTATACTGCCTCAGATACAGCCTCTCTGTTTCTAAAATGATCATTATATCCCCCCTCCTATCTCGTTAACATAGTTAAAAGACGTATGCCAAATACATACGTCCAGATTACAAAAGCACGTGACCGGCCTCTCCTCTACTGCCGCCCTTCAATCCGCCCAAATTCCCTCAGCACCTTCAACGTACTCACTGTCAGGCTGCCCTTCCAGTCCGCTTCGGCAGTTTTCCAGTCTTCCTCATACTGGCCGAACCAGGTCCAGTTCGGGCCCCAGAAGCCTTCCGGGTCCATCCGGCTGATTTCAAAATCCAGGCAGGCCTGAATATCGTCCTGAAATAAGCCGGCAAGTTCGGCTTCAGGGGAATCAGCAACCTGGATGGGCTTGAGTCCGTAGCCCTTCCACTCATCCTCGGTCACTGCGACTTTTTCCTGTGCAGCTTTTTTCAATTTATCCAGCACAGCTTCCCGCTCCTGTCCTTCAAAGGTTCCGAGAAGTCTCAGATAGCATAGAAGATCGTGCATTTCCATCTTGTCGGGAAGTGACTTTAATTCTTCCAGGGCAAGCTCGGTCAGGGTTTTTACGAATGACTTCGGAACCAGCTCCGAATATTTACGGATGTAACCGGTTATCTCGGCATTTGGATTTGCCCATGAACTCTGTGCACCGCTGCGGCCTTTTTCTGTGTCGTAATTCCACCACGGGGCATGCGGTACCTTGTTTACAGCTTCAGGAACTCCATGCCACCTGTTCTGTTCGTGATCATAGGTCTCCAGCAGATAAGCTACAGCCTTTTGAATGATGACATGCTCCGAACCTAATCCCAGCTCTCCTGCATACTGCAGGCCGATCGTCGTCGCCATCGGAGAGGATTGCTCCAGCCTGAAATCCGGCTCGATGGACCTTCCGAAACCTCCATCACTATTTTGGTAGTTTAAAAGCTCATCAACTGCCGCTTCCACGGTCCCCCCCTTAAAATAGAATTCAAACATCCTCGAGTCAAGCTTTCTTGCACTTTCCTGTATGTATGTTTCCGCTTTTTGAAATTCCTCTTGAGTCAGCATTTTCATCCGAATCACACTCCTCTTCAATATCTCCCCTTAAAAAAATTCGACATATGAGCCGTATCCCCTTTTTTCTGGAATTAAAAAAGCATTCCCGGCTATATCGCCAGGAAATGCTTTTATCAGCGCTTCTGGATTTCTTCCATCAGAAGCTTATTAACGAGCGGCGGATTCGCCTGCCCCTTTGTAGCTTTCATAATCTGTCCGACTAGAAAACCGACTGCCTTCTGCTTGCCGCCCTTAAAGTCTTCGATCGACTGAGGATTGTTATCAAGCGCTTCGTTGATGATCGTCCGGAGGGTTCCTTCATCCGAGATCTGGACAAGCCCCTTCTCCTTTACGATAGCTTCGGCGCTGCCGCCCTTTTCGACCATTTCCTTGAATACCTGTTTGGCAATCTTCGTCGAGATGGTGCCGTCTCCTATCAGTTTAATCAGCCCGGCTAAACTCTCCGGCGTGAGCTCCGTGTCGTGGAGCTCAATGCCTTCCGCATTAAGATACGCAGACAGCTCGCCCATGATCCAGTTCGATGCCTGCTTGGCATCTGCCCCGGCAGCGATTGAAGCTTCAAAAAAGTCAGCTGTTTCCTTGGTTACAGTCAGCACTGCTGCATCATAAGCCGGCAGATTGTACTCTTCTGTGTAACGCTTTTTGCGCTCATCGGGAAGCTCTGGAATTTCAGCCCGGATGGAGTTCTTCCACTCTTCATCGATATAAACCTCAACCAGGTCCGGCTCGGGGAAGTAGCGGTAATCATCAGAGCCTTCTTTAACACGCATCAGGATGGTTCTGCCTGTTGCTTCATCAAAACGGCGTGTTTCCTGAAGGATTTCCCCGCCGGAATCAAGGACCTCAGCCTGGCGCTTTTCTTCAAACTCCAGTCCCTTTCTGACAAAGTTGAACGAGTTCAGGTTCTTCAGCTCCGTCTTGGTGCCGAATTCCTCCTGCCCGGAAGGCTTCAAGGAAATATTGGCATCACAGCGCAGTGAGCCTTCTTCCATTTTGCAGTCCGAAACGCCTGTATATTGAATGATGGATTTAAGCTTTTCAAGATAGGCATAAGCTTCCTCAGGGGAAGAAATATCAGGCTCTGAAACAATTTCTACTAGCGGTGTGCCCTGGCGGTTATAGTCGACAAGGGAGTACCCGTCGCCTGTATGTGTCAGTTTCCCTGCATCTTCTTCCATGTGGATTCTTGTGATGCCGATTTTTTTCTTCGTCCCGTTCACTTCAATCTCTATCCAGCCATTTTCCCCGATCGGCTTATCGAACTGTGAGATTTGGTAAGCCTTCGGATTATCCGGGTAAAAATAGTTCTTCCTGTCGAACTTCGTGATTTCTGCAACCTCGCAGTTCAGGGCCAGTGCTGCCTTCATGGCATACTCCACTGCCTTTTTATTAAGAACCGGCAGGACGCCCGGATAGCCGAGGTCGATGACACTTGTGTTTGTATTGGGATCTGCCCCGAAATGGTTCGGACTCGCGGAGAAAATTTTTGATTCTGTTTTCAGCTCGACGTGGACTTCAAGTCCGATGACCGTATCATACCTCATCTAAAGTCCCCCCTTACAATCCTGGTCTCTTGTTATGGAAATCTGTTGCCTGCTCAAATGCATGGGCCGTTCTATATACTGTTTCTTCATCAAAGTGCTTCCCGATGATCTGCAGGCCGAGCGGAAGACCGTCCGAGAATCCGCATGGAATAGATATACCAGGCACTCCGGCAAGGTTTACAGGGATGGTTAAGATATCATTCGCATACATGGTAAGAGGATCATCCGTTTTTTCTCCCACCCTGAAAGCAGGAGTCGGAGTCGTCGGTCCGATGATAACATCGTATTTTCGAAATACATCTTCAAAGTCTTTTTTGATCAGCGTACGGACCTGCTGGGCTTTTTTATAATAGGCATCATAATAGCCTGAGCTCAGTGAGAATGTGCCGAGCATGATCCGGCGCTTCACTTCGTCTCCAAAGCCCTCTGCGCGTGTCTGCTTGTACATCTCCAGCAGATTTGAGGCGTTTTCGGTACGGTATCCGTATTTTACCCCGTCAAAGCGCGACAGGTTTGCAGATGCTTCTGAGGATGACAAAAGATAGTAGGCAGCCAGGGCGTATTTGGAATGGGGAAGCGATACCTCTTCCCAGACAGCTCCCAGGCTCTCCAGCACCTTCAGTGAATCAAGCACAGATTTTCTCGCAGGTTCACTGACTCCTTCTCCGAGATATTCCTTTGGAACCGCAATCCGAAGCCCTTTAATGTCTCCCGTCAGGCTCTTCGTATAGTCGGGCACCGGTATATCTGCGGAGGTTGAATCCATTGGATCTAGTCCGGCCAGCGCCTGCAGGAGATATGCGTTATCCTCAACAGTCCGTGTGATCGGGCCAATCTGCTCCAGTGAGGAGGCAAATGCCACGAGCCCGTAACGGGATACCCGGCCATATGTCGGCTTTAATCCGACCACTCCGCAGAATGCGGCCGGCTGGCGGATGGAGCCGCCTGTATCAGAACCCAGGGAGAATGGAACCTGCCCTGCTGCCACTGCTGCAGCAGAACCGCCTGAAGACCCGCCTGGGACATAATCTGTATTCCAGGGGTTCAGCGTATTTTGGTAGGCGGAGTTTTCATTTGAAGAACCCATGCCGAATTCATCCATATTCAGCTTTCCAATCGTGATCATTCCTGCACTGCTGAGCTTCTTGACGGCAGTAGCACTATAGATCGGGTCGAAGTTCTCGAGGATCCTGCTTCCGCAGGTAGTGCGCAGGTTCCGGGTGACGATGTTATCCTTGATCCCGATAGGCAGGCCAAATAAAGGTCCGGTCTCTTCACCGGATGCCATCTTTTCGTCAAGAAGTTCTGCTTCTTTCTTTGCGCCCTCTTCATTCAATGTCAAAAAGGCCTTGATCCTTTGATCGGTCTCTTCAATTCGCTTGAAAGAGGCGGCAGCAAGATCGGAAGGCTGAATTTCTTTCTTATGTAATAATTCATGCAGCTCGGAAATTTTATGATCTAGCAATGACATGAGATCCCCCCCTTAATCCATGATGGATGGCACACGGATATAGCCATCCTTTTTGTCTGGTGCATTGCGCAGGGCTTCCTCAACAGGAAGTCCTTTATCTGCCCTGTCCTCACGAAGCACGTTTTTCATATCCAGCACATGAGAAGTAGGAGCCACATTTTCAGTGTCCAGCTCGTTCAGTTGCTCAGCAAAAGAAATAATCGCATCAAGCTCGACTGTCAGCTTCTCCGTTTCTTCCTCCGTTATGGCAAGACGCGCAAGGTTTGCAGCATGCTTTACCTGTTCCTCCGATATACGGCTCATTTCTTTCACCTCCGATTTTCGTCCTTTTAAACAATATAATGATAATATCAGACTTTTTCGCATTAAAGCAACAGCAGGGCGGCAAATCACCGCCTTTTGTGTAGAAGCCTTGTTTCCAGCTTGTCGAATGGGTTTAATCAAACATTTAGTTAAATTCCGGAAAGCCTAACATATCCCTGGCTTTGCGGCACATGTGCCGTTCGGAAACCGGCGAATATTGTCTGGGAAATAACCCGGAAAATGGTGTCTCCCCCATCATACAAAAAACCCCGCTGAATGCGGGGCTTCTGCCTATTAGTATGCCTCGGATGTTGTTTTTCCTTGCATGTGGAGGGCCAGATAGTCCGGGCCGCCTGCTTTGGAGTCTGTACCTGACATGTTGAAGCCGCCAAATGGCTGGTATCCAACGATAGCGCCGGTACATCCGCGGTTAAAGTATAGATTTCCAACATGGAAGTCTTCGCGTGCTTTTTCCATATTGGTGCGGTTGTTCGTGATCACAGCACCGGTCAAGCCGTACTCTGTATTGTTGGCAATTTCAATGGCATGATCGAAGTCCTTCGCCTTGGCGAATGCAACGACCGGGCCGAAGATTTCTTCCTGCATCAGGCGTGCCTTAGGATCTACATCAGCTACGATGGTAGGCTGTACGAAGAAGCCTTTAGAGTTGTCGCCTTCGCCGCCTGCCACGATTCTTCCTTCTTCCTTGCCGATTTCGATGTACTCCATGATTTTCTTGAACGCATTATTATCGATAACCGGTCCTGTAAAGTTGGACGGATCAACCGGGTTCCCAACTGTAAGGTCCTTGGTAAGCTCGATGGCGCGCTGCAATACTTGATCATATACATCTTCAACGATAACTGCACGTGAACACGCGGAGCATTTCTGTCCAGAGAATCCGAACGCAGATTTGACGATTGATTGTGCCGCAAGCTCAAGGTCTGCCTCTTTATCTACTACAATAGTATCTTTCCCGCCCATTTCAGCGATCACGCGCTTCAGCCAGATCTGGCCTTCATTCACTTTGGATGCGCGCTCATAGATTCTTACGCCAACATCGCGGGAACCTGTGAAGGATACAAATCGGGTGCGTGGATGATCCACAAGATAATCCCCTACTTCTGCGCCGCTTCCAGGCACGAAATTAAGAACGCCCTTAGGAAGTCCTGCTTCTTCCATTACCTCAACAAACTTAGCCGCTACAACAGGTGTCGTAGATGCCGGCTTCAAGAGGACCGTGTTACCGGTTACAATGGCAGCGACAGTTGTGCCGGCCATGATGGCAAACGGGAAGTTCCATGGAGAAATGATGATGCCGATTCCCAGTGGAATATAGTTAAAGCGGTTGAATTCATTCGGGCGGCTTTCTACCGGTATACCGTCCTTCAGCTTGAGCATCTGGCGTGCATAGAATTCCAGGAAGTCGATTGCTTCTGCTGTGTCTGCATCAGCTTCGTTCCAGGGCTTTCCTGCTTCCTTCGTGAGAAGTGCAGAGAACTCATCCTTGCGGCGGCGGATGATCGCAGCAGCGCGGAATAATACATCAGCCCTTACTTCAGGCTTTGTCTTTTTCCATGTTGTGAACGCTTCATCTGCGGCCTTCATGGCTTTTTCTGCAAGCTCACGGTCTGCTTTTGATACGCGGCCGATCAGTTCTTCCTTGTCTGCCGGGTTCACAGAGACAATTTTATCTTCAGTAGAAATGCGCTCTCCGCCGATTACAAGATCATAATCCCCGCCAAGATAGCCTTCCACTTTCTTCAGTGCTTCAAGATAAGACTGTTTATTGGACTCTACGGAAAAATCCGTAAAGGGCTCGTGCTTATAAGGTTGTACCATGCCCATCGCTCCCTTATTAAAAGTTATCAACATACCTATTCTAACCGATAATATTCAAGTCTTCAATTGTGATATTCTATTTGGCATTACCTGCTAGCGCTTACGTTTCAAAATTATACTAATCTACTAATTTTTATGCATATTTAAAAAACAATAGAGTAATAGCGCTTACACTTTTGTGTTTAAGCATGCATAAGCACCTGAATATATTATTTTGACAGTACAATAATTCCTTTATTTAGCAAGAAGTCTTTTGGGAACTTCCCCCCCTTTGGATAAAGGGTTTGCTTTCCGCGGGAGTCTCGCACCTTACGCTACAATCAACCTGGTTTAATAATTATATCTCCTCACTGAACCAAGCAAATAACAAACCATAATACAAAAAGAGCTTCAATCAAAGAACCAGACCAAAAACCGGCCGATGGATGCGTCCCCTTGAAAAGGAGACTGCATCCACCGGCCGGCTGGTGTTATTCATAGATATGGACAAACGGTTCATTGGTTTCAGGCTTCCTGACTATAAGAGCCTCAGGGCCGTTCACCGACGTGATGTCGACTTCGACGGTAATATATTCAGGGAAATGCTGCATGACAAGTCCGGTGACATATTGTGTGAAGCCGATTGCCTCAGCCTTTCCGTAAAACTGGATCGGGATGGTGATGCTCAGGTTCTGGAGCTGATCATCCGTATAAAAGGCCCGTCCAATTACTCCGTTGAAATTAGGGAAGTATTCCTCGACATCCTGTTTGAAATTCAGGAATGAATTCACATCTTCACGATGCTTCTCATCCGATTTAGGCGGAGGGAAGAGTTCATATTTTTCATTGATGCTCTCCCATTTCCCAAGGCTTCCTTCTCCTTCTCCAGCGTTTGAGTAAGCCAGGAAATGGCCGGGAACCGCAGAAGTCTTAGGTGCCTGTTCAAACAGCGCGATTGTAATCGGCACCTGCTTCAGCTCGTCCTTTTTCCGAAGGCGCTGAAGGACCTCGGCCGCAATCTTTTTGCCTTCAGCCAGGAGTTCAGATTTTGGGATATCCGTTTCATAGGTCGCTCCAAAGTCTTCTTTTGTATAATAATGGACTGAATTCAGGGCAAGCCCGACAACGACTCCGCCCAGGCTGACCTTGTCTTTAGCTGATTTAACCAGATAATCGTGCTCAAGGACGTGTGCGAGGTAAAGAGGATTCTCTTTTTCCCGCTTATCCTTGCTACCCTTGCCCGGGTCTAGGGGGTTCAGGCCGAGGTTTTCATCTTCCTTAAGTCCTTCATCCTTCAGCTGTTCCTTGGTGAACTTACGGTTCAGCCAGAGTCCGACTGTTTTCTTGTCCAGATACTGTCCTTCTTTGAAAAGGTACTTTTCAGGGTCAAAAGTCCGCTGGGCCGTCCTCATCAGGCCAGTCTCAAACTCATTGATGTCATAGCGGGTATTGAGGTTGGCCACCACCAGGCCCCTCGCTTCGCTTGGTTCAAATGGCAGGGTAGTACGGTAATAATTATCCGAAATTTTATATTTCGGGATAATTGCTTTTTCCTTTTTCGTCTCCGAACTTTGGATCACTTCCTCCTGCTTATCAAACTTCGGGGCACAGCCCGTCAATAGTAAGAGAAGCGCCAATCCGACAAAGGAAAGTTTCTTCATCGTTTACACCTCTTATTTATTTAATTCTTCCAGCATTCGCTCCTCATCCCAAACTTCGACCCCTAGTTCCTGGGCCTTTGTAAGCTTAGAGCCGGCATCTTCCCCGGCAATGACAAGATCGGTCTTTTTACTGACACTGCCGGAAACGTTCCCGCCCAGTGCCTCTATCTTTTCCTTGGCCTCATTGCGTGACAGCTGTTCCAGTTTACCAGTTAGAACAATGGTTTTACCAGCAAAAAACGAATCGGATTCGGCAGCTGTGACCGGTCTCGGACCCTTATATTCCATATTGACTCCGGCTGCCTTCAGCTCAGCCAGCAGTTCTTTCGCTTCTTCCAGGTCAAAATAGGCGGTGATGGAGTCGGCCATCTTGCCACCAATTTCATTGATGGCTGTAAGCTCATCATAAGATGCCTGACTCAGAGCGTCCATGGTGCCAAATACCTGCGAGAGCGTTTTAGCAGCCTTCGCACCGACGAGCCGGATGCCCAGGCCGAACAACAGCTTTTCAAGAGAATTGCTTTTGGAACTCTCAATGGCTTTGATGAGATTGGAGGCGGATTTTTCGCCCATCCTCTCCATGCCGATCAACTGCGCATGCGTTAGTTTATAGATATCGGCCACGTCTCCAATAAGTGATCCGGCAAATAATTGGCTGATCACCTTTTCACCGAGGCCTTCGATATTCATGGCATTCCGTGAAACGAAATGGATGAGGCCTTCCCGGATCTGCGCAGGGCATTTCGGATTGATGCAGCGGCGTGCAGCCTCTCCCTCAATCCGGACCAGGTCACTTCCACATTCCGGGCAGTGTGCCGGCATGCTAAAGTCCACTTCATGCCCTGTCCGCCTCTCAGGCAGCACATTGACAATCTCGGGGATGATATCGCCTGCTTTTTTCACCACCACATGGTCGCCGATCTTGATATCCTTCTCCTTGATCAGATCCTCATTATGAAGAGTTGCGCGCTGCACGGTCGTGCCGGCGACACGGACCGGTTCTAAGATGGCAGTCGGCGTGACGGCGCCTGTCCTGCCTACGTTAAGTTCAATATCCTTCAATATTGTAACGACTTCTTCGGCAGGGAATTTATAGGCAATCGCCCAGCGCGGGCTTTTTGCCGTGGTGCCAAGATCCTGCTGCTGATTGATGGAATCCACCTTAACGACAATGCCGTCAATATCATAGGGCAGATCCGGCCGTTTTTCCGTCCAGGCTTCGATATAGCGGATTACTTCTTCGATATCTGTGCATCTCTTTCTTTCCCTGTTCGTCTTGAAGCCAAGCTCATCCAGGAGATCAAGACCTTCACTGTGGCTGTCAATCCCTGTTTCCCCAAAGTCAGCGAGGGCATATAAAAAGATATCCAGATTCCTTGACGCAGCAATCTTTGGATCAAGCTGGCGGAGGGATCCTGCAGCCGCATTCCTTGGATTGGCAAATGGTTCTTCGCCGCGCTCTTCCTTTTTCTTATTCAATGCCTCAAAGGATCGCTTCGGCATATAAGCCTCGCCTCTGACTTCCATGGTGAACGGCTCTTTAATCCGGAGCGGGATGGACTTGATTGTCCTCAGGTTTGCCGTGATATCCTCACCGATCGTACCGTCGCCCCTGGTCGCTCCCTTTACGAAAAGTCCGTCCTCGTAACGAAGAGATACGGCCAGGCCGTCGATCTTCAGCTCGCAGACATACGTGATCTCATCTCCGGCTGCTCCGCGGACTCTTCTGTCGAAGTCCCGCAGATCCGCATCATTAAAAGCATTTCCAAGGCTCAGCATCGGCGTGCGGTGTTCCACCTTCTCAAACATCTCAAGGATGGCCCCGCCGACCCTCTGGGTAGGTGAATCAGGGGTACGGAATTCCGGGAACTGCTCTTCAAGTCCGATTAATTCGCGCAGCCGGCTGTCATATTCCGCATCCGGCACGGACGGCTTATCCAGCACATGGTATTCGTAATTGTACTGATTGATCAGAGTCTGCAACTCCAGAATCTGCTTTTCCGCTTCCATTCGTTCCATTCATTTCAGCCCTTTCTTCTATATAGAGCTACCCCTTGGTGATCGGGGCAAATTTAGCGAGCAACCGTTTGATTCCGGTCGGACTTGGGAAAGCAATATCAAGCTCCTTGCCTTCGCCTTCGCCTTTGACACTGACAACCGTGCCTGTCCCCCATACCTTGTGCACTGCTTTGTCGCCTACATTCCAGCCGATTTCATCTCCGCCTGTTGTATTCTGCTTCATTGCGCTTGGGCGCTGGACGCCTGGCCGGGTGCGTGCCGGCTGGCCGGAAGTCATGAATGAGGAACTCTTGGCCTTCGGCTGCTTTGGAACGAGATCTTCTAGGAGGTCCTCCGGTATTTCGGATATGAACCTGGAGACCGGGTTCATGTTAGTGCGCCCGAATAAAGTACGCATCTGTGCATTTGTCATATACAGCTCATTTTCCGCCCTGGTGATTCCAACGTATGCAAGCCTGCGCTCTTCTTCCATCTCTTCCTCTTCCATAAGGGACCGGCTGTGAGGGAAAACACCCTCCTCAAGCCCCATCAGGAATACGACCGGAAACTCAAGTCCCTTGGCAGCATGCAGTGTCATCAGGACAACTGAATCCGCCGGAGCTTCCCCATCCTCATCAAGCGCGTCAATATCAGCAACGAGCGCAAGGTCAGTCAGGAAGGCCACCAGACTTTTATCATCCGAGCTTTCTTCAAAGCTCTTGGTTACAGATAGAAATTCGTCTATATTTTCGAGCCTGCTTTGGGATTCAATCGTTCTTTCCGCTTCAAGCATCTCACGGTATCCGCTTTTTTCAAGCACCTGCTCCACAAGCTCTGTTACCGACAGATATTCCTGCATCTGGGAGTAGCTGTTGATCAAATCTCTGAAACCGGCCGCTGCTTTTGTGATCTTCGGGCTGACACCAATCAGTTCTATCGAATCGAGGGCCGCCATGATGGAAGTATCGTTCATCGCAGCAAAGTTCGCGATCTTATCAAGGGAGGTAGATCCGATCCCTCTCTTCGGTACATTGATAACCCTCCGCAGGCTGATATCGTCATCAGGATTCGAAATCAGGCGCAGGTACGCCAGGATGTCCTTGATTTCTTTCCTGTCATAGAACTTAATTCCGCCGACGATCGAATATTGGATATTCGACTTCAGCAAAACTTCCTCCATCACACGGGATTGGGCATTGGTACGGTACAGGATGGCAATCTCGGACAGCTTCCTGCCGCCTGCCGTCATCTCATTGATCTTCCCTGCAACAAACTGGGCTTCTCCCTGCTCGCTGTCAGCTCTGTAATAAAGGATCTTATTTCCTTCCAGGTTTTCCGTCCACAGATTTTTCGGCTTGCGGTTCGCATTTTTTGAAATCACTTCATTCGCAGCCCGTAGAATCCGCTTCGTTGAGCGGTAATTCTGCTCAAGCAGGATAACTTCCGCATTCGGATAATCTTTTTCGAAACTCAGGATATTCGCAATATCCGCACCCCGCCAGCGGTAGATAGACTGATCTGAATCACCGACCACGCAGAGGTTTTTGAAGCGCGCTGCCATCAGCTTGACCAGCATATATTGGGCCCGGTTTGTATCCTGATACTCGTCCACGTGGATATACTGGAACTTCCGCTGATAGAATTCCAATACCTCCGGCACTCTTGTGAACAGGAGGATGGTTTTCATGATCAGGTCATCAAAGTCGAGTGCCTGGTTTTTTCTGAGCCTTTTTTGGTACTCGGTATAAACCTCGGCTACAGTCTGTTCAAAGTAGCCGCCGGACATGCTTGCATATTCCTCGGCATCGATGAGTTCATTCTTTGCTGATGAAATGCTGCCCAGTATCGCCCGGTAATCAAACTTTTTCGGATCAAGGTTCTTATCCTTCAGAATCTGCTTGATGACGGACTGCTGATCCGTCGTATCCAGGATGGTAAAGTTCCGGTTGTAGCCGATCCGGTCGATATCCCTCCTTAGAATTCTTACGCACATCGAGTGAAAGGTGGAGATCCAGATATCCTCTGAAGCTCCCCCAAGGATTCCTTTTATCCTTTCTTTCATTTCGCGGGCCGCTTTATTAGTAAAGGTAATCGCAAGGATGCTCCACGGAGCCACTTGCTTTTCTACCATTAAATACGCGATCCTGTGCGTCAGCACCCTCGTTTTTCCGCTTCCTGCCCCCGCCATGATCAAAAGGGGTCCGTCCGTGCATTTCACTGCTTCCTGCTGCTTGTCATTCAAGCCCTTTAATAGCCGGTCTGAAAGAAACTGCATATTTATCCACCACCATTTTCAAGAACATTCGTTCTCATTATATCAGATTTCCTGCTTCCACTATATATCAATTAGACGTTCCTGCCGCCTTTACTGTTTCAAGCGCTTGTTCAAAGTCTTCGTATACTGCGTTGCCGATTACGATCACATCGGCGTGCGCGGCCAATTCTTCCGCCTGCTGTGCATTCTTGATTCCGCCCCCGTAAAAGAGGACTGCTTTTTCAAGATTGTCCTTAACTTTCCGGACAAGTTCTGTCGATGCAAGCTCACCGCTGTTCTCAAGATAGAAGATGGGCAGGTTGAACATCTTTTCAGCCATCATGGCATATGCCTCGATATCCTCATCCGTGAGATCTGTGCAGGCTTCTGTCAGGCTTGCTGCCTTGCAGCTGCCGTTGATGATGCAATAGCCTTCCACATGGATTTCATCCCAGTCCATGATATGTCCATATTCCTTCACCGCCTCATGATGCAGCCCGGTGATCCAGTCAGGGTTCCGGCTGTTCAGGACGGTTGGTATAAAATAGAGGTCAAAGCCCGGGGTGACGGATTCCGCATTGGAGACTTCAAGGACACACGGTACGGTATATCTCCTGACACGTGCCATCAAATCGAGGACATTTTCCAGGGTCACCCCATCGCTCCCCCCGATCAAAATCGCATCTGTCCCGGATTCACAAAGCCTTTCAAGCCTTTCATCCGACAATTCCTTATTGGGATCAAGCTTAAAAACGTGATTCCACTTTCGATAATCGTACATTCAAAAATCCTCCATATTCAGGTTATCCCCATTTCCCCATTATACCATTAGAATTTTCCATTAAAAAATAGAAGGTGGGAGAAAAATAAAGGTAATTTTTATTCCCCCAACACCCTGTATATTTGCTGATCAACGCTATGGCGTTTTTCCCAGAAGGGTTTTTAAGCCACTAAGGCGAATTATGATGGAGAAAATACGCCGAAAGGGAATGTTTACCATGTATGTCAAGCTCTATCAATATCATATCAAGCCGAATAAGAAAGAAGAATATTTGCGTGAGGCAGATGAAACCAAATGGATTGAAATCATGAGATATGACAACAGGGAAGAATGCAGCAGGATCACAGAAACCTCAATCGGCATCCAGAAATACAGGAGCTGTTCCAGGAGTTTGAGGCAATGCTTCCCGAAGGAAAAAAAGAAGTCACCGAGGACAACTATCACCTGGTTAATATAGAAGGCCAAAAATCCTGACAAATTGGGAAATAATCGGGGAATAAAAATCACCCAGGCCAGCAGCCCAGGTGATGGTAGTGTTATTTTTCTTCTTTGATCCGTTCGAGTACGATTTCGTAAGCGTCATTGCCATAATTCAGGCTTCTTTTTACCCGGGAGATGGTTGCGGTGCTTGCTCCCGTTTCGGTTTCAATCTTATGGTAAGTGTTGCCCTCACGCAGCATCTTGGCTACCTGGAGCCTCTGTGCAAGCGACTGGATTTCGTTGACTGTACAGAGGTCATCGAAAAAAAGATAGCATTCCTCAAGTGTTTCCAGTGCAAGGACCGATTTGAATAGCTGGTCTAATTCTTTTCCTCGTAATTTATTGATTTGCATAAGGAGGCTCCTTTTTTTCTACGTATATTATGGATTCAAACTCACATCTGCCAGGCTTGGGACAACATTCACCCATGTTTTACCCGGGATCAGCCCGGCTTCGCTTCCCTTCAACATCGGGATGATCCTGCCGTCCTTCCACTTCCAGGTGATTTCACGGTACGTCCCTTTCTGGAGGAGATACCCGCGTCCGCCGGCATGGAGGTCGATATCTCTCCGGCCTTTTTCATCGGTAATGCGGTGCGGTGCCTCTATGATCAAAATATTATCAATCAGGATGCTTTTGTCCGTTTCCAGGTCAATGGTGGGTTCCCCGGATGTGTACCGGAGATATTCCCCTTTCTTCCGATCATACTCATAACGCACATCGAACTGGCTCGAGTGATAAGAGACTTCAGCTTTTGGTGCCGGCTTTCCGCCCGGTGCCTGCTGTGTGCCGATGAATGTCATGCTTTTCGGCGGTGTGACCATGTCGAATTCGTTTTGCTTAGCGCCTTTGACGATATTCTTATAGGTGATATATGAATTATGAGGGGCCTTGCGGAAATCAGCCCGTTTAAACAGTGATCCGTCATATTTCAATCCGTTCAGGTGATCTATATATCCTCCTGCAAGAAGCCGCCTGGCCTCAGGACTGTAGCCATGGAGAATATACAGGCTGTCAAAGCCCTTCGCAAGCTCCATGAAGTAATCCCTTGCACTTCTCACCGGACCGATATTTCCCGGTTTTCCGCTCTGGAATACAGCGAGAAAGCGGGTCACTTCCCCCTCGGCAAGAAGCTCATATACAATATCGGCTTCGGCAAGTCCCGACTGCGGACGTGCGTCAGGGTGATTATTGATCATAACTGAAACGGCTCTCTTATCCGGTTTTGTATCTGTGCCCTCCCCGGTCAGCGGGAAGGCGTATTTATATTCCCTGGCAGCAGGCGGCTTTTGCTTTTCTTCCTGTTTTGGCACGGCTTCCTTCTGCCCTGGATCATTTGGTTCCTCTTTACTGCAGCCTGCTGTAACCAGCATGGCAGCAAGCATGATATAAACTATTTTCAGTTCCAATATAAGTTTCTCCTCAAAAATCGTAAAGGGACATTTTCCTTTTATATTTTAACGCATTATAGAAGGAAAGAGAACATTTTTATTCATCACATCATACATCCCTTTAGGAGTGATCCTGATGTACGGCAGGTGGGTGGACGAAAAGAAAAGCAGCGTATAAATCGGATCGTTAAACTTATAGCCGCGGTCCTTCAACATGCGTATGAGCTCCTTCTCCTCATGAATCAACAGTTCAAGTTTCTTATCGGACATCAGCCCGTTCAGCCCGAGCTGCATCTCATATACTGCCCTTCCGCCCTCAGCAATCACGATGCCGCCGCCCATTTCCTTCATTCTATGAAAGGCAGCCAGCATATCTTCCTTATTCTTGCCGATCAGGATGATATCCCCTGTATTCGAATAAGAGCTGGCAAACCCGCCGAGATTATCGGCAAAGCCTTTGATGACCGTATTGATCCTCCAGGTGCCGTCCCTTCCAAGCATCATGAGGAAAGACAGGTCATGGTCCGAAGTAAGCTGATCCTCTGACAGGTCAATGGAAACAGAAAAGGGCTTTGTGATCACATCATTCAGCATCTCGATCCCAAAAGGCATGGAGAACTGCAGATCATCCATCTCGATGTCCCAATTAAGCTCAAGCGGTCCAAAGCCATAGCCTTCCCAATCGAATTCCTGGTTGAAGTCAAGGGGCTCTCCTTCGCGCTTCACCCACTTGCCCTTTGCCAGGACGGAGACAGGTGCCGGGTTTTCCGGTTCTGTGAGAAAGTTGATATTCGCCACCCTGCCTGTCGCGATAGAACCATGCAGGTGTTCTATATTATAATATTTCGCTGCATTAATGGTTCCCATATTATACGCATCTACCAGGGGAACGCCTTTGTCTATGGCCAGCTTGATCAGTCTGTCGATCACGCCTTCTTCATAAAAAGATGGCGGCGATCCGTCTGTGGTGAAAAAGAACTTATCAAAATTCTCAAGACCGAATTCAAGAATCTCCTCAAGCAGTCCCGGCAAATCGGGACGGATAGAAGAATGCCTCAGTGACACGGTATACCCCTGCAGAAGCCTTGACAGCACTTCCTTTCCGGTCATCGCTTCATGATCGCAGCCAGCACCCAGCAGCATCATCTTCGCCAGGGTTTTCTCGGATGCTCCTGGAAAATGCCCTTCTATCTGCTTTCTCATGCGCTTTGCTTCCTGAATCCAGTGAAGCATCATATCATCGCCGGCAAGAAGCTTGGGCCATGCGGTCAGCTCGCCTCCCTGAAGCACCGCATCATGCTCAAGCCATTCCTTTACATTGCTGTGGGAAAATACAGTTTCTTCATTTAAAATTTCTGTCTGTGCATCAAAACGGCACCACCAGTATAAAGATGCCGGCAGGCTGCGCAGTTCCTTAAGAAGGGAAAAAGCTTTTTTATTTTCCATCTGCAAAAACAGCATCAGATTGTCATTGATCAGAGTAGTGGTCCCATGCTGTGATGCATACGCCGCAAATGTGTGGGGATTATATAATTGAAATGGATGAGCATGCGGTTCAATATAGCCTGGGACCAGATAATGGTCACTGCAGTCGACTACCTCACAGCCTGTGATGTTTTCCGGCAGTTTATCGCCGACATAAATGATCCGGTCGTCGTAAATCCAGATATTCGCTTCTATCCATTTCCTGAATGTTTGATTTAAATAACGTGCATTGGTAAGCAATATATGCGGCGGAATCTTTCCGTCCAGTACAGCTACATGTTCACGCAGCTGTTTGTTTTTCCACCGGTAGCGCTGTTCTGGCATGAACATCCTCCTATGTACGACAGCAAAGCATTCACTCATCAATTGTAAATGTAAGCGTTTTATTTACTTCATACTATCACACAAATTGATTTAACATAGTAAAGTTTTACTGATTTAATGTGAATTTTTTATGAAGGGGGCATAAAGATGGACGTCAAACCAAACATCGGGACTATCAACGCTCTGCTGCGGATTACATGCGGCCTTACCATGCTCGCCTGGTCCACGGCCAAACTTTCCAGCAAGCCCGGCCGGAGCCTGTATCTGATGACTGCCATGATGGGAGCCATGAAAGTGGGAGAGGGTATCGTGAAATACTGCCCTATGACTGACTTAATGCTCCAAAGCACTGAAATGGCACGAGGCGAAGGCAAGGACAGCAGCCCATTCTAAGAATGTCTATCTTTAATAACATAAAAAATGACGTGTGTATGAGCCACACGTCATTTTTTGTTTATAGCCTTTTTTAAAGGTAGTTTAAACGCTATATATGAAGAGTCTTATTCTTAACGAGTACTAAAAGGTGTTATCATTCTGCTCGAACCAATCTGGAGGAGCGATTGACATTGCCAGGGGAATTAGAATTGGTTAAGGTGAAATCATAAAAGCAGAAAAAAGAATCTTATCCTGGATGCTATTATACAAAAAATAAAAGTGACGGATTACCAAAGGATATTCCGATTCAGATAAGGCTATCTTGTTCTGCAAGTTAGCCTTAACAGCAGCTGGCAGAAGAAGCTTTGAGTTCCCCATTCTTGTGCTTCTTCCTGCTGCTAGATATATTCCGGCAATTCGCTTGGCGGACATGGAATTGGATTCTCCTTTCCCGTACAGGCGCTATGTAGGAACTCTTTATTTTTTTGAAAATGGTGCATCATAACACGATAGAAACCTTAAATGCCCTAAAGGTTAAAGAGAGTGACTATGTGGTAAAAGCCCCTGACGCAAGCGGCTCAGCATCTTTGCCTCCCCTTAATATAATGAGACGCGGACATGGCTCAAATAAATGAATTTATTCAGCATCCGGCGTACTTGACCCTGCACTATACCGCTTTTTTTATAACAGTCCTTAACATCTTCTGTAGGTAAAAAGATAAAATTATTTTCCCAAATCGAAGTTTCCTTTAAAAAAACTTTTTTATTTAGAACTGAATACCCATCTGCCAGCTTTTTCTTAACACTCAATATCTGAATCTTTAACATCGATGTTACCGGTTCTAGAAGAATGTATATAATGCCCTTACCCCTGTCCGCTGCTCCAGGATAAGTCGTCATCTTCGCTAAGGTCGTATGTGACCAATTGTTGATAAAATCCTCCCTCAGTACTTTTTATTTCCTTCTAATCGCATTACCGTATGTCTTCCTGTTTATCCTGGGTAAAGAAAAAGATAAATAAAATAAACAACATCGCTATAATAAAAGTTGCCCCTTCCGATGGTTTAAAGGCAGGCAGATCCGTAAGTAACATATGCATATCCTCTCTCTCTTGGCTTTTTTAACCTGGCTGCTGCCAGAATTTTTTTGACACAGCAATTCGTAAAAGCATCCTTATGAAAATTTCAGTATGAAGAGATAAAGGTTATATCCCAGATTATCTTAAGAAGATGGTGCCGCATTCCCTGGAAAGTTTATCCTGCCTTGAACTTATCGCTGTATCTCTTACATAAAATGCTCAGATACAATCAAACGGAAATCCTTGAATATCTTTTCCAGCTCAGGGAGCACAGGCTGTGGCTTGGGTATGCCAAAAATGGGGCCAGAGACATTAAAACTAAATCTGCCGGGGCCAATGAAGAGGCCTTCAAAAGTAATTTTATTCGTCAGCAATAATATGGCAAGAAAGATATCCATTAAATCGATGGCAAAGCTGAAGGCTTTAATCTTGAATTTCCCTTCCAATCTGCTCCTGCTTGTAATAGGCCCTCCCAAAGAAAAACCAAAACCCCCAGGTATAATATATACTCTTATAACCGTTATTTGCCCAGTTAAAAGGAGAGCCGCGATAATGACATCAATTTCATGCTGAATAGCCCATATGACATCCTTTTCATGTTCAATTTCGCACTGGTAATCCACTATCAGCCCACCCTTCTGCCCTTATTCTATTCTGGATATGAGTAAAGGTTATAAAAATCCAAATATTTGCCGGCACACCTTTGTCATACTGATATAGGAGGCTATTTCGGGAATATACACAGGGACAATCATTGTAAAAAAAGCGCGTTTAGCTCATTCACTACAAATCAAACAACCAAAATCTACTCTATAGTCTGGTGGGGCCGAAGGATTTGTGCGGCTGAATAAAAAGGGGAAATGCTAAACAATATTGCCGTTTATTAAAATAACGATGGATCTGCAGCTGCCTATAAGAGGAAAACCTGCCTTCAATACTATCTTACTCACGGAACTGATTGATTTTCTCGCCGAACTGGCTCATTTACTCGCCGCTCCCCGAGGTGAATTTCCAGAGCGGGGAGAGAGTCTTCCCTCCGTATTTGTCGCTGACTTCCATATACCAGCAGTAATCATGGTAGGGCTTCAGGCCGCTTAGGCGGATCCGTGCATGGCCATTCTTCACCGCCAGGTCTTCCCCAAGCTTTTCTTTTGTGAAGACACTGGCCGAAATATAATCGGTAGCTACCTGCTTATGGATGTCATTCAGGTCAAAGGCCAGAGTAAATTCGTCCGTATCGCTGTCAAAAAAATTATAATGGTCGAGATACGGGGAGTATGTTTTGACCCGGAGGAGGCGGTTTGCCGGGTCAAACTGCAGAAGCCGCATGTAGCCCTGCCCCCCTTCCGGCCCGCCCTGGTAATCCGCAAGCATCTCAACCACCCTTCTCACGCCGCCATCCGCTGTCCTGATTTCTTCGATATGGCGGCTGGCTCCAAAATAGTGGCCGCTCAGGACCAGCTTCACATTTTCATTGGGCTTGACGATCCGGTTAAAAAGGGCACGCCCTTTTATGGTGCGTTTGCCGTTCGGCTGGAGATAGGAATGGACAGCCAGTATCGCATTTCTATCTGAGTGCTTCTGGAGTACAGCGTTCGCCCACTTCACCGCGTCCCGGCTTGTCTCTTTTCCCCAGCCAAGATACAGCACGATGAAATCGTGGCCGCCAAAGGAGACTAAATCATAATGATAAGCATTACTTTCTGGGCCTCCGCCATATGTCGGCTGGCCGGAGAACCGGTTCTTCCCAAAATAGGCGCTGTAATTTTTATAATCCACCAGCAGTGAACCGCTGTCATGGTTGCCGGGAAGCACACCGTAAGGCACTCCTCCATGATCAAGCGCTGCAAGGCTTTTGCTGGCCGTTTTCCATTGGTCCTGGTCCCAGCGGAAATCTATGATATCGCCCGTGTGAATAACATAGCCGGCGTTTCCCTGATCAAACTGGGCTTTTGCCCAATTGGTCATGATGGGGAAAATATATGGAAAAGCACTGGCATAATATTGGGTATCAGACATCCAGATCATTGAGAAATTCTGATGCACATGGTCGGTCAGATCCTGAATAAGTACGTTCACTTTCTGATTTTTAACATACTGCCTGCCGACCCTGGCCTTCAAGGTGAAATCTTCCGCTCCATAGCCATATGCAAGCTCTTCCCACTTAAACTTTCTATAATTCCAGGCATACATGGTCACCCGCCTGCCCGCATATGAATGGCCCCTCCATTCAATCTCGATCTTCCTGACCTGTTTTGCTTTTTCTTTAATAGGAACTTCAAAGCGCTGATAGGGAAATCCCGACTGAGTTTCTGTGACAAGATAGGTTCCATCAGACTTTGCAAGTCTGCCAGCCGGACTTTGCCCGATGTCCTTTTCTCCTTCCTGTTCCAGGGCAGGCGGGGGTTCCCGGTCAGCGATGCAGGTGAAGCCTTTGATGCCGCTCTCTGCCGCATAGTCATATCTTTGTCCGCTGTAGAAGATGGCTTTCATATGATCCTTTGTGGGGTCGTTCACTTTTACTGACAAACTGGTCGAAAGGGGAAGCCCGGAGGAATCCGGAGGTGGAAAGGCTGTTTCCCTGATGATCGGATCTTCATTGACCACATGGAAATGAAAAACCTTTATACTCACATTCCCCGCGGCATCAGATGCAGTGAAAATCACCTTATGTTTCCCTTTACTGAGGGCACCGGATGATGTGGTATAGGGAAGCTTGATTTTCCTGCCATCCAAATCTGCCTTAAGAGATGACCATCTCGAAATCCGGTCACTGGCTTTGGCATCAATGGTGAATGTACCTTTATAGGTTCCGCCCTCCTGGAGTTCCTTGACCGCTATTTCAGGGGGACTGTGATCGAACTTGGGGCTTGCCTCTATTACATCCCCGTTGATTACAGCCCTAAAATGATGCCTTCCTTCACTTTCTTTCTTTGTATCAATGACGGTGCGCTCTGTCAGGAACTTGTCCTTCGGCACACGAAATATAAAGTGCCTGAGCGGCGCCCGTACGGAATGCCTGCTGCTATTGCCGAAGTAATACACACGGCCATCCTTGTAACCGGACTTTGACGTTTTTCCTTTCTCCGTTTCTGTCAGCACAGCATACGGTTTAAGGATGGTGCCGTCCCCCAGCAGCAGCCTTACATTTTTCATTTCAAACCCGTTCAGGTTTTCTGCTCTCTTTCCTCTGCCAAACGACCATTGCCTGCTTCCGGTTTTGATGGTGAGCCGGTTATCTCCCGGCCTGATTTTTTCCTGAGGAATGGCCGCCTCGAAGGAACCGAACTTTCCGTGCGTCTGCTCCAGAATTTTTACCAGGTGACTGCCTTGAAACAGGCCGCCTTTATAACCCTCTTTAATGCCGTTGGCCTCATAAACGAATATCGGCTGCCTGCTCAAGGATTGGATTGTTTTAAGTTTATGCCCATTCTGATACAGTAGGACGGAATCTTTTGGACTGTCCTTATGAACTTCGATATGCTTTCTGCCATTTAAAACACTCTCATTAGTTATGGACAATCCCTTCTTGAAGGGGAGATAGGCATTTGGATTCCCTACCCTGACTGAGATGAAGCCCGCTTTTGGATAACGGGCTGCCCGGATTCCGTCTGTGACTTCCAGATAGTACTGAAACGCAGGGGTGGCAGCATAGAGATCAAAGCGGGATATCTTACCGGAGAACTGATTCTTTTTAGATGTTAGATACTTCTTTGAAAATATCTTATCCTGCGCCCTTTTATAGAAAAGAGTCGCCCTCATAATTCTGCGGTCATCCCTGACCCTGAAGGAAATGGGCAGATCCCGCCGGGCAGGAATGTCAAAAACGGGCATGACCGGAATGATCTCCGGAGACATGCGATCTACTATGCGGTTCTGCGCCTGAGGCACCTGTCCCTTGGAAGTCATCCCCGGACTTGGGACCTTTACCGTACCCCGTAGCTTCACCGCATTTGTGCCGTCCCGTGGATACTCATATTGCAGGGAAAATCCGTCCGGTGTGACTGCAGATTTTTTTCCAGCCGTGTAGGAAGCCGAGATTATCGTATGACCTGCGTGGGATCTTATGGAGATAGTCCTGCCGCTGATATTGGAAAGGCCGGTGCTCTCGGCTTCGGCCAACTGTCCATTCTTCAGAATGGTATGATAGTGATCATTAAAATCAGACGGGTTCAGTTCTGCCCCCTGCCTATGGCTGTCACCATTCTTCAGCCAGACTGCTGCTGTCCCCCCCGGACGCAGCCTATGCGCCGCTGAAATATCCCAGTCCGAAGTCTTTCCATCTTCCCCTGACACAATGATTTGGTAATCCTCCAGGTTAACGCCATGATCGGTATTATTATAAATCTCAACAAACTCATAGCCTTCCCCCCTGCTGTTTCCCTTAGATGGATTCGCTGCAATCTCGGTAATGAGAAGATCCGGAAAGAAGCGGTCAGATCCGGGCAGGCCCGGAATAACCGTTTCAGCCCCAGCCACTCCTGCAAACAGTGCCGAGAGTGCGGCAATAACTGCTGTCAGCTTTAGCTTTTTCATACGTCTCCCCCTTATGATGACGTTACAAAAATCATGTTATCTATACCTTTTGTAGGGGGAGCGTTTTTATTCTAATTTCTGATGTTATATTGCGCCAGCAAGAGTGATGGGCAATTTTTTACTTTTGAAACCGGATCGAATGGTCCTTTAACTCCGATGAAGGTCTTTTTGCTTCCTAACCCGTCTCGAAATGTCCTTGATACCCCCGATGAAGCTCTTTTTGCTTCCGAACCTGGCTCGAAATGTCCTTCATACCCCCGATGAAGCTCTTTTTGATTCCGAATCTGGCTCGAAATGTCCTTCATACCCCGAATGATGGTCTTTTTGCTTCCGAACCTGACTCAAAATGTCCTTCATACCCCCGATGAAGGTCTTTTTGCTTCCGAATCTGGCTCGAAATGTCCTTCATACCCCTGATGAAGGTCTTTTACTCTATGTCCAAGTTTTAAGCGTAATTAAAATTACGTTTAAGGGTAATTTATTAGTTGCGTTCCAAAGTAACAATGAGTACTATATAAAGTAAGGAGGTGTAAAAAATGGAAAACCTAAGATTGAATGTCGCTTTACTCAGGAGAAAGGTGCCAAACCTGACGAGTGCCGCCCGGAGTGTGGGGCTGCGCCCGGCGACTGTTTCAAATTTATGCACGGGAAAAATTCCGGTTGGACGCGCTGAAGTGCGGACCATTGCTGCTCTTGCGTCATTGGCAGAGTGCAGCCTGGATGAATTGATTCTAATGGGGGAGTCGGTAGATGTGATTGAAACGAAAATTAAAGCGCTTGATTTTTTTGCTCCAGTTGTAAAAGGGGGGACCATAGGTCTTGTTGCCCGACCCGGGATGGGCCAGGTTGTTTTACTGTCTGAAATATTCTACCGGCTGAAGAGGGAAGGATATGTCACCGTCGTGCTTAAGCCGGATGCCAGCTACCCTGAGCTGCAGGAGCTTCTTGACGATGCAGATGCTGTGGTGCACACCATTGAGGAAGCGTATGAGACGATGGCCGCCCTTCCTGATGACAAGGACATTGTTTTCTCGGCAGATCGCGCCCATGTTGTGACCGGGGAACTTTACGAGCTGCAGGAACGCCTGCAGAAAGAGAACCTTACGACGTTTTTAGTCGATTTAAAAGGAGAAGTCGTGGATGAGGAAATTCCTTATGGTCCGCTTGAAACGCTCCTTCATTTTGACGCCGACCTCTCTGCCCGGCATATCTTCCCGGCATTGAACCCAATCTATTCGACCTCTTCCGTTCTGGAAGGCGCTTATCTGGATCAAAACCATTTAAATCTCCTGCAGCGCGCCCAAAAACTCTTGCGGAGATACCGGGAACTGCGCTCCCTGGTCAGCGTCAGGGGACTGACAGGCATCCCGTCTTCCGAACTCCAGACTTACAGCCGCGGCGAGCGCCTAGAGGCTTACCTGACACAGCCGTTCTACGTGGCAGAGGAATTTACCGGCACAAAAGCAGAAACGGTCAGTCTGTCTGATACCCTGAATGACATCCGCACCATCCTTGAGGGCGGCGCAGACGAAAGGTCCCCGGAAGAATTGAAATATATCGGCCGGCTTTAATCGGCCAGGAGTTTAAATGATTTTGCATATGGAGCTTTCAATAATGTGATAATCTGAGAATAGAAAAGGACTTCTTGTGAAGTCCTTTTTGTCACCCCTTATTGGCTAAAGCAATAGTTTTTGAAAAAGGATTGTTTGATCCGCAATAAGACCACTTTATATCCTGCATCAACTAGATTTTGAGAGCAGTTAGAAGAAATAATATTATTCTGAATTTTATAAAAAATAAGGACTTATTACTTAATATTTCCTTCCCTTCCTCCGATAGAAAAAGTAGATTTCTATTTAACACATCAGGAGCAGGGGGATTTTTATGTTTAAAAAAATACAGTCCAAAATCATGCTGACCGTGAGTTTATTATTAGCAGTGACTTTAATGGGTGTATCCGCATTGACGTATTTCCAAACGAAGAATGAATTGAGCATCAGTATTGATTCCAGCTCAAAAGAACTGGTGAATGACCTGAAAAACCAGACAGATCTTTATCTAAATTTATACCGGAGCTCTGTGGAACGGTATAGCCACGACAATCGTGTCATTACATACTTGAAGGAGGTAAAGAAAAACGAAAAGAAGGGGCTGGATACATACTGGCCGCTGGTCAATAAGGATTTTGAATACTTCATGAACCAGAATAAGAATGTGGCAGTCATTTATGTGGGAGCTGAAACTAAACAATTTAAGACAACACCAGTCATCGATCTTCCTGCCGATTTTGACCCTACCGGGAGGCCGTGGTATACAGCAGCTGTTTCGTCAAAGGAGCAATCATTATGGACTGAACCATATAAAGATGCCAGCTCAGGGGAATATGTCGTGACTGTCGTACAGCAAGTGCTTGATCCAGATTCAAAGGAAGTCCTGGGTGTTGTCGGTTTAGATTTAAGCCTGGCTGGCCTTAAGAAAATGATCAACCAGACAAAAGTGGGATATAAAGGCTTTTCTTTTCTTTTAGATAGCAAGGGAATGGCACTTGTACACCCAAAAGAGTCAGGAAAAGACCAGAGCAAAAAGCCATATTATTCAGGAGTCAGCAAGCAAAACTCTGGAATTGCTGAATACGCTGACAAAAACACTGAGCGTAAAATGTACTTTCAGACTTTAGAGCAGACCGGCTGGAAAATAGGGATGGTTTATGATACAGATCAATTATTTGCAGGTGCTAAAAAAATAAGGGACATAATCCTTTTGGTTGCTTCCGCTGCCATTCTTATAGGACTCGCCATTACGTACTTCCTGGCAAGAAGTATCGCCAAGCCGATCACCAACTTGAAGGACCAGGTGCAGCTTGTGGCTCAGGGAGACTTAACTGTCAGCGTCTTAACAAAATCAAAGGATGAAACCGGGCAGCTTACAACTCATTTCAACGAGATGGTAGAAAGCATGAGGAAGCTTATTACGTCAGTTGAAAAATCAGTGGAAAGTGTCAATGATTCCGCTGTCAGTTTAACAGCGGTGGCAGAGGAAACGATTGCTGCCAGTGAGGAAGTCTCTAACGCCATTGGAGAAGTGGCTGCAGGTGCCACCCAGCAGGCACAGGATTCAGTAGAAACGAATTCACGGGCTCTCAGCTTGTCCAGCCAGATTGAACGGGTAAACGAAAATGTAGAGCAGATGACAGATCTATCCATGGCAGCTGAACAAACAAATAAAAAAGGTATGGCCCAGATGGAATCCTTAAGGCAAAGAACAGGAGAAAGCAATGAAGTCATTCTCCATGCAGGAGATGTAATCAGCGGCCTCGCCCAGCAGGTAAAAGAGATTGAGCAGGTGATCCATACCATTACAGAAATATCTGACCAGACCAATCTCCTGGCATTGAACGCAAGCATCGAAGCAGCCAGAGCCGGAGACAGCGGAAGAGGGTTCGCTGTAGTGGCGGATGAAGTCAGGAAGCTCGCTGAACAGTCTGCAAAAGCGGCTTCACAGGTTAAACAAACCATCACTTCCATTGAAAAAGAAACCAATGTGGTTGTAAAGGAAATGGAGCAGACCATCGCCATTTCGAAATTGCAGAATGAAGCGGTAAATGAAGCAGAAATCGCTTTCGGTGAGATTTCAGCTACTATTCATGACATCGTTTCTTCGATTAATTACATCAAGTCTGACATAGAAAATATCAACATCCTTAAGGATGAAGTAGTGACATCAATCGACAGTATTGCATCCGTCGCTGGACAATCCGCTGCTGCTTCCGAACAGGTGAGTGCATCAACAGAGGAGCAGGTACGGGCGTTAGGTACGATCTCCCATTCGGCAATTGAGCTGACCGAAGCCAGCTCCAATCTGACAGATATGATCAGGCACTTTAAATTATAGGAGAAAGAGGTTTCCCTAAATGGGAAACCTTTTTTGTGCGTAAATGGATTTGTACGTTTTCACCAGTCTGCATGCCTCAGAAAATCATTCCTTAAAAAAGAAATGTACTTCCATTGTGGAACAAGAAAAGAAATGGCTGCCCAGGAGATTTCTACTAAGAAACTAAACGCACCTCTAGCTCAATAAGGACTGCTTAAGACTCGCCGAATGTAAAGCACGGATTGCATCAACAGCGTGACTGCCCCAGTGAATTTCAAACCCGAATTTCCATTCCCAATTAGCCTCTAAGTGCTCGTTTTTCTCGTATAGAAGTATACCTTTTTTAACATCTTTATAAATATCTAATATGTCATCTGATAAGCTTGCCCCGACAGGTTCTTCTAAGTGGTAAGGATTGAAAATCTCCCAATAATGGTCATATTCACCAAAATTAATTTCGGGTACAACTATATTAAGGTCCGTCCCCTCGTAGTTTCCTGGTTCTGCTTCGGGAAGAAAGATTGCTTTGGAATACAAATCTAAAAGAGATACGAGGAGAGTTTTTACTTTGGTATGTATTTGATTGGGTTCACAATCTTCAATTATACTGCAATAATGCACGGCCGATTGAAAGAAGTCATCAAGCCCTTTTATTCTCATTTTTTTCTCCTAAAAATTTTATGTATTTTTAATATAAATTCATACAGGCATCCGAATCCTTCTTTAACTACCGAACCCGTTTGTCAAACAAGCAAAAATTATGATTTCCTGTCATTTGGGTTAGAGACCCCTCTATTCAAAGAAGACTGAATTTAGAGCTTATTTTCCTTGCTTTTAAAATATTTAAGAATATAATAAGCATCCATTTTCCAAATTCCCTCTTCTCTCTTTAACGGAAATACTGTTCCATCGCTAAAAATGCCGAATCTCACTTTAATTACAACGGCTTTTTCGTCAGCTTTTTCGTTTGCTTCTACCTTTTCAATCGTATCAAAATTTCTATATTTAAACACCATGTCTTTGTCTCTCTGAGATAAATACTTATCATATTCTGTTTTATATACCTCGGGATCAGGAAGCGAACCGCCATTATAAGTTAATAAGTATAAGTCGTCATCCAATCCCTCAGATATTGAATGAAGATAAATTAAGACTATCTGTTCAGGACTAAACTCTTGCAAATGGCTTATATTGTGATCATTGATAAAAAGTTGATAACTTTTCATTTTATCGTTTGGTAAATCATTCAGATAGGAAAAAGAAGGGGAATTTTGCTTAAGTGTCTCTACATATTCTTTTTTTTCAATCTGCTTTACTTCTAAATCTTTATCGCATCCAGAAGCAACAAGCAAAAGGATAAATGCCAGCGTTAACTTCCAATTCATACTCTGACCTCCTTATCACAATGATATCATTGCAAGTTTAATTTATTTGTAAAAATATGGAGAGAACAAGAATTTTATTGTTCGTTCATAGAATACAAAAAGGACTGCATAAGCAGCCCAGTCTTCCAATCATGCATCATTACTTTCTTTAACTAACGCACCCGTTAGTTTAAGTGTGCCACTTCACAAATTTACATCAATTTTAATATATAAATTGAAACTTTTCTTTCTTACATTTCATTTTATACCGCCGCCTGAGCAGCTCCCAGAAGAAAAGGTACTCTATACATACGAATCATTGAAATCCTTGTTATTCTTTTCCGCTAAACTCTAAAATATTTATACCCTCCGATGCCTCGGGTGCTTCAAAAAATTTAGTAACATGAACAAACACCTCTTCCGTATCAAAAGTTGCTCTTTCGGGTTGTTCGATACGCCTTTGTGCGATTTGACGTAAGCATTGCTCGTTATTCAGATTAAGGAAAATTAGTTGATGGCTTGCATTGACCTCTGACGCCATATCCAAAAACCACTTTCGCAATTTTTGAGTGTTAGCTGGAAAATCCATCACTACATCTGTACCAGCACTTAATATGTTTTGGACATGCTTTTTCACCAACGGTTTGAGCTGGTCTGAAAATTTTAGATAGTCCTCAAATGATGAAATCTGATTAGGATAAAGAGATGAAAGCCATTCATCCTCAGACAACAGTACCGCATGTTTATCTATCGCCAAATGTTTTGATTTAGTTGATTTTCCAGCTCCCATTTTTCCACAGAAAAAGTATAGCGTTCCCATTGGTTTCATATTTATTTAACCCCGCTCGAGCTTTATTTTAGTTTATTTCGTTAGTTCCAATAGACATTCTTCTCTTAATTTTAAGACATTAAGGTTTTATATCCAATTTACTTATTCTACCGATTTCTTTTGTATTCCTTCTTTAACAAACCTGCCTCGTTAGCACAATAAGAGAGTGAACCATTTCCGCCACTAACCTTCCCCGTTTGCTTTAATAAGGAATTCAACAAAAAGGTGCCTCAATCCTTCCTGGATCAACGCACCCGTTAGCTTAAGTACACCCTTTCACAAAGTCTAAAGTGTCATTTATTCTGGCTTCTTGTATAGTAATAAATTGAGGAGTGAAAGGGTATGGCAAACAAAAAACATAAACAAATAACAAATAAAGTTTCCAAACGTAAAATCACTAAATTTATCCTCTTTGCAAGCATAATTGTTTTTTTAGTTAGTTCTTTATTTTTATTTCTGTCATTTCTTTTTAAAGGGAATTTGGTTATGTCCGAAATGTTCCTTTTGTTAGCTGGAGCAGTTTTTTACTTACCGTTTTCACTTATAATTGCTTATAGGTACAAAATGGTCAAAATCATCGACAAAATAGTAATTCCTTTGATTGTTGCAGGGGCTTTGTTTTTTTCTGCAAAGTGGGGCTTTTCAGCGGCACAGCTGTATCTTGATAAGGAGGCATATGATCAAAGAAATTTTAAAGTTGCTAAAGGCATTCCATCTGAAATTAACTATGATGGTTCTAAAAATGGTCCCGACTATATTGATACAATCAAAATAGACGATACAGAAATAAAAATTTCACATTTATCTATTGTTGAAAAAGATTTTAACAAAAGGTTGAGGAATAAACCACTAAAAATTAAATACCTGCCAATAAGCAAGTATGCTATTAGTGTTGAAAAGTACTAGCGGAAATAATGGAGCCAATATTGGAACATCCCGAACCTCCCCCTTTCATCAACTAACCTGCCCGGTTTGTTCAATCAATTAACTATAAAAGAGTGCTTCTCCTTCTTAAAGAAATGCACCCGATTGTAGAATGGAAATTTTGGCAGTAATCGATGTGTTGATCAATAAGAAGGCATCTATGGGGAACTGTTTTCCTTCAACTAACGCACGCCCTGAGCCTCATCAAGAAATGACTTACACCTTCTTGGCTGCCCAGGGCCATCACTTAATACCTTATTACACTGCTAAATTATCATCTTTTTTACCAGATGTAAGTTCTCTTTCTTTTCTTGCTTCAATACGTCCCTGAGCAATAACAAATGGAAGATAAATACCGATGGATATAACTAAATTCACTGCAGCTAAGACAGCACCGGAAATATGTCCACCTGTTGCCAGAAGACCTCCGATTATTGCTGGAGTTACCCATGGTATATCTGCTACAACTGGGTGTACCATCCCTAAACTGATGGCTAAATAAGAGACTACAGTCATAATGATTGGTCCAAGGATAAATGGCATAAACCAGATTGGATTTAATACGATTGGCAGGCCGAAAAGAATTGGTTCATTGATTTGGAAGACTCCCGGCGGTGTTCCCAGCGCCAGCAATTGTTTATGCCGCTTCCTGCCCGCGATAAACATAGCAATTAGTAAGCCTAAAGTTGCTCCGGAACCACCCAGATAAACGAAAGCATCTAAAAACGCTCCAGATAGAACATTATATTTATCTAAATCTGTTACCCCTTGGGCATACATATTTAAATTTTCCTGGCCGAGCTTTGTCATTAATGGTGTAGTGATTCCGCCAAGAATATTTGGACCGTGAAGACCGATTGCCCAGAATCCATGAACAAGGAATACGATTAAGATTGCAAATGGTAGAGAATCCACAGCACCAGTTAATGGTGTAACCAGAACTTTATTTAACCAGTCATTCAGGTAAGCGCCATCACTGATGAACTTACGTAAAACAAGCCCAAATAATCCAACTGTAAAAATGGTTGCCATACCTGGAAGAAGCTTTGCAAATGAGCGGGCAACAGCCGGAGGCACTCCATCAGGCAGCTTAATAACCAGATATTTTACTTTTGCAAGGCGGACAAAAATTTCAGTCGCTGCTATAGCTACGATAATTCCCGTAAAAAGGGCTGTTGCATTAAAATAATTCCAGCCGATAAAGCCCCATGCTCCGCCGGAAACAGCTTCTCCTCCTTCTGGAGTAACCGTCACATTCCCAACTTGAGGGATTAATAGGAAGAAACAGGCTGCAGCTACGAGCATTGCTTCAAATCCATCATCACCATAAGATCGTGCTAATTTATACGAGATGCCGAATACGGCAAATACGGTCATAAAAGCAAGAGTTCCCCACCAAATGTCACTGCCAAGAGTATTCCAGGTTTCTCCGAATAACGATACCATTAGATTTTGATAAGGTTTTCCGATCCCCGGCACCGAGCCCAGGTTATTTAGTAGAACGGCTAACGAACCAATCATTGTAATGGCAATCATCCCAACCAGCGCATCACGAATGGCTAGTAGATGTCTGTTATTGCCCAGTTTATTAGCAAACGGCATAATATATTTATCTATAAAATTCATCATTTCAATATTCTCCCTTTTTTAGCGATTGCTTGTTTAAGGACTTCCTCTCCATTACAAAGCCCATAATGAACTGGATTAATACTATCCACCGGTATACCCTTTTCCGCACCAGTCTTTTTTAGCTGAGATAGCAAGTGCGCACTTGAAGTCCTAATAGCAGCACAGCAATATTTTCATTCTTCTTCCCCCTTAGAAGTATGTAAGTAAAATAATAGCGATATTAAATAGGAAATAAATAGTGACGATGCAGCATTAATCACCTCTCATTAATTTAGTAAGAAAGCGGTTTCCTCAAGGCGCTGAATTAATTATATAACAATTTTGAATATTTCAGAATACAACTTTTTAATATGTTATAACAAATATTTTTTCAGGTCCTTATTGGTATTTTTCTAACTGTTTTTCTGGTATTCTATTTATATATCAAGGAGGAATCCCTTATGATGCCAGAATTAAAGGAAGGTAATGCTCTTCACCAGCAAGTGAAGGATGCAATTATTGAATTAATAAAAAGAGGAGAATTTAAACCACATTCGCAGCTCCCAACCGAAGCTGATTTTTGCGAAAAATATGGAGTAAGCCGTACAACTGTCCGTTCTGCATTACAGCAGTTAAGCTCAGAAGGTTATGTATATCGAAAAAGGGGAAGCGGTACATTTGTTTCAGCTAACAAAGTTAAACAAGTGCTAACGACAACGGTTGACCAATTTACCACACAAATTGCGATGCAGGGTAAAAAGCCATTGATTAAGGTTGTTAAATTGGAGGTAATCCCCGCAGATGAATATCTTGCTGACATGCTCAAGATAGACGATGGAGAACCAGTCAATATGTTAGAGAGGGTCAGATATGTAAATGAAGAACCGCTGCAATTTGAAATTGCATACTTACCGTGGTATAAGACACCTGGCCTTAATCAGAAAGCATGTGAAGAATCCCTATATAAACTATTGGAAACTCAATTTGGACTTAAAATAAGCAGGACCGTTGAAAGCCTGGAATTGTTCACAGCTGATCAGGAATCAGCAGACAAATTAAATGTAAACATCGGAGATCCATGTCTTTCTCTTGATACATATACTTATTTGAATGATGGCACTATTATTGAATATTCCAGGACTATCTTCCGCGGGGATCTAGCTCATTTTGTTATTGAAAGAAATTACAATAAATAAAACAGCAGGACGAAAATATCCTGCTGTTTTTATTTTTCGTATTTTTGCTGATGTGAGTTAGCTGCATTCCAAGGAGGTTACAAGGTTATTTGTTCAGTACACGGCTAGAAAGAGCAGATAATAAAGTTAAGTTCCTGTCCCCGCTGATTTCCCAGATCATAGCCCCTCCCAATTGATTGGCTGTAATATAATCCGCCTTATATCCAATCGATTTCTCATTTTCATAAGTGATAAATGTTCCGGTTGACGGGTTATATAAAAACGGAACTTTTGCCCTGCCGTTCCAAAACGATTTGTATCCATTCTTATTCAAGTAGTTCTGTTCTATATCTGTGTAATCAAAGATTGATGCCTCCCAGGTTCCTTCTTTCGATGGGCCGTTGCATGCCTGGTACTCACCGCTGCGTTTATTTTCACAACCATCCCATCCTTTACCGTAAAACGGTATACCAAGTACAATTTCCTCGGAAGGAACCCCAGCCTCGAGATAAAGATTCACTGCTGTATCACCATTCAGCCCGTCTGATGGATCAAGCGGATCCGCAAACAGAGGAGCATTATGCCCGCTTACTTTTTCCCAGCTGCCATGGAAATCATATGTCATGATATTAATGAAGTCAGTAAACTTTGTTAGCTTAGACAATTCTGTATTAGAAACAAATGATGAAGAAGCCCCTCCTGCAATTGTTAATAAGTAGTGCTTTTTATCCTCTTTTCCTGCCTGATCAAGTTCATGTCTGATTTCGGCTAATAAGAGGGTGTAGTTTTGCTTATCTTGAGGTCTTTTAATATTGCTTTCCAATCCACCGCTAACGGGATATTCCCAGTCTAAATCAACTCCATCAAACTGGTAATCTCTTAAAAATTTCACCGCGCTTTTAGCAAATTTGTCCCTGGACTCGTCTGTCAGAGCAGCATCTGAAAACGCGCCGGACCAGGTCCAGCCTCCAACAGAAATCAATGTTTTAAGATGAGGATATGACTCCTTCAAATGAATTAATTGGCCAAAGTTCCCTTTGACACTACTTTGTTCATCTCCAGGAAAAGGTTTATCAACATCTGCCCACGGGTCGCCAAGAACCATTTTTCCATCTTGTATATTGGCAAATGCATAATTAATATGAGTAATCTTAGCAGCATCTATATCTTTCACCTGAAAATCTCTGCCGTATATGTTCCAGGAAGGAAAATACGCAATAATTTTCTTATTGTCATCTAACTCCCGATTGGATGGTTTTTCTGCAAGAGCGGATATTGGCAGAATAAATAAACAAAATAAGAGGAAAGTTAGCTTTTTAAGGCTTTTCTTCATAAACATTACACTCCAATTCTATTGTTTAATGGCTAGTGTGAATAGAACTCTTAGAAGTGAGGACAAAAAAATGTCCTGGCAATGAAGATTAACATGGGATTTATGTCGAAATGTCCCTCCCCTCTTAAAGAAAGCGCTTACTTTTTAGATGAAATTCAACGGAGTTGTACTTACTTTTAGTATATACCAAGACAATATGTTATTACACATTTATTATTAGTATTTTTAAAGTATTCACCTTACTGTCTATGTTTCTCTTTGAAGGCGAACCTATATCAATAATTCACCTTGATTAGATGTATCAATATTAAGATTTACGTCAATAGTTACCAATACCTATGTTGATATAAATACTTAGTTCCACTATTTTCATACTGAAATAAAGTAGGGATAAAAAAAGTGAAGGAGTAATAAATGAAAAGATTGCTTGTCTTTCCTTTTGTTCCAACGTAGCGTACCTTACCGATTACAATCCCTTCTGAATCGTATCGATGGGTTTCTGTACTGGATGCAAGCAGCTCAGCAACATTGTCTGCTCTCATTCCTTCCCAACCAAAATCAAAGCTGGTTGGCAGCGATTCATATTTTATTTACTGTTTGAAAATACAGGTCATTCATAATTTCGACTCAGGTAACAAAAGTTATTTTACCATTGAATTAATTTTTCGAATGAGAGGAAAGAGCCCGACCTATAAGGTTTGCGGAAACAGATACTCGCAGTGACATTAGGTTAAAGCGTTACCTGACTGACCGGCAGGATCAGGATGCAGCTCTATTTGTCACGGAACGCTGTCCTCATAGGATGAGTACAGCCCAGATACTTACATCATAAAGCGAATTTCGAAAAGAGCTGCCTTCAATAAAAAAATCTACCCTCACCAATTCCGCCACAGTTATGCAACTCATTTATTAAATAATGGGGCCCCTCTTGAAAGTTATTCAGACTTTACTTGGACACGAAAAAAGTGAAACCACTAAGGTCTACGCCCATCTTAGCGGGAAAATAAGGCAAGATTTCTATAATAAATATTTCTGAGGTTGGCTGCTTTAGCAGCCTTTTTGTTCTTCAAGTAACGCACCCGTTAGTTTAAGTAAAAATCTTTACAATCTTTTTTACCTTAACAAATCTAATCCCTATGTGTAGGGCATATCAAAAAGACGCCTACTTACTAAAGAAAAGCGCCTGATTATGGAATATCAGTCCATTAATCGTTCTTCCATTGGAGCGCAATACCCTATATTCGGTATCACTTTTCATTTTTCGGCTTTACTTTTTATATATTCGTTCCTTCGCAAAAGTAAACGTTCCATATATGATCGTAAAAACAACACGTCTGCCAACCTGCCAAGTGGTCCAAAAGGTGAGGTATAATCGAATTTATCCGTCATCACCGTCCCATCGTCTACTAATTCAAATGTATGTTCATGCCTAAACCTTTTAAAAGCACCGCTTACCATCTCGTCTACGAATCTATTAGGCGGATCAAACTCAGTAATAATTGATGTTAACTGCTGGCGAATACCAAAATGTTTAGCCTCCCAGGTCACGGTTTCTCTTAGTTCGATTAACCCGCTTGTACGACCTTTAACTGCTCTTTCGTTTGTATAAGCAGTCGATTCCATATGAATATCAATGCTGCGCGACAAATCAAAACACACTTGAATAGGTGCTTTAATAAACATGGATAATTTTATAATTGGCAATAGCCACACTCCTCAACCTAGGCATTCATTAATGATTAGGTACATAATAAGTTCAATCTTGCTCAACAACTCCTGTCTCCCCATTTCACTATCGTCTCCGTTAGCACTCTCGCTACTGACAAAGCATCACAGATGATGGATGTTCTATCGTTCATACACGGGTGCTGAAGAACATTATTTATTTAAAATGGGACTGATTGTGTTTTATTTTCCAAGAATTCAAACTCCTTCATCAATAAATCTTTCATTATTATAATTTCAATAATTCAGGTAATCTGCCCCGTTACTTGAATAAGAAAAAAAGCGACTGCTCTTATTGGGCAATCACACCCTTTAGTTGAAGAAGAAGTCCTATCTAATTCAGCTCATATGTATATCTGTTCCATACTGAACCAATTGTAGTTTCCTCGCCAAAGACTGAGATGCGAAGTTGTCCCAAGAAGTACTATATAAAGCAATTCGTCCTTGTTTTTGCACCTCTGCAGCCCAGGCACTTGCTACATTTACTCCATATGCTCTTCCCCGGTAATTTTTATGTGTTAATACACTTGCTTCGTCCGCTTTTGATGTCTGCCTAGCACTACAACAAATAGAAACAGGTATATTATCTTCAACTATTACGAAACAAGGTTGCTTATATTCAAAATTCTCAAATGTATGTGGGAAATGAGGCTTTAAAATTTCTTTGTTTTTATCAGTTACTTTAATTGCTGTTGTGAAGGTTCTTTTTCTAACGTAAGAAAATACATATGCCGGTCCAATCCATAACTTAGTTACCGGTCGGTCCATGCTTAATACCTCTATTACTTCTCCAAGATTAGCACTAGGAATTGTCCCTATAACTTCTTCTAACTTCTCTACAATTCTCGGAGCTAAGGAACTTGAAAAGCTAACCTCGCTTCCCAATTTGGTAACACCTAAGAAAAATCGTGGTGCTGGTTCGCAGGGTGGTTCATTCACAACCGACATTCGGTTTTCTGCATCGTGTTTAAATAACACATTCATATGATGTTTCATCAATTCTATATCAGATAACATACATATTCCTCCGAAATCACTTAATGAATCCAATATTCAAGATGCCTCTAGCTTTTCCCTGCTTTTTGCACTTAAACCGCTTCGATAGGGAAACGACAAAAAGGGCTGCCGTAGCAGCCCTCCTTCTTTAACTAACGGACCCCGTTAGCGTAAGTACATTCCTTCACAGTCTTAAAAGACGTTGCCAATATGACAGTTCTGTTCCGTTCTTTAATTCTTCCATAACTATGAAAGTATAAAGAACAATAAAGAAAAAAGCCGCCAAACATGGCCGCAGTTTCTTAAAAAATCTTTTGTGGCAACAAGAAAGAAAATTCTAGTTTTAAAGATATATTTTAATTCAGGCACAAAACAACCCTTTTTTTGCAATGCTTATTCTGAATAATACTTACCGGAATTACGGAAATGTTCAGCAAGAAACGAATTAACTTCTTCCGGAGTTTCAAGTGCCAAAGAATGGCCCGCATTGGCAATGACTTTACACACACCATTTCTTACTGTGACTGCAATTTTATTCGACTGTTCAACCGTATAGGCATGATCTTCAGCTCCTGCAATCGCCAGCATAGGAACATCCACTTCGTTTAGTTCACTCAGTATTCGTTTGCGATGAACCACCTGATACGCAGCATCGCCAATCGTACGATCCAAACCCTCTATGTGATCCTTCCAGAAATTGAGTTCATTCTCAAAAGACGGCTCTTCAAGTGACGTGTCTCCAAACATAATGTATATCAAAGTTTGGGACATGGGCTTGCCTCCATAATTCTGTAGATGCTCAACAATTGGCTGAAATTCATCAATTTTATATTCTTCTTCAGCGGATGTCCCCAGCACTGTACATGAAATAAGGAGTTCTGGATGCCTTGCAGCCAGACGCAAAGCAATGAAGCCCCCCATCGAGTTACCTACAAAATGACAGGGGCCTGAAACAAGCTCTTTAATAAGTGCTGCCGCATCCTCTGTCAATGTATCCAAATCAAGCATGTCCAACGTATCTTTAGCACTTTGCCCCTGCCCCCGATGATCATAACAAATGACTCTGTATTCTCCAGCAAACCGTTCCACTTGTTTATGAAACATTCGACTATTAAAGAATAATGAGTGACTGAAAACCAAGGCTGGTGCATCTTTTGGACCGTTATCCTGGTAGTAAAGCGTAGTTCCGTTTACATCAATGAACGGCATAAATGAACCTCCTTTAATAATATTAGTATTCACACTTTCCAGGTAACTTTTTTATGGGATTTTTATATTAAGATAGTGGAATAGCCAAAAACCTCTTCAACAATTCGCGTTGATGATAGTTTTTCGTTATAAAATTGTTGTAAATATGGAAAGCCTGAACTCTATCGTGTACTTATTGTTGGTTAAATGTCTTGATGTAAGGCTTATTACCGGAAACCGGAAATCACATTCTCCGGAAAAGGTCTTTCGGGTCTTCGCCGCCGCATTTGATCTTTCCGCTTTTAAAGGCAATTATTTTGAAGAACAGGATGATCTTATCCAAAAGCCCCCTGTCAGCCTAATCCCCTTCACGTTTAGCGATGTCTCCTCCACCACTATTTCTTCCTTCTACTGTAAAACCCGAGGGATGGTTTACTGTAAAGCTACGCGAGGATTTAAGTCTAAATTCTTTATTATAAAGATAAATACCTTCTTCCACTACCCTGCCCCTTTAGTTCAAAAACAAAAAGGCTGCCATACCAGCCATACAATCTTCTAGCGCACCCGAGAGTTTAAGTAAAATCCTTTACAATCTCTTCTGCAGCTTAATATAACTCCAATCCCTAATAAGTTTTATAAGGGGCATAAACAACATTAATTCTTTTCTTTTATGGCTGTTTTATTCAGTATGGAAGCTTGCATTCAATACCTTTGTTTTTAATCCCTAAATTCTTGAATCCACTGCTTTATTTTCTTACTATTTTGGTCTAGTTATGACCCATCTGCTGAATAATTTTCGTTAACGACTATGCGAGAAAGTCGAGAACCCGCTTGATTACAAGTTTCGTCGCGTCAGCATCGTAAGACGGTAAACTACTGTCGGTGAAGAGATGTTCCTTGCCTTCGTACAGAAAAAGTTCAGCGTGATTGGCCGACGCCACCAGCTCATTGGCCGCGTTAATGTCGCCGTCTTCAACAAAAAAAGGGTCTGCATTCATGGCGTGAATTTGCACAGGCAAGTCGACCGGCCACTGAGAATTGAAGGTTGAGGGCGGGAGGCAGGCATGAAAAAACAGTGCACCTCTGGCACCTTCACGAGTTTGAGCGAGCTGCTGTGCTGCGGGGACACCGAGTGAAAAACCAGCATAGACGACATCATGTGAAAGCTCGCTGGCTGCCCGTACGCCGCGTGCCCTCACTTCTTCAAATCCGATTTCCTTAACAAATGCCAAGCCTTCCTCCAGAGAGGAAAACATGCAGCCGTCAAATAAGTCTGGTACGTGCACGGTATGCCCCGCGTCTCTCAGTTGATCGGCGATTGCTTCAATCCCCTTCGTTCGGCCTAAAACATGGTGCAATAACAAAACTTCTGCCATCTGTTTTTCCTCCAATGTCAATGAACTTCATATGTTTAGGTTTCGGCATGAAAGCCTGTTTGACCTGCCGGAACTCTACAATTTAGAAATATCCACCTTAATAAAGTCCACCCTTTGCTTATTCAAGAGCCCTACTCCTTTAGTGGAATAAAATAAGGCCGCATGGCAGCCATGAGGTCTTTCCCTGCCGCACCCGTTAGCTTAGCAAGGAGAAGTTGTTTCTCTGAAATTCAGTATTAGGGATTTGCTTTTCAACCAGTGATTATAAAACATCTTCAACCTGTCCATATTAAACACTTGGACCAATCCATTGATTGTTAATGATCTTTCGGAAAAGACTGAAAAATCCTTTTTTGGTTTAAAAGATATCTCTAGAGGGCAGATATAAATATGCGGAGACGCTGAAAATAAGTGAAAAAGGAGACTTGATATAATGGAATTTTTATGGTCATTAATTATAGGTGGAATTATTGGTTGGTTAGCAGGAATGATTTTAGGCCGAGACGTTCCAGGAGGCGTAATTGGAAATATCATCGCCGGATTTATTGGTGCCTGGTTAGGCGGATTAATTTTTGGTGATTGGGGTCCTCATATTGCCGGTTTTGCCATTCTTCCAGCATTGATTGGAGCTATAATTTTAATCCTTATTGTTAGTTTTATTATGAAATCTGTAAGAGGACGAAATCACAGACATTAATAACACTACCTTCTTAACTCAATTAATAGATTCAAAAAAGGTGAAACTCTATATTTTCTGAGTTTTACCTTTTTTGTTTTTTACGAAATAACCCTCATTGGCTTCACTGATTAGGCAGCCGCAGCCGCATATCTTCTTCAACTAACTCACCGGTTAGTTTAGTAGTTGTATGTTTACTTAATCGTATCTAACAAGTCTACATCTAAATTTTGAGTATCATTCCAACTATAAAACTTTTCTAAATGCCATTTTTCTTTTAGCCTTATATAGTTGTTTTCATTAATCCATTTATGTAATTCTTCATACGAATTCATTATTTGATGATTAGCTCCTTTATGTCTCGATACAGCATATTTTTGAGAGGGGACTGTTAGTGTTACCATATCAGCTGGAATATCTTTATACTCTTTTACTTCAACAGAAATCCAATAGCCATCTTCTTCAGCCCTATCATTTTCAACTACAAATGCACCATATTGCAGTAACGGATTAACTGCTTGTTTAATCTCATTTATACGTTCGCTTAGCTTTCGAGAGGCTTTTGGGATTTCTTCTGAGTATTTGTCACCAGAACACAATATTCTAAAACCTACTAATTTTAGATCGTCGATTTCTATAATTCTCTTTTGCGTTGTTTCTGCCATTTTAATCACTCCTTCAAATTTACATTTTCTACACAAAAATATTTTTACCTTCTTTTCTCACTATACTGCCCAGAATAAAACAATAAAAAAGAGCCACCGAAGCAGCAAAACGATCTTCAACTAACGCTCCCATTACTTTAAGTACATTTCTTTACAAACTTCAATTTTAAAAAGTTGTAAAGAAAATTTTCTTTAACCCGCTCCCAAACCATTCGATGGGAAGTTTTACTTTAGAAATATCAACCTGTTAGGGTTATAAAATTAAGGCTCTGTTACACATTAATGTTGATATATCACCAAAAGAAAAGAACCCATTTATAAGGTTCTTCTTGCTGGCATCTTCTTCAACTAAAGCACCCGTTAGTTGCTTAAGGGAATTTTATTTTTTTACCTGTTTATTTAAAAATATAAGAAATTCTCTTTGAGATTTTTCCCTTTTTATAATTCTTTTTACACGCATTGTACTTTGTAAATATTGCCTAACATTTCTATTTACAAAAAACAATCGATGATATTTTTCATCTTCGTATATATCTTTAAACCAATCATGTTGATTTAACCGTTCAATATTTTGGTCAATTCTTTTCGTATTTAAAGTGTCACTATATCCTACGCTGCCAAATAATCCTGCAATTAATTCAAATAAAAAACTAAGCATAGTTTACTCTTTCCCCTTCTACTTTTTTGTATCAATACCCTGATTATGGCTAACCCATCTTCTAAAAAAGTCTCGCATCCGTTAGTTGATTAAGAAAAATCAACATTGTTCTTTAACAGAGCCAAAATTAAAGATAAGTTAAACGAGCTTCATCAGAAATAAGATAATTTTCTTTCCCTGTTAAAGCAGACCCAAAATTATGTTCAATTTCCTTAAGATAAACCGAAACCTTCTTCAAATAACCTGGTACTTTAGTTCAACAATCAAAAAAGCCTTAGTTGAAGAAACAAGTAAGGATAATGTTAGTACGCTTTCTATATGCACTATAGAATCAAACCCCATAATGTATCATGTGTTTGTTTTCTTCGTTTGCCTTATTTATTTTTATAGCTAATTCATTAAGTACAGCAGATTTTTCATAAAATGTTGAAGATGTAACTACCTCATAGAAAAATGATAGTGACTCGGGTGGAATAATTGTAATGCCCCAATAGGCTAAACCAAATTCTGGGCGTTTAAGCGAATGAAAGTAAGTTTTCATGATAGATAAATGCTCACTTAAGCTATTAATAATATTATCATCAACAGATATACAATTATATTTTAGTGGTTCATAATCAATGTCATTTTTCTCATTATCAATATCTTCAATTATTCCAAATTCATGAACAGGCATTATTATCCTCCTTTCCGATTTTTGGTTCCAACTCACTACTACTCTTTCAACAAATTCATTGTTCGTAAAGCAACAAAAATGAGTGTCAAAGCAGCCCATGCTTATTTAACTAACGCACCCTATAGTTGAGGAAGGCCGTTTTTATGACACAATAACATTCTACTACGCACTTAAAAAGCAGAATAAGTAAATAATTTGTTATTATAGATGCTTGTCTAATCGTAAAATCTAAAACTGAATAATCTAATACATAAGTATTCAGGAGGTGATTCTATGTCTAACGAACTTGGCCGTGGTGAAGTCAGCCGTTTCAATCTTCGTCGCAGGTTCCGAAAACACTTCAATCGTTTTCAACTTCGTCGTGAACTCCGTAAATTCCGCCTTCCGTCATGAACACCATTTCGATCACTTCTCTTTTCATGTATCAAGATGTATTGCAGGTATCGTACAAGACGGTTGCAATTTAACCAGGTAAAGGGAACGCGGTTCAACTGTACTGTTCCCTTTAACACCGAAAAGGCTGACATTGCAGCCTTTTTTGCACTAAACAACATCGAAATGGCTAGAATCTTCAATGCTGATACAGTGCGTCCAGTTTAATCCTGCCTCTTTTTCTTGACCATCCTAACGCACCATTAGCTAAAGAAAAGAGGCTGCAATAGCAGCCTCTCTCTATTTAACGAACGGACCCGTTTTCTTAAGAGGGTGTTAAAGTGAAAAACGAATCGCATTTCTTCGCTCTTCCCCATAGTGTTTAAAATACGGTTATCCATTACTACTGTTGCTCATGGAAAAACTTTAGTTTACCTTTCCTCCTTAACCAAGAATGGTCTTGAAATAGACCTTACTATGAATTGCCCCGCTAAAAAAACTACTGCAACAAAGATTATAGCAACATCTCTACCGACAGGATTAAACCAGTCACCTTCGTTAGGAATGAAATATTTACCCAAAAGCAAGGATAGCAACAAGGTCACACCATTCACCAACACAACGTAACAAACTCTTATTTGACCAGATAAAAGGCCCGTTATAAGAACAAAGAGGACTGATCCTAAACCTAGAAAAGATGCTTCTTCATGCTTTATGTATTGTTCATATTCATAATAGTGAAACAAGAATGGAGCGGGCATTAATGTAAGCAGGACCCAGGAGGTCTTCATATTATCCTCCTTTTTTCCTTCGTGTGTTTTAAGGCCAAAGCAGTCCAAAGGATAAAAGAAGGAATAAGGGCAAATAAAAGGGTGTTTTCAGGCTCCAATTCGAGTGTAATCAAGAATGGATAGATGGGAGCATTATAGACTAAGTAAATGAACCAGGCTAAACCGCCGTCTGAGAAATAATAGCAAGAAATCCAAAGGATGATTCCAATCATGGAGACAAGGGAAAGGGATGTGATATTTTTCATGGGCGAGAGATAGTGGAGAAATTTTGAACCGAACGCGAAGTAGATCACTAAACCTAAAATGGAAAGTAAGTACAGGCTCCCTGTAAAAACCTGATTTTGGTTCTGAAAAAAATCAAAGCTCCATCCCGCTAAAAACCATATAGCAACTCCATTAAAAGCATGAATCAGTAAGGAATAAAGTAAATTTCTAATCATCCAACTTCTCCTCTTCGGTTAAAGTTTTAAATCGGCTTATGGCGTCCTCATGTTCAAATGAGCTGTACAATCGATAATCCTCATGGTCTAAAATACGGTAATGCTTGCTGATAATATTTTGCTGTATCCGTAAGCCTCTGCTTTCTGCAACTTCTCTCCACCAAATTAAGCCGCCCAACGTCTTCTCCTTTTGCCTTTCCACTTTTTCATATGCCAGAGTCTCAACGATTTCCAATGGATCCCCGCCAATTGCTGACTGAAGGACTCCGCTATCACGAAACAAGGCACTGAGAGCAACACTGTTCGTCCACCCCATAGAAAGTCTGCCTTTTTCTATTTGAACTAGGGTTTTCTTTGAAATCCCCACTATTTCAGCCATTTTTTCCTGAGTATATCCTTTTTCTATCCGAATTAGTTTAGCGTTTTCAGATATTATTCCTATAAATTCTTCCTTGTTCATCTAAACACCCCCCTCTCCATTTAAACTACATTTACATCATTAGTGTAAATTTACACTTTTCTTCTTAAAAAATCAACATTAAAAGCAAAAAACTTGCTTCTAAATCCTTCTCATATAAAAGAACCGCCCCAGGCGATTCCTAAAAAAACACATATTATGTGGAGAAGAGGGCAGCCAGTGATACTCCATTTCTTATTATAAATCCGTTCTAAGCTAACCGGCTCCTATAGCAGAACAAAAAGCTGCGTTGCAGCCACCCTTCTTCAATTAACGCACCCGTTACTTATAAGTACAATTCTTTACAAACTTCCATTTTAAAAAGTTGTTTAGAAATTTCCTATGACCAAACCCCGTCATTTTATGTACAATACTTCACAATTCCACTAACTTTCCGCCTTATTATAATAGGAAATTTTATACGGCCAAAATAAGCCTCAATAAAAAAACATAATTATTGCATAGCCGAGATAGAAGATAACTTTGGGGCTTCCTTTTGATATCTTTAGTAGTTTCCTCCAGTTATTATTTTATTGTTTCATAATATAACCTCCCTTTTGGTTAATTTTAAAACAATGTATTTCCTTTTGTGCCAGGCGGGAGAATTCGTATAAAAATAAAGTGCCAAGGGCTGGTTCTACCCAATCCCCTTTTTATACTGATAATTTCATAAATATTTTTTAGGAAACCAAAAAAGCCACCTAAAGCAGCCCGCGTTAATGCACCTTTAATTTTCCTTTATAAAGAATGGTTTTATTTGGTGAAGGAGTTATAAGAATAGGAATAAGAATAACGGTTTTCATTTTTAAAAGGGACCTCGGGTTTGAACTCAATATTAACGGCATTTATTAATATAAATGCACCAAGAACCTGGACCCAGCTGCCGGCCAATAGAAGTTTTTCCCCTATTACATTTTTATCATTTAGAACATAGATATTACCGAATGCTTCTAAAAAAGAGCCTAACGATATAAAACCATTTCCTGATATCGCAAGAGTTCTAAAGTCTGATTCCTCAAATAGGGAAGCACCTACAGCTTCAAAAGCTGCACCAGTACCTTGAATCCCGCTGCCAAGAGTATCGATTACTGTTCCTTCTTCTTCTGAACCGTTGACTTCAATATTTACACCAACAGCATTCGTAGTATTACCAGCAGCCTCAAGCCAGGCACCAAAGATGGTATATATTTGGGCTAGATACCTGTCTGGTTTTAAAAGCTTAGTTCTTCCAATGGCTTGTAACGAATTTCCGAATGCTTCAATCCCATTTCCTTTTATGATTAAATCTTTACCCAGGTCACTCCCAGAGATGCTTTGCCTGGTTTGCCCGATTGCATCAATAAGTGAGCCAACACCAAGTATCCATGCTCCTGAAATAACAAGGTCTTCTCCGTTAAAGATCATATTCCTAAACACTCCTTGGAAGAGGTTATAAATATGTTATTCATTAAAGTGAAATTGTTTACATGCATACAAATATCATAACTAAGCTTCCTCCTGAGCGGAAAATTAATAAGGCTGCACTAACAGCGATTGTTTTATTTAACTAACGTACCCGTTAGTTTAAGTTCACCTTTTCACAATTTTGTTTTTAGTGAGGAATTATTAACGATTTAACTGTTGTGGTTCACATAATAATCTCAATTTAAAGAAACGTTGTTTTCCTTTGTTTTACCTGAATCCTTAAACTGGTACAGGATTTAAGATTTTTTAGTTTTATTGTTGACTTAAACCACGGTTTAAGTTGTATCATAACCTGTCTACAAGGAAAGATAAAATTTGGAGGTCTCCCGATGAATTATTGTTCAATTGGCGAAGCTGCAGCAAAATTCAATATTACAGAATCAACGTTACGTTATTATGAAAAAAAGGGACTGCTGCCACTAATTGAGCGGGATGAGGCAGGCAGGCGGTTATTTTCAGAAGATCAAATTTCACTCCTTGAAACCGTTATCTGTTTAAAAAATTCGCACCTGCCCATTAGTGGTATTAAGCAATATATTGATTGGGTTGTAGAAGGAGATAAAACCATTGAACTCCGGCTTGAAATGATGAGGAACCACAAGCAGTCAGTGCTAGATGAAATTTCGTTAATGACAGAATCCTTAAAGAGGATTGACTTGAAAATTACACGTTATACAAAACGACCTGCTCCAGAAAAAGTATAAATTAGTTTATATTAAGGTTAAGAAAATAATTGGAAAAGAGGAACTAAAATGAAACTATCCGGAAATACAATACTTATTACAGGTGGAAGTGCTGGGATAGGATTAGCTTTTGCAGAACGCTTTATAAAGGCGGGAAATAAAGTTATCATTACTGGCCGACGTGAAAATGTACTTCAAAATGCAAAAGAAAAATTCCCGGACCTCATCACTCATATAAGTGATTTGAGCACTGGATCTGAGCGTATATCATTGTTTGATTGGGTAACTGAGAATTATCCAGAAGTGAATGTGCTAGTGAACAATGCAGGGATTCAACAACGCTTTAATGTGTTAAAAGCAGATGCGAAGAACAATTGGAATTACTTTAATAAAGAAATCACAACAAACATTGAAGCACCTTTCCATCTGTCTATGCTATTCGCTCCATTTTTCTCTACAAAAGAAGAAGCGGCTATCATTAATGTCACTTCTGGGTTAGCTTTTACTCCGTTTGCCATCGCTCCGATCTATTCAGCAACGAAAGCGGCACTTCATTCATTTACAATGAGTTTACGACACCAACTTTCTGATTCATCTGTAGAAGTAATTGAAATTGCTCCTCCTGCAGTTAATACAGATTTAGGCGGAGCAGGGCTGCATACTCATGGAGAGCCGTTAGATGAATTCGCAGATGGGATTTTTAAAGGATTGGAAGAGGGTAAACAAGAAATTGGATTTGGAACTTCGATAGAACGATTACGCATGTCACGAGATAAAGTCGATGAACACGTAGAAAATATGTACAATGCAATGAAAAATACAATTGAATAACTAGCCTTCCTTCATGTTGGACATGAAGGGCAAAAAACTCGCTAAAGCAGCGAGTTTTTTTATTCCATTGCTTATTCAACTATTCTTCCCCGTTTGTTTAAGAAGGAAAAGGCTGCCTAAGCAGCCATGCGTTTCTTCAACTAAAGCACCCTTTAGTTAAACAAGGATTCTCTACTGTTATTCTATTTATTTAATATTACGGGCCATTCATGTTTTCTGTTTGAACATGAATGACCTGATTACACATCCATTATAAAGGACTTATCCAATGTCTTCTAAAGCTTGTTGAAGTGTGGCATATGTTTTAAAACTCGAAAAACTAATGCCTGATTTGATAATTCTTGATACGAGATCCGTTCTGATTCCTGTAAACATAGCATTTACTCCCAGCAGCTTAAGAACATCATATATAGTAAAGATTCGAGCCGCAATTTCGGTATCTATAGTGGCAGTAGCTGAGAAGTCAATAATAACACATTCAATTTTCAACTCAGTGACTCTGGGTATGACTCTATTCATAATAAATTCACTTTTTTCTACATCAACATCTCCAATTATTGGGAGAACCGCCATACCATTTTGTATAGGGATTATGGGTGAAGATAGTTCTGTGATCTTCTGGTTCTGCTTTTCTTCTCTTTCTTTTGTTATTCTCTCTCGCTTAAGGATTGTTTCAGTAATACTTAAATCGAGAAGATAACTTAATCTACTGGTAACAGTGATAACTTCCTCAGTAGTTAGTCTATGGTCCATGCATACTTGAGACAAGATTCTTATTAATAGCTGTCTAGTTTCCGCATAGGGTTTTATAAGACTCGATAAATTCTCTATATATTGAGCATCTTTTGGTGTATCCTGTTTAACGAGCCATTCAATGAATTTAGGTTCAACCTCTTCATTCGAAAATGTAAGCGTACTCCCTAAAAATTTAAGAAATTCACAATTAGTATCAATTGATTTATCTATAATTTCTTGTGGTAATGCTATTTCTAATTTACTCACATTATAATTAACAATTTCCCTGCTTATGGATTCAGCATTCTTACTCAAAAATTGTGCAAATTCTTCAATTGTATTTACCTTTTCAAAACCCATAGTGCAATACTCCTAAGTGTCTATATTTTCTTTAAGTATATTGGCTGCATGCAGACTTGTCTATCAATGATGAAAAATAGAAAAAAATTAAATGCTGTCAACGACCTGTCAGGCAGATATAAGCATGATGGTTATATTAGCGTGGAGATTTTACTTCCTTACTTATTCTTCTCTTAGCTCTGATTAACGTGCTTTTGCTAATACCCGTAATGTCCTTAACTTCTTTATACGAATGCGTTTCCAACACATTGAAGCATGCTGAATTATTAATGACACTTTTTTGTTTCAACGAAATAAAGAGCGATAAGGTAAGCACCAAGTCCAAAACCGTGACCGGAAAAGGTGAAAAAGGGGCAATCGTCTATTTCTACTCCGGGAGCAGGCAGCTGGCTATAGTACGGTTGCCAGCAATGGTACGTTTAAGGTGTCAATCACTCTCTAAAAGAAAGCGGACGTATTGCGCATTTACCTTAAAGATGCAGCCAAAAACAGAGTCCGGCATTCAGTGTGAAAGTGATATAAAGAGAAAAAGTGCTCTGTTATTACAGGCACTTTTTTATTTAAATTCAATAGATATAGAAACTTTCTCTGCTTGCCAAAAAGCGATAACGTGAACTGGTATAAAGCTCAGAAATGCTTAATTTACATTCAACAGCAGGATAAAACAAGCACTCGGCTAAAATGCCAAGTGCTTGTTTATTTGTCCTTATCAAGGAAGTATTAAAAATTGGCTGCTTCTATCAAAGAGGCTGCTGTCATTAAGGACTGTATCTCGGATTTAGCTTCATCAATTTCTTGCCGAAGGAATTGTAGCTTTTCTATTTTTACACCAAAGGTCTGCAAGTAACTTTCAAGTTTTCGCTTATAGGCTTCCTGGGATTTCCCCGCTCTCCATGAGTCATCTCCTGCAATGATATGCTTGATCTCGTATTGGCTTGCTTTCAGCTTAACGAGGAGCTGTTCGTAGGTGGAGTCCAGTAGGATTAGATCCTGATATTCAGCCATTAATTCACTTAATCTATTCATGGGAGTACATCCGCCTTTACAAAAGCCTGTGCAGAAGATTCGAGGTCATTGGCTAAGCCCGTTGTTTCTTCCTCAAACCAGCCTTCGAAATGATGTACTGCCTGCAGGAGCTCATCTACTACATGTGAAGTTACCCGAATATTATGCAGTGATAGGGCCGTTATCCTGAATTGGCTGCACGTATCCTGGACATCTCCAACCAGCGGTTTAATTTGTTTGGATAAATTCACCAGATGTTCTGGTGTCAGATCAATTGAGACCCATTCTTTGTTGATGTATCTTGGAGATTTCCACTCAATTTGACCAGTTAATACATTCAGCAACTGGGGATTATTAATGTTGCCATATCCGTCAAAAGAATAATGCTTCATCCCATGATAATTAGGGCCTGCCAATGTTTCAAAAAAACGGACTGCAGAAGGAGTATCCTGGTTTTCAAGCTGGTAAGTCGATCCGATGTAATACGTAGAGCCGATATGGCGGTCGTATGGTTTTAAAGCGCCAGCACTGATGGAGTCTTTTGGATGAACATAATTCACAATTTGCTTATCGAATTTTCCTTTTTTCACATCCTCCTTCATTTCTTTAAGAAGCAGATGGACCGTACTTGGGGAATTAAATGTAACAGCTCCAACACCATTAATGGCAGCTGAGTAACTTGCCTCTCCACCACCCAGGGAATGCCCTGTCGTGTAGATACTCGCATCTGGATAGGCTTTCTTTACATCTTTCACCAATAGGTCAGAATAACGGAATTGATTCTCTTTGTGGAAATCTATCCGGGGCTTTCCATTCACCCAGTTAATATTCAAGCCCATTTCATTCACTTTTGCACTGGTAGCGACATAATCAATATCTGTTAAAATATCCTGAAAACCTTCTCCAAAGGGATCATCGCCTTGTGTTCCTCTAAAGGCGATTACGATATCATTTTTATGTTTATATACAGTGGCATCAAAACCAGTAGTCTTGTCATGCAGCAGAAATTCTTCATTCTTCACTACGGACCATTTTTGTTTTCCATCTTTAAAGTAAAGAGTGAAGTTGTTTGGATTTTCGTTGTAGGAGTACTGGCTAAGTTTTTGAAATACTTCGTCACGTACTTCACTTCTCATAATTGAAGCACCTCTTTATAATGAGATATAATTACATTATACAAAAATATCCAGAAAAGTGGGAATTTGATGAAGCGGTTGTTTGCAGTAAGTTTCGTACTTTTATTTATACTAAGCGGGTGTGGCGACAGGAGTGTTGATGGAATGGATGAAAAGGAAATTAAACGGGTAGCTTCTCAAGTAGCGATTGATTTTCTAAAACGGGAAGAAAAGATAGATTTTGTAGTGGAAGAAGTTAATTTCACTTCCAGCAAGGATCTAACAGATGTTTTTGTTGAAGGATATGAAAAGGGAGACAAGAAAAATAAGATGACGGTTATGATCGACTACGCCAACGATTTTGAAGTTGAAGGCGTGGGAAGTGACAAATAATTAAACCATGACAGGATAAATCCTTCTCTGAGCATGTAGACAAAGTCTATCAATTACAGACTCATCTCCATACTTTTTTTGTATAATAGTATTTCCACGGTGTACCACCGACTGTCGCACCCTTGAAGGGTAGCACTTGCAATAACTTGACTTTCCTGTTATGCTAAAAGGGAATTATTTTTGTTCGGTGTATACGAATATATTGACTTTTCGTCTAGAGAATCACTTTGGGCAAGGATAGTAACACATTGTGTGGTAAGCACACTAGGAGGCAACAACAATGGAACAAGGTACAGTTAAATGGTTTAATGCAGAAAAAGGTTTTGGATTTATCGAGCGTGAAGGTGGAGAAGACGTATTCGTACATTTCTCAGCTATCCAATCTGAAGGATTCAAATCTTTAGACGAAGGTCAAAAAGTCACATTTGACGTTGAGCAAGGTTCTCGTGGAGCTCAAGCTGCTAACGTTCAAAAAGCTTAATTTTAGATGACTTATACAAAACAGGTTCTTTTATTAGAGCCTGTTTTTTTATTGTCTTTCTATATAATAAAAACACCCTACTCAACGTTCGAGCAGGGTTGGAACAGGTAATAAAAAAGGTTTAAGTTAAAAGGTTTGTTTTAGTATAACATACTTATTGCTTATAAGTTTACGGTTTTTATTTGCTATACAACATCTAGCCTGCCCTGTTAAAAATCTACAAAAGGTCTGCAAAAGCAGCCCTCCTTCTTTAACCAACGCAGCCGTTTGTTCAAGAAACAAAATGCATTGTTTGAGTTTATGTTTTCGACAGGGTGCCGGATTGGTGAAGTTGCAATGCTTAACAAAAAGCACATAGATTGGTCCAGCAAATCAGCGATAGTCAAAGGTAAAAGAGATAAAGAACGCGAAGTTATTTCAATACCCGGTAGTGACATTTGGTTAGAGCGTTACCTTGCTGACCGGCAGGATCAGGATTCAGCCCTATTTGTCACGGAACTCTGTCCACATAGGATTAGTACAGCCCAGATACGTTACATCATAAAGCGAATTTCGAAAAGAGCAGTCTTCAATATAAATATCCACCCTCACCAATTCCGTCACAGTTATGCGACTCATTTATTAAATAATGGGGCTCCTCTTGAAGTTATTCAGAATTTACTCGGACATGAGAAAAGTGAAACAACCAGAGTCTATGCCCATCTTAGCGGGAAAATAAGGCGAGATTTCTACAATAAATACTTCTAAGGAAGGCTGCTTTAGCAGCCTCTATTAGTTTCATCTAACGCACCCTAGTTTAAGAAGAAATCTTTAATGTTTTGAAATCAAAATTATTTAAAATCCCATTGAATATTTAACTGATTTTTTCCGCCAACTCTAAAATAATACCCTCTGGACCACGAACGTAGCATAACTTATAATTTTCTTCATATCGCTGTATCTCACTAAAAATTTCCGTGCCCCTCTTTTTCAATTTTGCAACAACTGTTTCTATATCTTCAACAGCAAAGCAAATATGTCGGATACCCAGTGTATTTGCAAAAGGTTGCTGAATATCTTTTTCATCTGATGGCGTATAAAATTTGACTAGCTCTATCCATGCCTGACCATCTGGCATCCCCAATCCTATACATGCGGTTTTAACATCTTTTAGCCCAACTATTCTGTCCAACTGTTCTCCATCCAATTCCCATTCCGCTTTTACTTCAAGCCCTAAATCAAGAAAAAACCCTTTAGCCTCTGAAAGATCATTTACGTTTATACTCACATGATCTATTCTATTGATCTTCATATCTCATACCCCTTATGTTACTATTCCTGTATTCGTGTAAGGTTTGTTCGAAACTAATTCGATTAAAAACAGGAAATATCCTTCTTCAACAAACCTGCCCCTTTAGTTAAACAACAAAAAACCTGTCTAAGCAGGCGATCAATCTTCAACTAAGGCACCCATTAGTTGAATAAAAAAAATCAACAGCGCCTTGTTTTTACAGGTGCACATGGTAACGGTAACTATGCCTAACAGATTATGTTCTATATGATCCCGCACTCTTCACCATCTGCTTCATGGCACCAAGATGATAAGCTGCATGAATGATGGTCGCAAGAGCTTCATCCGCCCTCTGGCCGGTCCATTCCATCTGTTCGTATTCATTTAAAAAGCGAAGATATTCATCTCTCAGCTGATCTTGGACTTCCTGCCAGCGCTCCTCATCAACACTCTTGATTCTCCAGCTGGCCTGCCAGTCCATCCGGGGACTGCGGCCGCTGATTACCTCACTGCAGCCCCACAGATGATACCGGATATGATCTGTATGGGCAGCCAGGTTCGTGCCGTGTATCTCTTTGGATGCCTCCGCTGCCCGTATTCCCTTCAGCAGCCCGAAGATTCCCGAGTCCGGCTCGGTATTAACAAACCAGCTTTGCCTGTCGGGCGGCGGAGGACCTTCGAATGCCTCTTTCATCATTTTAATCGCTGCTGCTTCCAATGGTTGCGCCATGACTTTCCTCCTCATACGAAAAATCGCGGGCCGGCACCCTGGTTCATTCTCCGGCTTTCGAAGTCTGGCCACTGGTGCGGTCCGCGTTTTGTCTGTTATACATTCTGTTTAATGGCTTTATTCCCGATATCTTTTCTGTAAAACAAATCGTCGTATTTAATTCTCTGAATTTCCCGGTAAGCCTTCCGCTGTGCGGCTTCAAGGGTCTCGCCCTTTGCTGCGGCGAGCAGCACCCTGCCGCCTGCTGTTGTATACTCTCCTGCCTCATTCACACTAGTGCCCGCATGATAGATGGCCGTGCCTTCTTCAAGAAGTGTTGGAATTGTAATCGGGCTGCCCTTTTTATAATCCCCGGGATAGCCTGAGGCTGCCATCACGACGCCGAGGGCTGCTTCGCTTTGCCATTCGATATCCATATCCCGTCCTTCAAGGACGGCGTCTGTTACATCAAGAAGGTCGGACTTCAGCCTCATCAGGACAACCTGTGTTTCCGGATCCCCAAAGCGGGCATTGAACTCGATGACCATAGGGCCTTTAAGCGTGGAGATCAGGCCGGCATACAGGATCCCGGTAAATGGCCTTCCTTCTGCCCCCATGGCCTTTGCCGCCGGAATGAGTACTTCATTAACAGCCTGTTCGACGATCTGATCAGATATCTGCGGTACCGGGGAGTAAGCTCCCATTCCGCCGGTATTCGGTCCTTGATCGCCGTCAAAGGCGCGTTTATGATCCTGGGCGATGACCATCGGATAGACCTTATCGCCGTGTACAAAAGCCATAAGCGAAAACTCTTCCCCATCAAGGAATTCTTCTATTACAACACTTGCGGAGGATTCACCGAACTTCTTTCCGATAAGCATGTCTTGAAGCGCAGCTAATGCCTCTGCTTCTGTCCCTGCGACAACAACTCCTTTGCCGGCAGCAAGACCGTCTGCCTTGATCACAATCGGCGCTCCCTTTGCTTCAATATAGGATTTCGCCTTAGAAAAGTCTGTAAACGTCCCATATTCACCAGTCGGGATTCCGTATTTCAGCATCAGGTCCTTCGCGAAAGACTTGCTTCCTTCAATCTCGGCTGCATTTTTTCTCGGTCCGAAAACCCTCAGGCCGGCTTTCTCAAATTCATCCACGATGCCATTCAGGAGCGGTACTTCAGGACCGATGAATGTCAGGTAAATATCGTTCTGAAGGGCAAATTCAATAAGCTCGCTGTGCTGATGTTCTTCGATATCCACAAGCTCGGCTGCATCCTTCATTCCTGGATTCCCAGGGGCGGCATAAACCTGTGAAACCCTCTTGCTTTCCTTGAACTTGGCGGCGATTGCATGCTCGCGGCCGCCGCGCCCGATTACTAGAACTTTCAAAGAAATCACCCCTGTATCAGTGTTTGAAATGCCTTATGCCTGTGAATACCATGGCGATATTGTATTCATCCGCTTTTTTGATCGAGTCTTCATCCCGGATAGATCCCCCCGGCTGGATGATGGCGGTGATCCCTGCTTTGGCAGCAGCTTCGACGGTATCATCCATAGGGAAGAAAGCATCTGAAGCAAGTGCAGCTCCTTTCGCTTTTTCACCGGCCTGCTCAAGTGCAATCTTTGCTGCACCGACACGGTTCATCTGGCCCGCGCCGATACCGATTGTCTTGTCTTCTGCAGCCACTACGATGGCATTGGATTTCACATGCTTGACCGTTTTCCAGCCGAGCTTCAAGGCAGCCCATTCCTGATCGGTCGGCTCACGCTTTGTCGGGATGGAGAGACTGGCTTCTTCAAGTCCATATGTGTCCATGTCCTGTACAAGGAGTCCTCCCTCAATGGAGGTAATTTTTTTGCCGGCTGTTTGTGAGGAGTCGAAATCCACGGTCAGCAGACGGAGATTTTTCTTTCCTGTCAGAATATCCAGGGCTTCATTTGAAAATGAAGGAGCAATGACAATCTCAAGGAATATTTCATGAAGCTTTTCAGCCGTTTCCCGGTCTACCTCGCGGTTAAGGGCAACAATCCCGCCGAATATGGAGACCGGATCGGCGTCAAAGGCTTTCTGGAACGCACTGCTGATGCTGTCACCGGTCCCAGCCCCGCACGGATTCATATGCTTGACGGCCACCGCTGCGGGTTCGTTAAATTCCTTCACGATCTGCAGGGCAGCATCTGCATCATTGATATTGTTATAAGACAATTCCTTGCCGTGCAGCTGTCTTGCATAAGCGAGTGAAAATTCAGAGCCAAGCGGTTTTTTATAAAAAGATGCTTTCTGGTGCGGGTTTTCCCCGTAGCGGAGAGGCTGCTTCAAATCATACGTAAGTGTCAGGCTTTCTGGATTTTCCTCCTCCGCAAGACGGGTCATATAATCGGAAATAACAGCATCATATGCGGCTGTATGGCGGAACACCTTGGCCGCAAGTTTTCTTCTCACTGCAGGCTGGACTTCACCATTTTCCTTTATTTGGCTCAGGACCGCCCCGTAGTCGGCAGGATCCACGATCACTGTAACATATTCATGGTTTTTGGCCGAAGAACGAAGCATGGCCGGTCCGCCGATGTCGATGTTTTCGATGGCATCCTCGGGCTGCACCCCCGGTTTTGCGATAGTCTGCTGAAATGGATATAGATTGACGCATACCACTCCGATGGGCTGGATGCCATGTGCTTCCATCTGTCCGCGGTGATCCTCATCCCCATGTCTCCCGAGCAGTCCTCCATGGACATTCGGATGAAGAGTCTTTACACGCCCGCCAAGGATTTCAGGGAAACCGGTGATCTCGCTGATCCCTGTTACTTCGATTCCTTCCTCCATCAGCGCCCCTTTGGTGCCGCCGGTAGAGATGATCTCAAAGCCCGCTTCCTTCAAACCCTTTGCAAATTCTACTATCCCCGTTTTGTCTGATACGCTGAGTAATGCTCTCTTAGACATGTTTCAATTCCTCCAGCCCAAATTGCTTTTCTAGCAGCTCCTGCAATACAGCAGGATACAGCTTATGTTCAATTTCCTGAATTTTCGCCTGCAGGGTCTCCCTTGTGTCGCCACCGAGCACATTGAGTGCCTTCTGAGCGATGATCGGCCCGGTATCCATTCCTTCGTCCACATAATGGACCGTCACCCCGGTTACCTTGACTCCGGCATCAAACGCCTGTCCGATGGCATCCCGTCCCGGAAAAGCCGGAAGGAGTGATGGATGGATATTGATAATCCGTCCAGGATAGGCAGAAAGCAGAGTCGGACCTATCAGTCTCATATAACCGGCAAGGACAATTAGATCTGCCCTGCATTCTTCCAGCCTGGAAAGAATTTCTTCCTCAAAGGCCTGTTTGCCGCTGTAATCCTTAGGCGAAAAAACAAAAGCAGGAATGCCTTTTTGGTCAGCGCGCCGGGCAGCAAGTGCGCCGGGGCGGTCACAGACCAAAAGGACAATCTCTGCATCCAGCTTATTTTCGCGGACCGCTTCTGAAATAGAGTGGAAATTGCTTCCGCTTCCTGACGCAAATACGGCGATTCTCTTCATGATGCTTCTCCCGTAAAGACAGTGCCTTCACCTTTTACCACTCGGCCGATGATCCGCGCCTCTTCTCCCTGGGATGTAAAATAATCCATCAATGCGCCGGCTTCGCTTTCCCTTATCGAAACGACCATGCCGATGCCCATATTAAAGATATTGTACATTTCTTCCCGCTTCAGATTTCCTTTTTCCCGAAGAAGTTTGAAGATCGGCGGGATGTCCCAGCTCCCTTCCTGGATTGAAACGCCGAGTCCATCCGGAAGCATCCGTGGAATGTTCTCAATAAAGCCGCCTCCCGTGATATGGGCCATCCCGTTAATCTGGAAGTTCTCGAGCGCCCCGGCGAGCGGCTTTACATAGATCCTTGTCGGGCGCAGGAGCTCCTCGCCAAGGGTACAGCCCAGTTCCTCCACATACTGATGAAGGTCAAAACTATGGTCGCCAAGCAGGATTTTCCTGACGAGAGAATAACCGTTGCTGTGGATCCCGCTCGATGGGAGCCCGATCAGCACATCACCAGCTTCAATTTCCCTGCCTGTGACCAGAGCTGATTTCTCGACGGCCCCAACAGCAAATCCTGCCAGATCATACTCCTGCTCATCGTACATTCCCGGCATCTCCGCCGTCTCTCCGCCAATCAGGGCACAGCCTGCCTGAACGCAGCCTTCAGCGATTCCCTTTACGATGGCTTCGATCCGCTCCGGATCCGCTTTTCCGCAGGCAATGTAATCCAGGAAATACAGCGGCTTGGCACCCTGTACAATAATGTCATTCACACACATGGCTACACAGTCGATTCCTATCGTATCGTGCTTATCCATCAGGAAGGCAAGCATCAGCTTGGTCCCGACGCCGTCTGTGCCAGATACAAGCACCGGCTCCTTCAGTCCGATGGCGGACAGGTCGAACATCCCGCCGAACCCGCCAAGACCACTCAGAACCTCCGGCCTCATGGTCCGGTTCACATGCTTCTTCATGCGGCCGACCGCCTCATAGCCCGCTTCGATATCCACACCTGCCTGCTTATATGCATTAGCCATGGTACACACCATCCTCCTCGGAAATAATCTGGGAAATGGGGTCTGTTCCCATATCGTAGATTTCTGTCGGATATTTGCCGGTGAAGCAGGCCATGCATTGGCCGCCGCCTTCGAATGGCCGGCCGAGGGCTTTAATGGTGCCTTCAGGTGACAGGAAAGTAAGGGTGTCAGCTCCGATCAGCTCCCGGATTTCTTCGATGGAATTAGAAGCGGCGATGAGTTCGTCGCGTGATGATGTATCAATGCCGTAGAAGCATGGGTTTTTTATGGGCGGCGAGCTGATGACCACATGCACTTCTTTTGCCCCTGCCTCTTTAAGCATATTGACGATCCGCCTGCTTGTCGTTCCCCTGACGATAGAATCATCCACCATGATCACACGCTTTCCTTCCACCACCCCGCGGACCGGAGCAAGTTTCATCTTCACACCCTGTTCCCGGAGAGACTGTGACGGCTGGATGAAGGTCCTTCCTACATATCGGTTCTTGATGAGTCCCATTTCATAGGGAATTCCGGTTGCTTCCGCATAGCCGATGGCGACTGAGATGCTTGAATCCGGTACGCCTGTCACCACATCCGCTTCGATCGGAACTTCAAGGGCCAATTGCTTTCCAAGATTCTTCCTCGCTGTATGGACATTAATGCCGTCTATATTGCTGTCCGGTCTGGAAAAATAGATATATTCCATCGTGCACATGGAGCGGTTGGCACTCGTGGCAAACCGTTCAGAGCGGATGCCTTGATTATTGATGATCAAAAGCTCGCCCGGTTCGATATCCCTGACAAATTCAGCCCCGACAATATCAAGGGCACAGGTTTCCGAAGCAAGCACATATGCATCTCCAAGCCTTCCGAGCGACAGCGGACGAAGGCCATTAGGATCGAGTGCTGCCAGCATTTCCGTCTCGTTCATCGTCAGGAAGGCATAGGCCCCTTTCAGCATGCTCAAGGCGTTCTTCTTCTGCTGCCTTAAATCCGAAAAACCGGAGCGTTTGATCAGGTGGGCCAGCACTTCTGTGTCAGATGTGGTCTGGAAGATGCTTCCCTGTGCCTCGAGCTGATGCTTCAGCTGGAGTGCATTCACAAGGTTGCCATTATGGGCGATCGCAAGGCTTCCATTCTGCGAGCGGAACAAGAGGGGCTGCACATTCTCCAGGCCCCCGCCGCCTGCCGTCGCATATCTGACGTGGCCGAGGGCTGCCGTTCCGCTCATCTGTCCGATTTTATCCTGTGTGAAGACTTCGGTAACAAGGCCCTCCCCTTTCACACACTTCAGGCCGTTTTCATCCCGCACGACAATCCCTGCACCCTCCTGGCCCCTGTGCTGAAGGGCATGAAGGCCGTAATACGTTATCTGTGCGGCATCCGGATGGCCCCAAACGCCAAACACGCCGCACTCTTCATTCAAGCCTTTTAATTCAGCAAGCATGGAATCGCTCCTTTCCAGGCTGCAAATAGTCCAGCCACTTCAGCTTTAATCAGTTCATTGCCGCTTCCATCTGTAATTTCAAGCCGGGGTGCCTCCGTGACAACGCCTATTTCCACTGCATCAACGGCCAGAGTTTCAAATGCCTCTTTATCCTGAGGTGCCACTGACACAATGAAGCGGGACTGCGTTTCGGAAAACAGGGCGGAAACAGCAGGTCCTCCCACTTTGACAGCCGCTCCGTGACCGGTACCAAAAACGGATTCTGCCAGGGCAACCGCAAAGCCTCCCTCGGCGATATCATGTGCGGATTTCACCAGTCCGCCCTGGATGGCTGACAGAAGTGCTCCCTGGCGCCTTGATTCGATATCCAGGTCAAGTTCAGGAGCGCGGCCAAAGATCCGGCCATTCTGCAGCTTCTGCAGCTCGCTTCCACCGAATTCATCCTTCGTTTCGCCGATTACATAGATGCTGTCACCGGCATTCTTAAAGCTTTGGGTGGTGATATGCTTCAGGTCCTTAATCAGTCCGACCATACCGACTACAGGAGTCGGGTAGACCGCTTCCCCGTTTGTCTCATTATAAAGGGATACGTTCCCTCCGATGACCGGGGTTCCAAGGGTGCGGCAGGCTTCACTCATGCCGTCCGCCGCCTTTTCGATCTGCCAGAAAATCTCCGGTTTCTCAGGATTGCCAAAATTTAGACAGTCCGTGATAGCAAGCGGCTCTGCGCCAGAGCAGATGATATTCCGCGCTGCCTCGGCGACTGCGATCTTTCCGCCCATTTCCGGGTCCAGATACAGATAACGGGAGTTGCAGTCCGTTGTCATCGCAAGCGCCTTGTTTGTTTCCCGGATGCGCACCACAGCTGCATCGGAGCCTGGGGCGACAACTGTATTTGTCCTGACCATATAATCATACTGATCATACACCCACTCCTTGCTTGCGATTGTCGGCTGTGACAGGAGAGCTTTCAATGTTTCTTCATAGTCTTCAACCTGCGGGATGGATACCTCCATCTCCTGGAATTCACGATAAAAGGCCGGCTCGCTGGACGGCTTATGATAAACCGGAGCTTCCTCTGCAAGGGCATCGACAGGAACATCTGCGACTACCTCTCCCTTATGGAGGAGGCGGAGTTTTTTATCATCCGTCACTTTCCCGACAGCCACTGCCTCAAGGCCGTATTTGGAAAATAAATCAATGATTTCCTGCTCGCGGCCCTTTTCAACAACAATCAGCATCCGCTCCTGTGACTCTGAAAGCATCATTTCGTATGCTGTCATTCCTGTTTCCCGCTGCGGGACTAAGTCAAGGTTCATTTCAATTCCGGATCCGGCCTTGCTGGCCATTTCCGCCGAGGAGCTTGTCAGCCCCGCAGCCCCCATGTCCTGAATGCCGACAAGGGCATCATTATGGATGAGCTCAAGGCATGCTTCGAGAAGCAGCTTCTCCATGAATGGATCTCCAACCTGGACAGCAGGACGCTTTTCGTCGGATGCCTCTGTCAGCTCCTCTGATGCAAATGTCGCTCCATGGATTCCGTCCCGTCCTGTCTTCGCACCCACATACATCACAGTATTGCCGGTTCCATGCGCCTGGCCCTTTTTGATATCTTGATGGTTGATCAGCCCCACGCACATCGCATTTACAAGGGGGTTGCCTTCATAAGAGGGATCGAATTGGATTTCTCCCCCGACCGTCGGGATCCCAATGCAGTTCCCGTAGCCTGCAATTCCGGCTACCACTTCTTTAAAAAGATATTTCACGCGCGGCGTTTCGAGTTCGCCGAAGCGGAGCGAGTTTAATAGGGCAATAGGACGGGCGCCCATGGAAAAAACATCGCGGATGATGCCTCCCACTCCTGTTGCCGCTCCCTGATAAGGTTCGATGGCTGAAGGGTGATTATGGCTCTCAATCTTGAAAACCACAGCCTGGCTGTCTCCAATATCGACGATGCCTGCCCCTTCCCCCGGGCCCTGCAATACTTTTTCACCCTTGGTCGGGAATTTAGCGAGCACCGGCTTTGAGTTTTTATAGCTGCAATGCTCCGACCACATAACCGAGAATAGCCCAAGCTCTGTATAGTTGGGCAGCCTGCCCAGGGTGCTCACTGCCATCTCAAATTCTTCATCCGTTAATCCCATTTCTGTATAAATTCTCTCAGTCTTGATCATTTCAGGATTTGGTTCAAGCATTAACGACATGAGATTCCCTCCAGTTTTTCACGATTGATTGAAATAATCTTAATCCATCGGCACTCCCGAGGAGTTTATCAACGGCACGTTCGGGATGGGGCATCATGCCAAGCACATTCCCGCGCTCGTTTGTGATCCCGGCAATGTCAGCCAGGCTGCCGTTCGGGTTTTCCCCATGATAGGTAAACACGATCTGGCGGTTTTCCTTTAATGACGCAAGCGTTTCTTCATCACAGTAATAGCTGCCTTCACCATGGGCTATCGGGATATCGATCACCTCATCCTGCGAATAGGCCCCGGTAAAGAGGGTATCCGCATTTTCCACCTTCAGCTGGACAGTCCTGCACATGAACTTCAGATTGGAGTTGCGCCTCATAGCACCCGGCAGCAGCCCCGCCTCAAGCAGGATCTGGAAGCCATTGCAGACACCAAGGACCGGCATGCCCCCGCCTGCAGCCTTGATTACCTCGCCCATCACATTGGAAAAACGGGCGATGGCGCCTGAGCGGAGATAATCGCCATATGAAAACCCGCCGGGCAGGAGGATGCCGTCATAGCCTTCAAGGCTGCCTTCTGTATGCCAGATATACTCGGCCTCTTCCCCCAACTCATCGCGGATGGCGTGGTACATATCAACATCACAATTGGAACCGGGGAATACGATTACTGCGAACCTCACAGGGCGACAACCTCCTCAGCTTCATATCGGTAGTCCTCAATGACCGTATTGGCGAGCAGCTTTTCACACATTTCACGAACGAGCACATCCAGGTCGCGATCTGATTTTTCGATGGTAAGCTCTAAGTATTTGCCAATGCGGACATCCTTTACTTCCTCATAAGACATACTGTGCAGCGAACCTTTTACAGCCGCCCCTTGCGGATCCAATACACTTTCGCGCAATGTTACATACACTCTCACTTTATACATGAAGACGTCCCCCTAATCTTGTCAGAATATTTTCATACGCTTCCGTTAAGCTGCCTAAATCTCTTCGGAATACATCCTTATCGAGCTTTTCATTTGTTTCTAAATCCCACAGCCTGCAGGTGTCCGGAGATATCTCGTCAGCAAGCAGAATCTCGCCTGACGGAGTCTTTCCAAACTCGAGCTTAAAATCAACAAGGCGGATGCCGATTTCTTCAAAAAAGCTGGATAAAACTGCATTCACTTTGACTGCATGCTCCTTAAGCTTCCGCAATTCATCTAAACTAGCAATCTCTAATTCTCTGATATGTGATTCGATGATCAGCGGATCGCCAAGGTTATCGTCCTTCAGGTAAAACTCCACGATTGGCTGCTTGAACCGGATTCCTTCCTCAATTCCAAGCCGTTTGGCCAGACTGCCTGCCGAATAATTCCTCACTACCACTTCAAGGGGAATGATGCTCACCCGCTGTACGAGCTGTTCACGTTCAGTGATCTTCTTCAAAAAATGCGAAGGAATTCCCGCTTCCTCAAGCTTCAGGAACAACAGGCTTGTGATCTCATTATTCAAGATTCCCTTACCTGCAATCTCAGCCTTCTTCTCTCCATTAAAAGCTGTCGCCGAATCCTTGTACTCAACCAGGACCACACCCTCCGTATCCGTCCCATAAATCCTCTTCGCCTTTCCCTCGTACAACAAACTTCCTCTAAGCATCCGCTTCCCCTCCAGTGATAGTTTTTTTGGGGGACTGTCCCCTACTTCCCAGACTGCCAAAACCTTATACCGCAAGGCTTTGACAGCATTTTAGCGGGGGACAGCCCCCCATTTCCCAAGCCTTACAAACCCAGGCGGTCAAAGATTGTGTCGACGTATTTCAGGTGGTAGTTATAGTCAAAGCAGTCTGCAATTTCATCTGGTGAGAGCAGGGATGTGATTTTGTCGTCTGCTTCGATGAGTGAGCGGAACTGCACTTGCTCTTCCCAGGCCTGCATGGCTTTTGGCTGAACGGTATCATACGCTTCTTCACGGGCAAGACCCTTATCGATCAGTGCCAGCAGGACACGCTGTGAATAGATGAGGCCCAGGGTGCGGTCCATATTCCGCTTCATGTTTTCAGGGAACACGGTCAGGTTCTTTACGATATTGCCAAACCGGTTCAGCATATAATTCAGAGCAATCGTCGCATCCGGCAGAATCACACGCTCCGCAGACGAATGGGAAATATCCCTTTCATGCCAAAGCGGCACATTCTCATAAGCGGTCATCATATAGCCCCTGATCAGGCGGGCAAGGCCGGTCATGTTCTCTGAGCCGATCGGATTCCGTTTGTGCGGCATGGCAGAGGAACCTTTCTGTCCTTTGGCAAAGAACTCCTCCACCTCACGCGTTTCGCTTTTTTGCAATCCGCGGATTTCCACGGCGAATTTTTCAATCGAAGTCGCAATTAAGGCAATCGTGCTTAGGTACTGGGCATGACGGTCACGCTGAAGCGTCTGGGTTGAAATTGGCGCTGCCTCAAGTCCCAGCTTTTCGCATACATACTTCTCAACAAAAGGATCGATATTGGCATAAGTGCCCACCGCACCGGAAATCTTCCCGACTTCGATCGTTTTCATTGCCTGCCTGAAGCGCTCCAGGTTCCGCTTCATTTCCTCATGCCATAGTGCAAGCTTTAATCCGAAAGTGGTAGGCTCCGCATGAACACCGTGCGTACGGCCCATCATGACTGTATATTTATGTTCCTTTGCCTTGCCGCTCAGGATTTCCACAAATCTCTCTACATCCTTCAGAAGAATTTCATTAGCCTGCTTTAATGTATAAGAAAGCGCCGTATCTACGACATCTGTTGATGTAAGTCCGTAGTGGACCCATTTCCGCTCGTCACCGAGCGTCTCAGAAACTGCACGGGTGAAGGCCACCACATCATGGCGTGTTTCTTCTTCAATTTCCTTGATTCGGTTAACATCGAAGGAAGCTTTCTCCCGAAGGAGTGCCGCATCTTCTTTAGGGATCACTCCCATCTCTGCCCATGCCTCGCATGCCAGAATTTCTACCTCGAGCCATGCCTGGAATCGGTTCTCTTCTGTCCAGACAGCTCCCATCTCCGGTCTTGTATAACGTTCAATCATGATAAATCCTCCGTTTTCTTAATAAGCCTTCCAGATCCTGCTCCTCGAAGCTTCTTCTAGTGCATATTCCGCCCGTTCCCTCAAAATCGTTATATGTCCCATCTTGCGCTTTTCCTTTGCTTCATCCTTGCCGTATAAATGGACCTTCCATCCATCCAGAGATGGAATTTCCTCCATCAGGGGTTCCATATGCTCACCGAGGATATTGATCATCACAGCCGGCCTCAAGAGGTCCGTTTCCCCGAGCGGCCAGTTGCAGACCGCCCGGATATGCTGCTCGAACTGAGAGGTGGCGCATGCCTCAATGGTATAATGCCCCGAGTTATGCGGCCTCGGGGCCACCTCATTTATGAGTATATCCCCCTCGCCTGTGAGGAAAATTTCCACCGCCAGCGTGCCGACAAGCTTTAGATGTTCAGCAAGCTGAACCGCTCTCTGCCTCGCTTTGTCCTCGGCTTCCGCTGAGATGCGGGCCGGGACGATTGTCTGATGAAGAATATTGTCATGGTGGATATTCTCGGCTGCAGGGAATACGGAGTAATCTCCGTTTTCCTTGCGGGTGACAATGACCGAGATCTCCTTCTCGAACGGCACCCAGGCCTCGAGCACACACGGGCCGGAATCAAGCAGCCCTTCCGCCGCCGGAATGTCGCTTTCCTTCCGGATCACATACTGCCCTTTTCCGTCGTAGCCTCCGCGGGATGTTTTCAAAACGCTTGGATAGCCAAGTTTTTCGATCTCTTTATAAATGTCCCGGGACTCGTTAATTATACCGTAAGGCGCAACCGGGACTCCCGCTGCAAGGATCGCTTCTTTCTCAAGAATCCGGTCCTGGCTGATTCTTAAAAGGGAAGTTCCCTGCGGGATATGCGCATAGGACTGCAGCCACCCCAGTGCCTCTGCATTAATATTCTCAAACTCAAAGGTGATAATGTCACTGACTGAGGCCAGTCTCTCGAGTGCCGCTAGATCGTCATAGGAAGCGGTGATTTCTAGGTCTGCCACCTGCCCGCATGGACAGCCCTGTACAGGATCGAGCACGGCTATGCGGAAACCCGCTGCCCTCGCAGCCAGGGCCATCATTCTCCCGAGCTGTCCTCCTCCGATTATCCCGATCGTCTGTCCAGGCAGGATCGTTTTAGAATGTAAGCTGTTCACTGCTAATTAACACCTTTTCCATAGTTTCTTTCCGCATGGCTTCAAGTCCTTCGGCAATTTTTTCATCAGCGGCACCGAGGATCTGTGCTGCCAGCAGTCCGGCATTGACTGCCCCTGCTTTTCCTATTGCTGTAGCGGCAACCGGGACACCGCCTGGCATCTGTACGATGGAGAGAAGGGAATCAAGACCGTTCAGCGCTTTTGACTGAACCGGCACTCCGATGACAGGTAGCGTCGTTTTCGAGGCGGTCATCCCGGGCAGATGGGCAGCCCCGCCTGCCCCCGCAATGATGACCCGGAGACCCCGTTCCCTGGCTGATGCCGCATATTCGAACATTAAGTCCGGTGTTCTGTGGGCAGAAATGACTTTCTTTTCATAAGGTATATTCAAATCTTCCAGTGCTTCGCATGCATATTTCATCGTATCCCAATCAGAGATGCTTCCCATTATCACGCCAACTCTTGGCTCCATTTCCTTCCCTCCGCTCTATTTGTAGACAAAATAAAAACCGGGCAGACTTCTTCCATGAGAGAAGATAGTCCACCCGGTAAAATGATCATAAGAAAAAAATGCACGCACCGAAAGACAGCTATCTTCTCTCATAGTCTAATCATTTACGGTAATTAGGTAGAAACTCATGGGCCATATCCCCATTATTATATGAGAGAAAAACGAATATTTTATTTCCTTGGTTTCATCTTAACAACTGAGAAGTAATGAGTCAACTGATTTTCGAACAATTCATTATACAAAAATATTATTGTTCGTGTTTTACTGCATTTCTCTTGCTTCAAAGACAATTTGGCGGCCAGCAGGCTCATATTCAACTTTTCCGCTTTGATTCACCTCTTTAAAGACCGGCTTTTCCGTCCTGCGGACCGGCATATAGCCATCAGCCTTTATCCTGGCAAGGCACTCATCGATCGTTTCACCCGGGCCCACTTCGTACGTTGCTTTCTTGCCCTTCGCCATCTTCCCATTCTCCCTTTCACATAACTTTCCTTTTAGTATGCCTTATAGCTTAAATTAACACCAGTCGATCTGCAAGGAAAGAAAAGCCGTCCTTTTCCGGACGGCTTCCTACACTCACTATGCTCGTTTAAATGGCCACCAGTTTGCTTTCCCGAAGTTCTTCACCATGACCGGTATTAAGAGCGGCAGCATGATGAAGGCATACAACAGGAGTCCTATCAGGATAATGGATGCTATCTGGAGCAGGGACAGCATGCCCGATGGCATCATCGCTGCAAATGTACCGCCGAGGATGATGACCGCTGAAATGATAACTGTTCCCATCTTCTTCATCGAAAGAAGCATCGCATCCTGGACAGACATCTCTTTATACTCGTTGAAGCGGTCCATCAGGAATATGCTGTAATCCACACCAAGTGCAATCAGAATCACAAAGCCGAAGAATGGAACAGCCCAGCTGATTCCCGTGTAACCCAGGATATCCACGTAAAGAACTTCATTCATGGCCATGGATGTGTAATACGTAAGGATCAAGGAACCGATGATATAAAGCGGCATTATGATGGAACGGAACAGGAAGACAAGGATGATGGAGATTCCGGCAAGCATCAGGATGACTGTCCGGGAGTAATCCTGTCCTGACATCTTGTTAAGGTCAGCGTTCGTACTTGTAATCCCGCCTATCGCAACTACCGCGTTCTCAAGTTTTGTATCCTTTACCGCCCTTTTCACCGCATCCTTAATTTCAGGAACCTGTTTGATTGCTTCATTGGAATAAGGATTCGCTTTAAAAATGACATTGAGTGTCATGTACTTGCGGTCCCTGGAATAATAGGCATCCACCGCCTGTTTGAATTCCTTGCTCTCCAGCGCTTCTTCAGGCAGATAGAAACCGCTGGTCTTATCTGTTTTGGAGAGTCCTGATAAGTACCCTTGTGCAGACTGCAGCCCTTTAGAAACCTGGTCCAGACCATCTGCGCTCTGATTCATTCCGTCAGTGAGCTGTGTAAGCTGGCCGCTTAAGCTGCCAAAACCGGCAAGCAGCTGCTTTTGGCCGCCATTGATCCCCTGCAGCCCTTGAGTGACTTTCGGGAAATTGCTGATAATCTGTCCCTGGCCGTCTGCCAGCTGATCAAGGCCTGCCTTTTGTTTTCCGATGCCCTCTGATAACTTTTCCAGCCCGGTCGAGATATGTTTCTGTCCGCCAATTGCCAGCTTAAAGCCGGCATTCGCTTCATTAACGCCTCCCGTAATCCGGCCCAATCCTTTATTCAGCTGGTTGATCCCGGCTGAGAGCTTAGGCAGCTCCTGGTTCACTGAGGTGACCGTACCTTTGATCTTCTGATAGCCGGGGTCTGCTGCCAGCCCTTCATGCCTGCCTTCAAGCCCTTTAAAGTCTTCCGGCTCGATGGCAGCAAGGGCGTCTGTAAGATTTGCAAGGCCGGTGCCTGCTTTTTTATATTGGGATTGAAGGCTGCCCAGGTTTTCCCCAACCGCCTCGTAGCCGGCAAGCAGCTTCGTATAGTTTGTGGCTAGCTCATCTGCCCCCGCCCGGGCTTTATCAATTCCATTTTTGATTTCCGATGAACCGGCTGATCCCTGCCGAACTCCATTCTCAATCTTTTGGAGATTCGTCTGAATCTCCCCTAGTCCAGATTGTATTTCAGATGTTCCGGCAATAAGAGAGTCTATTCCTGTAACCGCACTCTTCAACTCAGGAGCGGAGCTTGACAGCTGGCTTCCTGCCTCATGCAGTCCTGAGCTGATTTTATTGATGCCTTCCTTGCCTTTTCCAAGACCTTCTTCCAGGCTTTTGGACTGCCTAGCCACAAAAAAGTCTTCTATCGGCTCTCCGGTCGGGCGTGTGACAGAACGGATGGTATCTACCTGATTCACCTTTTCAAGCTCTGCACTGATTTTTTCCGCCAGCCCGATATACTCGGCTGAATCCATTCTCTCATCGTTTTTCAGCACAATCTGTGTGGGCATTGATTCCCCGGGGCCAAAACTGTCCGAAATAGTATTAAAGGCTTCGATCGATGGTACATCGCCGCTGATTTCCTCTAATGAATTGAAGGACAGCTCACCGTCATATTTCAACAGGAACGGCACGCAGACGATAGCTACAATAAGAAGTGCGATGAGCGGACGGGCTAGTGCGAAGCGGCCAGCCATTCCCCAAAGCCTGCTTTCTCCGTGCTCTGCCTTGCTCTTTGATGGCCAGAAAATCTTCATGCCAAGGGCTGCCATAAAGAACGGGACAATGGTGAACAATGCTAACAATAACACTGCCACACCCACAGCAACGGCTGCCGCCGACTGATACAATTTAAATTGCGAGAATCCTATTGCAGCAAAACCAATCATGACCGCCACACCGCTGAAGAACACAGTTCGTCCGGCATTGCGGTAAGTCTGAACAATCGCGTCACTTAGTGACTCCTTATAGGCGAGTTCCTCTTTAAAACGGCTTAGGAGCAGGATGCAATAATCCGTCCCGATGCCGAACAAAACGGCCACAAGGAATATCTGTGTATAATTTGAAATGGGAAAATCAAGCTTATCTACAAGCATCGAAACAATGGATTGTGACAGCAGATACGAAAAGCCGACAGTTACAAGCGGGATCACCGGGGCGACCACTGACCTGAATACGAGGAACAGCACCACCAGGATGAACACAACCGTAATGCCCTCTGTCTTCTTCAGCCCTTCCTCAGAGCTTTTGGTCAAATCGCTGTTGATCATCCAGTTGCTTGTATAATAGTGATCCACATCTGCATCTTCAATCGTCCTATAGAGCGCATCACTGACTTGCTCCTCATCACGTCCATTCCAGCTGACATTGATGGATGCAAGAACCGATCTGCCGTCCTCCGAAATGAGCTGGTCCCTCAGGCTCTTTTCCTTAAAGTGGGAAACAATCTGGGTGATGCCCAATTTTTCTTTTTGAGCTTCCAGTGCCCGTACAGCCTTTTCGGCTTCCTTTACCTTTTCTGCAGAAAGCTTTACATTATCATGAAAAACAAGGGCGACCTGCGTCTCATCCCCGCCGCCTTCCTGCTTCTGCACTTCCTCCATGATATCCCCGGCCCTTGCCGATGAATACTCCTTCGGAACATCAACCTGACCCTTCTCCCGGACCAGCTCAGCCATATTCGGAGCTGCGAACATCAACCCGGCGGCGGCGGCTATCCATAAAATAAGAACCAGCCATTTCTGCTTAATAATCAAATTCACTCTTTACTCCCCCAGATTATACTTAATATCCAAAAGCACTTTATTCAGCTTCTCGTAAGTCTCAAGGAACTTTTCAATCTCTTCCTGTTCAAAACGGCTGATCAATGACTCCACCAAAAGATATATCCGCTCCTCTGCTTCCAGGTACATAGCCTCTCCCTTTTCTGTGAGAGACAGATACACCACCCGGCGGTCCTTTTCATCGCGTGTGCGTTCAATAAGGTCCTTTTCCCACAGTCTGTTAATGATTGCGGTGATTGCGCTTTTCTTAACTTCAAAAACCTCCGCCAGCTCAGTAGACGTGCATTCCCGCGACTTGTAAATATACCTCAGCATATAATGCTGATCACTCGTTACCTCATCCCCCATCTGGCATTTTAAAAGGCTTTCCCCGGTTTTCGTCACTGAAAAGGAAGTGAGTATATATCGATCCGCTAACTCTTTTATATTCTTGTGAGACACCAAACATTCACCCCTATGTAAAAGTTCTTGTGTTTAATAATTCAACTGTTTAACTATTACCATGTAATACTTTAAGGGTTTGGAAGGATGCTGTCAATGAGAATTTATCAGACAGATCTGCTTACATCTTTGTATATAAAAAAATTGCTCGCTGCTATAGCCGGCATCTTTACTGGGTCCTTTCTTGTTTCCCTCTGGTCTAATACAATTTCAATTGTAGACAAATACAAAAAAGACCAGCTTCTTAGCTGGTCTTTCCTTACTGCCCGGCAGCGTCCTACTCTCACAGGGGGAGAGCCCCCAACTACCATCGGCGCTAAAGAGCTTAACTTCCGTGTTCGGGATGGGAACGGGTGTGGCCTCTTTGCCATAACTGCCAGACAGATATGAAGTAACTTTCGTTCCTTCAAAACTAGATAACAAAGGCTGATTTGCATTACGTTTTCGAGTATAAACAAGATAGGTTAAGTCCTCGATCGATTAGTATCTGTCAGCTCCACGTGTCGCCACGCTTCCACCTCAGACCTATCTACCTGATCATCTTTCAGGGATCTTACTAGCTTGACGCTATGGGAAATCTCATCTTGAGGGGGGCTTCATGCTTAGATGCTTTCAGCACTTATCCCGTCCGCACATAGCTACCCAGCGATGCCTTTGGCAAGACAACTGGTACACCAGCGGTGCGTCCATCCCGGTCCTCTCGTACTAAGGACAGCTCCTCTCAAATTTCCTGCGCCCACGACGGATAGGGACCGAACTGTCTCACGACGTTCTGAACCCAGCTCGCGTACCGCTTTAATGGGCGAACAGCCCAACCCTTGGGACCGACTACAGCCCCAGGATGCGATGAGCCGACATCGAGGTGCCAAACCTCCCCGTCGATGTGGACTCTTGGGGGAGATAAGCCTGTTATCCCCGGGGTAGCTTTTATCCGTTGAGCGATGGCCCTTCCATGCGGAACCACCGGATCACTAAGCCCGACTTTCGTCCCTGCTCGACTTGTAGGTCTCGCAGTCAAGCTCCCTTGTGCCTTTACACTCTGCGAATGATTTCCAACCATTCTGAGGGAACCTTTGGGCGCCTCCGTTACTCTTTAGGAGGCGACCGCCCCAGTCAAACTGCCCGCCTGACACTGTCTCCCGCCCCGATAAGGGGCGCGGGTTAGAATTTCAATACAGCCAGGGTAGTATCCCACCGATGCCTCCACCGAAGCTGGCGCTCCGGCTTCAAAGGCTCCTACCTATCCTGTACAAGCTGTACCAAAATTCAATATCAGGCTGCAGTAAAGCTCCACGGGGTCTTTCCGTCCTGTCGCGGGTAACCTGCATCTTCACAGGTAGTATAATTTCACCGAGTCTCTCGTTGAGACAGTGCCCAGATCGTTACGCCTTTCGTGCGGGTCGGAACTTACCCGACAAGGAATTTCGCTACCTTAGGACCGTTATAGTTACGGCCGCCGTTTACTGGGGCTTCAGTTCAAAGCTTCGCTTGCGCTAACCTCTCCCCTTAACCTTCCAGCACCGGGCAGGCGTCAGCCCCTATACTTCGCCTTGCGGCTTCGCAGAGACCTGTGTTTTTGCTAAACAGTCGCCTGGGCCTATTCACTGCGGCTCATCCGGGCTATTCACCCAGATGAGCACCCCTTCTCCCGAAGTTACGGGGTCATTTTGCCGAGTTCCTTAACGAGAGTTCTCTCGCACACCTTAGGATTCTCTCCTCGCCTACCTGTGTCGGTTTGCGGTACGGGCACCCTTCATCTCGCTAGAGGCTTTTCTTGGCAGTGTGGAATCAGGAACTTCGGTACTAAATTTCCCTCGCCATCACAGCTCAGCTTATGTGAAAACGGGATTTGCCTCGTTTTCAGCCTAACTGCTTGGACGCGCTAATCCAACAGCGCGCTTACCCTATCCTACTGCGTCCCCCCATCGCTCAAACGATGAATAGGTGGTACAGGAATATCAACCTGTTGTCCATCGCCTACGCCTTTCGGCCTCGGCTTAGGTCCCGACTAACCCTGAGCGGACGAGCCTTCCTCAGGAAACCTTAGGCATTCGGTGGAAGGGATTCTCACCCTTCTTTCGCTACTCATACCGGCATTCTCACTTCTAAGCGCTCCACCAGTCCTTCCGGTCTGGCTTCTCAGCCCTTAGAACGCTCTCCTACCGCGGACACCCTAGGTGTCCACCCACAGCTTCGGTGATACGTTTAGCCCCGGTACATTTTCGGCGCAGAGTCACTCGACCAGTGAGCTATTACGCACTCTTTAAATGGTGGCTGCTTCTAAGCCAACATCCTGGTTGTCTAAGCAACTCCACATCCTTTTCCACTTAACGTATACTTTGGGACCTTAGCTGGTGGTCTGGGCTGTTTCCCTTTTGACTACGGATCTTATCACTCGCAGTCTGACTCCCAAGGAAAAGTCATTGGCATTCGGAGTTTGACTGAATTCGGTAACCCGAGATGGGCCCCTAGTCCAATCAGTGCTCTACCTCCAAGACTCTTAACACTTGAGGCTAGCCCTAAAGCTATTTCGGAGAGAACCAGCTATCTCCAGGTTCGATTGGAATTTCTCCGCTACCCACACCTCATCCCCGCACTTTTCAACGTGCGTGGGTTCGGGCCTCCATTCAGTGTTACCTGAACTTCACCCTGGACATGGGTAGATCACCTGGTTTCGGGTCTACGACCTCATACTCATTCGCCCTATTCAGACTCGCTTTCGCTGCGGCTCCGTCTCATCAACTTAACCTTGCATGAAATCGTAACTCGCCGGTTCATTCTACAAAAGGCACGCCATCACCCGTTTCCCAAAAGGGACATAGGGCTCTGACTACTTGTAGGCACACGGTTTCAGGATCTCTTTCACTCCCCTTCCGGGGTGCTTTTCACCTTTCCCTCACGGTACTGGTTCACTATCGGTCACTAGGTAGTATTTAGCCTTGGGAGATGGTCCTCCCTGCTTCCGACGGGATTTCACGTGTCCCGCCGTACTCAGGATCCACTCTGGAGGGAACGAAGTTTCGACTACAGGGTTGTTACCTTCTTCGACGGACCTTTCCATGTCTCTTCGTCTACCCCGTTCCTTTGTAACTCCGTATAGAGTGTCCTACAACCCCGAAAGGCAAGCCTTTCGGTTTGGGCTACATTCCGTTTCGCTCGCCGCTACTTGGGAAATCGCATTTGCTTTCTGTTCCTCCGGGTACTTAGATGTTTCAGTTCCCCGGGTCTGCCTCCATCACCCTATGAATTCAGGTGAAGGTACTGTTCCATTACGAACAGTGGGTTTCCCCATTCGGAAATCTCCGGATCAAAGCTTACTTACAGCTCCCCGAAGCATATCGGTGTTAGTCCCGTCCTTCATCGGCTCCTAGTGCCAAGGCATTCACCGTGCGCCCTTTCTAACTTAACCAATTCGGCTGATGTTCTTCCCCTAAGCCCGAAGGGCTGTCAGGTCTTGAATCATCGACCTATAATAAAACAATAAAACTTAACTCGGTTTATTACTCGATGCGGTAAAATGACGCAAATCATTTTTGCCTTATATTGTTATCTAGTTTTCAAAGAACGAAAAAATAAATGACAAACGCTGCTCTTCTTTCGAATAGCGCTTCTAATTTATTTTTGGTTTTGAGAGAATGCTCCCTCAAAACTGAACGAAACAAGATCGCTTTTTCCTTAGAAAGGAGGTGATCCAGCCGCACCTTCCGATACGGCTACCTTGTTACGACTTCACCCCAATCATCTGTCCCACCTTAGGCGGCTGGCTCCATAAAGGTTACCCCACCGACTTCGGGTGTTACAAACTCTCGTGGTGTGACGGGCGGTGTGTACAAGGCCCGGGAACGTATTCACCGCGGCATGCTGATCCGCGATTACTAGCGATTCCGGCTTCATGCAGGCGAGTTGCAGCCTGCAATCCGAACTGAGAATGGCTTTATGGGATTCGCTCGGCCTCGCGGCTTTGCTGCCCTTTGTACCATCCATTGTAGCACGTGTGTAGCCCAGGTCATAAGGGGCATGATGATTTGACGTCATCCCCACCTTCCTCCGGTTTGTCACCGGCAGTCACCTTAGAGTGCCCAACTGAATGCTGGCAACTAAGATCAAGGGTTGCGCTCGTTGCGGGACTTAACCCAACATCTCACGACACGAGCTGACGACAACCATGCACCACCTGTCACTCTGTCCCCCGAAGGGGAACGTCCTATCTCTAGGAGTGTCAGAGGATGTCAAGACCTGGTAAGGTTCTTCGCGTTGCTTCGAATTAAACCACATGCTCCACCGCTTGTGCGGGCCCCCGTCAATTCCTTTGAGTTTCAGCCTTGCGGCCGTACTCCCCAGGCGGAGTGCTTAATGCGTTAGCTGCAGCACTAAAGGGCGGAAACCCTCTAACACTTAGCACTCATCGTTTACGGCGTGGACTACCAGGGTATCTAATCCTGTTCGCTCCCCACGCTTTCGCGCCTCAGCGTCAGTTACAGACCAGAGAGTCGCCTTCGCCACTGGTGTTCCTCCACATCTCTACGCATTTCACCGCTACACGTGGAATTCCACTCTCCTCTTCTGCACTCAAGTCTCCCAGTTTCCAATGACCCTCCACGGTTGAGCCGTGGGCTTTCACATCAGACTTAAAAGACCGCCTGCGCGCGCTTTACGCCCAATAAATCCGGACAACGCTTGCCACCTACGTATTACCGCGGCTGCTGGCACGTAGTTAGCCGTGGCTTTCTGGCCAGGTACCGTCAAGGTGCCATCAGTTACTATGGCACTTGTTCTTCCCTGACAACAGAGTTTTACGATCCGAAAACCTTCTTCACTCACGCGGCGTTGCTCCGTCAGACTTTCGTCCATTGCGGAAGATTCCCTACTGCTGCCTCCCGTAGGAGTCTGGGCCGTGTCTCAGTCCCAGTGTGGCCGATCACCCTCTCAGGTCGGCTACGCATCGTGGCCTTGGTGAGCCGTTACCCCACCAACTAGCTAATGCGCCGCGGGCCCATCCTTGAGTGACAGCCGAAACCGTCTTTCCTCTTTCCCTCATGTGAGGGAAAGACCTATCCGGTATTAGCTCCGGTTTCCCGAAGTTATCCCGATCTCAAGGGCAGGTTGCCCACGTGTTACTCACCCGTCCGCCGCTGACTTCAGGGAGCAAGCTCCCATCCATCCGCTCGACTTGCATGTATTAGGCACGCCGCCAGCGTTCGTCCTGAGCCAGGATCAAACTCTCCGAAAAGTGTTCGATATAGCTCATAAAGTTTAAAACTTGTTTTGTTTACTTCCATATAGGAAGTAACTGGCGTCTTGTTTCGTTCAGTTTTCAAAGAACATCTTTAGTCAATATTGGTCAGTTGCTTGTAAGCAACTTAATAATAATAACATGTATTTCATGGTGAGTCAACACTTTCGAAAAAGTTTTTTCAGCTTCTCTTTTCGAGCAGCTTTTAAATATTAACACCGATATGCACCGGAGTCAATAACAATTTAAAATCCTTTTCGGGTGACTCTTCAGGACCCTGAAGGTCCTAAGTCAATAAAAAAAGATCTGCAGGAAGCGGATCTTTCTTTACTGCCCGGCAGCGTCCTACTCTCACAGGGGGAGAGCCCCCAACTACCATCGGCGCTAAAGAGCTTAACTTCCGTGTTCGGGATGGGAACGGGTGTGGCCTCTTTGCCATAACTGCCAGACAGATATGAAGTAACTTTCGTTCCTTCAAAACTAGATAACAAAGGCTGATTTGCATTACGTTTTCGAGTATAAACAAGATAGGTTAAGTCCTCGATCGATTAGTATCTGTCAGCTCCACGTGTCGCCACGCTTCCACCTCAGACCTATCTACCTGATCATCTTTCAGGGATCTTACTAGCTTGACGCTATGGGAAATCTCATCTTGAGGGGGGCTTCATGCTTAGATGCTTTCAGCACTTATCCCGTCCGCACATAGCTACCCAGCGATGCCTTTGGCAAGACAACTGGTACACCAGCGGTGCGTCCATCCCGGTCCTCTCGTACTAAGGACAGCTCCTCTCAAATTTCCTGCGCCCACGACGGATAGGGACCGAACTGTCTCACGACGTTCTGAACCCAGCTCGCGTACCGCTTTAATGGGCGAACAGCCCAACCCTTGGGACCGACTACAGCCCCAGGATGCGATGAGCCGACATCGAGGTGCCAAACCTCCCCGTCGATGTGGACTCTTGGGGGAGATAAGCCTGTTATCCCCGGGGTAGCTTTTATCCGTTGAGCGATGGCCCTTCCATGCGGAACCACCGGATCACTAAGCCCGACTTTCGTCCCTGCTCGACTTGTAGGTCTCGCAGTCAAGCTCCCTTGTGCCTTTACACTCTGCGAATGATTTCCAACCATTCTGAGGGAACCTTTGGGCGCCTCCGTTACTCTTTAGGAGGCGACCGCCCCAGTCAAACTGCCCGCCTGACACTGTCTCCCGCCCCGATAAGGGGCGCGGGTTAGAATTTCAATACAGCCAGGGTAGTATCCCACCGATGCCTCCACCGAAGCTGGCGCTCCGGCTTCAAAGGCTCCTACCTATCCTGTACAAGCTGTACCAAAATTCAATATCAGGCTGCAGTAAAGCTCCACGGGGTCTTTCCGTCCTGTCGCGGGTAACCTGCATCTTCACAGGTAGTATAATTTCACCGAGTCTCTCGTTGAGACAGTGCCCAGATCGTTACGCCTTTCGTGCGGGTCGGAACTTACCCGACAAGGAATTTCGCTACCTTAGGACCGTTATAGTTACGGCCGCCGTTTACTGGGGCTTCAGTTCAAAGCTTCGCTTGCGCTAACCTCTCCCCTTAACCTTCCAGCACCGGGCAGGCGTCAGCCCCTATACTTCGCCTTGCGGCTTCGCAGAGACCTGTGTTTTTGCTAAACAGTCGCCTGGGCCTATTCACTGCGGCTCATCCGGGCTATTCACCCAGATGAGCACCCCTTCTCCCGAAGTTACGGGGTCATTTTGCCGAGTTCCTTAACGAGAGTTCTCTCGCACACCTTAGGATTCTCTCCTCGCCTACCTGTGTCGGTTTGCGGTACGGGCACCCTTCATCTCGCTAGAGGCTTTTCTTGGCAGTGTGGAATCAGGAACTTCGGTACTAAATTTCCCTCGCCATCACAGCTCAGCTTATGTGAAAACGGGATTTGCCTCGTTTTCAGCCTAACTGCTTGGACGCGCTAATCCAACAGCGCGCTTACCCTATCCTACTGCGTCCCCCCATCGCTCAAACGATGAATAGGTGGTACAGGAATATCAACCTGTTGTCCATCGCCTACGCCTTTCGGCCTCGGCTTAGGTCCCGACTAACCCTGAGCGGACGAGCCTTCCTCAGGAAACCTTAGGCATTCGGTGGAAGGGATTCTCACCCTTCTTTCGCTACTCATACCGGCATTCTCACTTCTAAGCGCTCCACCAGTCCTTCCGGTCTGGCTTCTCAGCCCTTAGAACGCTCTCCTACCGCGGACACCCTAGGTGTCCACCCACAGCTTCGGTGATACGTTTAGCCCCGGTACATTTTCGGCGCAGAGTCACTCGACCAGTGAGCTATTACGCACTCTTTAAATGGTGGCTGCTTCTAAGCCAACATCCTGGTTGTCTAAGCAACTCCACATCCTTTTCCACTTAACGTATACTTTGGGACCTTAGCTGGTGGTCTGGGCTGTTTCCCTTTTGACTACGGATCTTATCACTCGCAGTCTGACTCCCAAGGAAAAGTCATTGGCATTCGGAGTTTGACTGAATTCGGTAACCCGAGATGGGCCCCTAGTCCAATCAGTGCTCTACCTCCAAGACTCTTAACACTTGAGGCTAGCCCTAAAGCTATTTCGGAGAGAACCAGCTATCTCCAGGTTCGATTGGAATTTCTCCGCTACCCACACCTCATCCCCGCACTTTTCAACGTGCGTGGGTTCGGGCCTCCATTCAGTGTTACCTGAACTTCACCCTGGACATGGGTAGATCACCTGGTTTCGGGTCTACGACCTCATACTCATTCGCCCTATTCAGACTCGCTTTCGCTGCGGCTCCGTCTCATCAACTTAACCTTGCATGAAATCGTAACTCGCCGGTTCATTCTACAAAAGGCACGCCATCACCCGTTTCCCAAAAGGGACATAGGGCTCTGACTACTTGTAGGCACACGGTTTCAGGATCTCTTTCACTCCCCTTCCGGGGTGCTTTTCACCTTTCCCTCACGGTACTGGTTCACTATCGGTCACTAGGTAGTATTTAGCCTTGGGAGATGGTCCTCCCTGCTTCCGACGGGATTTCACGTGTCCCGCCGTACTCAGGATCCACTCTGGAGGGAACGAAGTTTCGACTACAGGGTTGTTACCTTCTTCGACGGACCTTTCCATGTCTCTTCGTCTACCCCGTTCCTTTGTAACTCCGTATAGAGTGTCCTACAACCCCGAAAGGCAAGCCTTTCGGTTTGGGCTACATTCCGTTTCGCTCGCCGCTACTTGGGAAATCGCATTTGCTTTCTGTTCCTCCGGGTACTTAGATGTTTCAGTTCCCCGGGTCTGCCTCCATCACCCTATGAATTCAGGTGAAGGTACTGTTCCATTACGAACAGTGGGTTTCCCCATTCGGAAATCTCCGGATCAAAGCTTACTTACAGCTCCCCGAAGCATATCGGTGTTAGTCCCGTCCTTCATCGGCTCCTAGTGCCAAGGCATTCACCGTGCGCCCTTTCTAACTTAACCAATTCGGCTGATGTTCTTCCCCTAAGCCCGAAGGGCTGTCAGGTCTTGAATCATCGACCTATAATAAAACAATAAAACTTAACTCGGTTTATTACTCGATGCGGTAAAATGACGCAAATCATTTTTGCCTTATATTGTTATCTAGTTTTCAAAGAACGAAAAAATAAATGACAAACGCTGCTCTTCTTTCGAATAGCGCTTCTAATTTATTTTTGGTTTTGAGAGAATGCTCCCTCAAAACTGAACGAAACAAGATCGCTTTTTCCTTAGAAAGGAGGTGATCCAGCCGCACCTTCCGATACGGCTACCTTGTTACGACTTCACCCCAATCATCTGTCCCACCTTAGGCGGCTGGCTCCATAAAGGTTACCCCACCGACTTCGGGTGTTACAAACTCTCGTGGTGTGACGGGCGGTGTGTACAAGGCCCGGGAACGTATTCACCGCGGCATGCTGATCCGCGATTACTAGCGATTCCGGCTTCATGCAGGCGAGTTGCAGCCTGCAATCCGAACTGAGAATGGCTTTATGGGATTCGCTCGGCCTCGCGGCTTTGCTGCCCTTTGTACCATCCATTGTAGCACGTGTGTAGCCCAGGTCATAAGGGGCATGATGATTTGACGTCATCCCCACCTTCCTCCGGTTTGTCACCGGCAGTCACCTTAGAGTGCCCAACTGAATGCTGGCAACTAAGATCAAGGGTTGCGCTCGTTGCGGGACTTAACCCAACATCTCACGACACGAGCTGACGACAACCATGCACCACCTGTCACTCTGTCCCCCGAAGGGGAACGTCCTATCTCTAGGAGTGTCAGAGGATGTCAAGACCTGGTAAGGTTCTTCGCGTTGCTTCGAATTAAACCACATGCTCCACCGCTTGTGCGGGCCCCCGTCAATTCCTTTGAGTTTCAGCCTTGCGGCCGTACTCCCCAGGCGGAGTGCTTAATGCGTTAGCTGCAGCACTAAAGGGCGGAAACCCTCTAACACTTAGCACTCATCGTTTACGGCGTGGACTACCAGGGTATCTAATCCTGTTCGCTCCCCACGCTTTCGCGCCTCAGCGTCAGTTACAGACCAGAGAGTCGCCTTCGCCACTGGTGTTCCTCCACATCTCTACGCATTTCACCGCTACACGTGGAATTCCACTCTCCTCTTCTGCACTCAAGTCTCCCAGTTTCCAATGACCCTCCACGGTTGAGCCGTGGGCTTTCACATCAGACTTAAAAGACCGCCTGCGCGCGCTTTACGCCCAATAAATCCGGACAACGCTTGCCACCTACGTATTACCGCGGCTGCTGGCACGTAGTTAGCCGTGGCTTTCTGGCCAGGTACCGTCAAGGTGCCATCAGTTACTATGGCACTTGTTCTTCCCTGACAACAGAGTTTTACGATCCGAAAACCTTCTTCACTCACGCGGCGTTGCTCCGTCAGACTTTCGTCCATTGCGGAAGATTCCCTACTGCTGCCTCCCGTAGGAGTCTGGGCCGTGTCTCAGTCCCAGTGTGGCCGATCACCCTCTCAGGTCGGCTACGCATCGTGGCCTTGGTGAGCCGTTACCCCACCAACTAGCTAATGCGCCGCGGGCCCATCCTTGAGTGACAGCCGAAACCGTCTTTCCTCTTTCCCTCATGTGAGGGAAAGACCTATCCGGTATTAGCTCCGGTTTCCCGAAGTTATCCCGATCTCAAGGGCAGGTTGCCCACGTGTTACTCACCCGTCCGCCGCTGACTTCAGGGAGCAAGCTCCCATCAGTCCGCTCGACTTGCATGTATTAGGCACGCCGCCAGCGTTCGTCCTGAGCCAGGATCAAACTCTCCGAAAAGTGTTCGATATAGCTCATAAAGTTTAAAACTTGATTTGTTTACTTCCATATAGGAAGTAACTGGCGTCTTGTTTCGTTCAGTTTTCAAAGAACATCTTTAGTCAATATTAGTCAGTCGCTTGTAAGCAACTTAATAATAATAACATGTGCTTCTAACCAAGTCAACAACTTTTCTTGAATTGTTTTTTAGTTAATTGCCGCTTGTTTAAAGCAGCTTTAATAATTTACCATGCTTCCCGCCTGAGTGTCAACACTTTTTTATTTAATAATGAATAGACATTTTCCCCAGTCCTCCTGTCATCTGAAAGATATGAAATCACCGGGTAATACGGACAGCCCCGCTAAATAGAATAGAAAAGGAGACCGGAATATCCGGTCTCCTTCTATATATTATATACTGATGATGTTTTCTTCTTTTAGGGCGACTTGGCCTTTTTTGTTGATTGTGATGCTTTCGCCGTCTTTCAGGTTGGTGAAGACGATCGGTGTAATGGTGGATGTTGCGTTTTGTTTTACATAGTCAAGGTCTACTTTCAGCAGCGGCTGACCCTGGGTAATTTTATCCCCTTGGGCGACGAGTGTTTCAAAGCCTTTGCCTTCAAGCTTGACTGTGTCGATACCAAAGTGGATCAGGATTTCCCTGCCTGCATCGGATTCGATTCCGATGGCATGCTTGGTTGGGAACAGGTTTACGATGGTACCATTGACCGGTGATACGACTGTACCTTCTGAAGGGATGATCGCAAAGCCATCACCCATCATTTTTTCTGCAAATACCTGGTCAGGCACTTCAGTGATTGGAATCAGTTCGCCCTTGATAGGAGAGATAATGCTTTCTTCTACTTTATTGCGCAGCTCCTTAGGGTTTACATCTTCTATTTGTTTTTTTACTTCTTTTTGTGGAGCCGGTGCTTTTGCAGGCCTTGGTGTTTTACCGCTCATTATGTCTTTCATCTGGCCTTTGATTGTTTCTGAGCGCGGCCCGAAGATTGCCTGGATGTTGTTTCCTACTTCCAGGACACCTGCAGCGCCAAGCTTTTTAAGACGGTCTTTGTCGACATCCGCTGCATCATTGACAGAAACGCGAAGGCGGGTGATACATGCATCAAGGTGAGAGATATTTTGCTGGCCGCCCATTGCTTCAAGAATCTCAGCCGCCAGTTCTCCACCCTGGGCATTGCCTGTTTCCTCTCCAGCTTCATCGTCTGCCTCGCGGCCAGGAGTCATCAGATTGAACTTACGGATGGCAAAGCGGAATCCAAAGTAGTAAATGACTGCGAATACCAGGCCGACCGGAATGACAAGCCATGCATTTGTCTGCGGGTTGATCAGTCCGAAAAGAATATAATCGATCAGGCCGCCAGAGAAGGTCATGCCGATTTTCACGTTGAGCAAGTGCATTGTCATGAATGAAAGTCCCGCAAATACTGCGTGGATTCCGAATAACACTGGTGCTACAAAAAGGAATGAGAACTCAATTGGTTCTGTGATCCCTGTCAGGAAAGAAGTCAATGCAGCAGAACCCATGATACCTGCCACAAGCTTTTTCTTTTCAGGACGTGCTTCTTGGTAGATGGCAAAAGCTGCTGCCGGCAGACCGAACATCATGAATGGATATTTACCTGTCATGAAAGTACCTGCTGTCAGGTTTTGAACGCCATCTTTAATTTGTTCCATAAAGATACGCTGATCACCGCGGATCAGGGTACCAGCATCGTTCGTATAGTGGCCGAACTCATACCAGAATGGCGAGTAGAAAATGTGGTGAAGACCGAAAGGAATCAATGAACGTTCGATCAGTCCAAAGATGAATGCCGAAAGAGTCAGGTTTGCATTGACCATATTATTGGAGAATGCATTGAGTCCGTCCTGAATCGGCGGCCAGATTACAAGCATAAGCAGTCCGAGAACCACAGCGCTTGCAGCCGTTACGATTGGTACAAAACGTTTTCCGGCAAAGAATCCTAAGTAGGATGGAAGCTCGATATTGTAGAAACGGTTATACATAAAGGCCGCAATGATACCTACGATGATACCTCCGAACACCCCAGTCTGCAGGGTAGGAATACCAAGAACACTTGCATATTCCAAATGGCCCTGAAGGTCTTTCGCTTCAATGCCAAGCACCGTACCCATCGTCTTGTTCATAATGAGGAAACCAACGATGGCCGCTAGACCTGCAACTCCTTCTCCGCCGGCTAACCCAACGGCGACACCTACTGCAAAGAGCAGCGAAAGATTATCAAATATAATTCCGCCGGCGCCTTCCATGACTGAAGCGACCATAGAGACTGCATCGTTCTTTAAGAAAGGTGCCAGATTCAGCAGCACCGGATTCTGCAGAGCATTACCAAATGCAAGCAGGATACCGGCAGCCGGAAGAATAGCGACAGGCAGCATAAGCGCCTTACCGACTTTTTGAAGCACACCAAATGCTTTTTTGAACATCTTTTTTCCTCCTTGAAATAAATTTTTCACATCATTAAAACGTTTGCAAAATATGGCATTAAAAAAAGGCATAAGTATAGAAATGTCTTAGAAGTCAGGAGTACAGGTATAATCTACCCATAATCATAACACTCTAATTCAGTTTCTTTACTTATGCCTGATCGAATCAGTAACACGAAAAGAATTTATTTAGTTCGCTGAAGTCTCTGCAGATGCATGGTTAGATACACAGCTTCCGCATCAAAGACCGGTTTTTTTAAAGTATTTTGCATTATTTTAATGAGTTTCCAAGCTAGATTGTAGCACAGGGGATATTCCCTTTGCAACAGGGCAGCAATATTTTCCGGTTCATCCACCTTTTCATCCTGGAGGACACGTTCAATGGCAAAGCGCAGATGGCGGACCAGCCTGATATAATCTATGTTTTCTTTGTCCATTTTTATTGAGAACTGCTCCTCGATGACCTCAATCAGTGAAGCAATAAGCTGGGAGTGGCGGTTAACCTCTGACAAATTCCTATTGGTAGCAGCACTGTGGATGTGCAGTGTGATAAAGCCGGTTTCTGCCTCAGGAAGAGAAATTCCCGTTTTCCTCTGGATCAGTTCAACCACTTCTTCAGCGATGCTGAATTCAGAGGGATAAAGCGTCTTCGTTTCCGGCAGGAAGGGGTTGGAGATATGGATACCTTCTTTTATCCGGTTGATTGTAAGAGCCAGGTGATCTGTCAGCCCGACATGGATATGCTCATTCAGGTCTCCGCTCACTCTGCTTTTTATAAGCTGGATCGATTCAATGATCACAGCAAGGAAGGATTCATCTATGGAAGAAAGCAGTTTTTTATAGTTTTCCTGCTCATTTTCATTTCTTAATACAAAAATCTTTTCGGCGGCGGACACTTCAAGCTCCTCGCCCCTCTTCTTATTAAAGCCAATGCCCTTTCCTATCACTACTACTTCCTCGTATATAGGATGTTCGGCAATAAGGACATTATTATTCAATGCTTTTTTGACCTTAATGATTGTCATATGGATACCCCATTTAGAATGAATACCTCCATGTTAGCGAGTCATGCCTCATAAATCAACTCCCCCAACCTGGAAAAATAGGAAAAATGGCATAAATGGAACAAATAGAATAAGGCGGTAAAGCAAAGTAAGGCGCAGGCAGGAATGCGAGCAGGATAAATGAGGTTCACACCTAACTGAAGGAAGCCTTAAGATACATGCAGCCCCTCCCATTTTCCATAAAAAAAAGAAGCCCCCGCAAGGAAGCTTCTCATTTATCAAACCAGAAAGATAAAGTAGCAAAGGAAGATAATGAACAGGAAATACATCAGCGGATGAACTTCTTTTGCCCTTCCCTTGATGATCATAGTGATTGGATAGAAAACAAATCCAATTGCAATACCTGTCGCAATGCTGTAGGTGAATGGCATGGCAACTACCGTGAAGAAGGCTGGCACCGCAATCTCGAAACGGTCCCACTCAATATGCTTCAGGGAGGAAACCATGAGCACGCCTACCACAATCAGGGCAGGAGCCGTTACAGGAGCCGTGATGACTGACAATAACGGGAAGAAGAACAGCGACAGGACGAACAAGATGGCAACAACAACTGCCGAGAAGCCTGAACGAGCCCCAGCCGCTACACCCGCGGTGGATTCTACATAAGAAGTAGTCGGTGATGTACCAAGCACTGCCCCTACTACAATCGACATAGAATCAGCGAACAGTCCTCTTCCTGCGCGCGGAAGAACATCCCCCTTTATGATTCCAGCCTGGCTCGCAACAGCAACCAGGGTTCCCGCAGTATCAAAAAATGCCACAAACAGAAAAGTCAGGATGACTACGAGCATCTGGAGGTTGAAGATATTTTCAGCAGGATTCGCGAAAGCATCGAATGCTGCACCGAATGTTGGAGAGATGCTCGGGACAGCGCCAACAACCTTCGAAGGCGCGTCAATCAGGCCAAATATCATGCCGATGACAGCCGTGATAACCATCCCGATGAATACAGCTGCATTGACTCCCCTGGTCAACAGGATCACCGTGATGACAATACCGACGACGGATAAAAGTGTAGCACCTTTTGTCAGGTCGCCGAGCCCGATCAAAGTTGCATCGTTATTCACAATGATTCCGGCGCTCTGGAAACCGATGAACGCTATGAACAACCCAATTCCTGCACCAACTGCATGCTTCAGCTGTGCAGGTATTGCATTAATGATCTTTTCACGGAAGCCGGATAGTGAAAGCAGGACGAAAATGACTCCGGCAATCAATACACCGGTCAATGCAGTCTGCCAGGGAACACCGTAAGTCAGGACGACTGTGAACGCGAAGAATGCGTTTAGTCCCATTCCCGGCGCCAGTGCGATCGGGAATTTCGCGATGATCCCCATCATCAGCGACCCGATGGCTGCAGCAAGGGCAGTTGCCGCGAAGACGGCACCAGAATCCATCCTGAGATCAGCAGGGTAATCCTTAATGCTCGCCAGGGACAGCGTAAGCGGGTTTACTACGAGGATATACGCCATGGCCAAGAATGTGGTCAAACCGCCAATAATTTCTCTTCTGTAATTTGTGCCAAGCTGGTCAAATTCAAAAAACTTTCTCATACCATTCCCTCCCAGGAAAATTTGTCGTATGGAACAAAAAACGCCCCGCCGGATTTATTACCGAAGGAGCGTGACTGATGATAAAGATAGAAAAATGCCTAATGGGCCTATTCTGAATTTATCTCGTAGTCAAGCTGTTACGGCAGCTCGGTAGAAACTTTTGGGCCAATCCCCAATATTATACGACATAATTTGATATTTATTTTATAAGTACATAATTGATTGTACCAGAATTAGCAAAAAGGTCAATAAAGAATACGAACATTTTATTGTCCGCATTCTTTATAGTTCGTATTTAGCTATTTTATTCCCATTCGATCGTTGCCGGCGGCTTACTCGTAATATCATAAACCACACGGTTAATATGAGGGACTTCATTAACAATGCGAGTGGAGATGATTTCAAGCACTTCCCAGGGAATCCGCGCCCAGTCCGAGGTCATGCCATCAATGGAAGTGACGGCACGTATCCCAATCGTATAATCATACGTCCTTGCATCACCCATCACTCCTACGCTGCGGATGTCGGGAAGAACGGTGAAGTATTGCCAGATATCACGTTCCAATCCTGCTTTCCTGACCTCTTCACGAAGGATGGCATCAGACTCCCTCACAATCTCAAGCTTGTCCTCCGACACTTCTCCAAGCACCCTGATGCCCAGGCCCGGCCCAGGGAATGGCTGTCTCCAGACAATGGAGTCCGGAAGGCCGAGCTCTGTCCCAAGCGCTCTGACTTCATCCTTGAAAAGGGTATTAAGCGGTTCAATCAGCTTAAACTGCATATCTTCAGGAAGTCCGCCTACATTGTGATGTGACTTGATGGTCTGGGCAGTAGCCGTCCCGCTTTCGATGATGTCTGTATAAAGGGTCCCCTGTGCCAGAAAGTCAATTCCCTGCAGCTTGGCAGCTTCATCGTCGAAAACGTAAATAAACTCATTGCCGATAATCTTACGTTTTTGTTCTGGATCCGAAACACCTCTCAGCTTTGAAAGGAAGCGGTCCTTTGCATCCACTTTAATCACATTCATGTTGAAGCCTTCTCCAAACGTTTTCATGACCCCTTCTGCTTCATCCTTCCGAAGCAGGCCATGATCGACGAAAATACAGGTCAGCTGGTCGCCGATTGCCCGGTGGATCAAGGCTGCTACAACCGAAGAGTCCACTCCACCGCTCAGTGCACAAAGCACTTGGCGGTCTCCCACTTCACTGCGGATCTTTTCTATTTCAATTTCAATGAAATTCTCCATAGACCAATTCCCTTCACATGCACACACATCGAAAACAAAGTTTTGCAGCAGTTCGTTTCCGAATACTGAGTGGCGCACTTCAGGATGGAATTGAACGGCATACAAGCCGCGCTCCTCGTCACTCATTGCTGATATCGGGCAGGAAACATTCGTTCCATCCACTGTGAAGCCTTCTGGAGCTTCGACTACCAGGTCTCCATGGCTCATCCAGACAAGCTGTTCTGGCGGCAGCCCTTTGAAAAGCCGGCTTCCTTCCTTAACAGACAGCGTCGCTTTGCCGTATTCCCGGTTTTTTGCAGGCTCCACTCTTCCCCCGAAGTGAATAGTCATAAGCTGCATCCCATAACAGATGCCGAGCACAGGGAGCCCCAGGTCAAAAATGCGTTCGTCACAGCGGAAAGATTTTTCATCATAAACCGAATTTGGTCCCCCGGAAAGGATGATTCCCTTTGGGTTCAGCTCCTTGATTTCCTCAGCTGTAATGGTGTGCGGATGAAGCTCGCTGTATACGCCAAATTCCCTGATCCTGCGGGTGATCAATTGGTTATATTGGCTGCCGAAGTCTAATACCACAATCATTTCTTGATTTTGCAATTCAGATTTACCTGGCAATTCGTCCACTCCTATCAATGTTGTCGTTTGGCACCTGAATTTTCCTTGTGCCCTATTATGTACTTTCTAGACGAAATGGATGCTAAACATACATTCCGCATTCCGCCCTTTCAAATATAAAAATGGCTGGAATTTCTGCACCTAATAAAGAGACCCTTCCTTAGGTTTGACTTGCAATCAGAAAATAAACTTCCTTTTGCAGAGACAGAATTCCAGCCATATAAGTAATCTGCCTTCATAGTCAAATCATTTACGGTGATTTGGTAGATACTTTCGAACCATATTTTCGAGGATATATGAAGCAATCCAATATTCAATTATACCCGCTTATTTTAACAACGTTTTTAAAGCGGGGTCAAGCTATAGTTTTTTTCATCAGCCTCTCCCACATCCTGTGAACCTCAGGCCAGTCGGCATCGCGAACCGTCCCTTTGTAGACCATATGCTCATAGACGCTGGTTAGCCTCGTCATATCCATGGACTGAAAGAAAGAATCTACATATTTGGCATACTCCCTCAGGGTCTGCCCTTCCGGCCGCTTCAGTCCAAAGCGGTTAAGTTCCTTAAGCAGAAGCGGATAGGATTTGGTGAAATCTTCTTCCTCTCGCTTATTTTTATAAATGGCGAGCCACAGCTTCGGCATCCACCTGCCGCGCATTTTTAAACACAGCAGAATCATGCCGGCGATCACAAGCAACCCGGCAAACAGGATAAACTTATTGGCAGCGAATGCCTCCCTCATCCTGGTCAAGAGGCCGGAGCCGGTTGAAGGAGCAGTTTTCTTGACCTTGTCCTGTTCGGTCTTTTCGGCTTTTGGCTTTTCAGGCTGCGTTGCCGGAGCTGCAGTCTGTGTGCTGTTGCGGGCATCGTTGGGAAACTCGAAACGGGTAGAGTTCGTGAATCCTTTTGTCGGTTCAAATGGCACCCAGCCCGAATTCGGAAAATACACTTCCACCCACGAATGGGCATTATTATTCGTAATTTCATAGATACTCTGGCTGTCTTCCGATTTTATGAAATCGCCATCCGAATAACCCTTGACCCAGCGCGAGGGGATGCCGAGTGACCTTAAAAGGACCACCATGGAGGTGGAATAATTATCACAATAGCCTACCTTTGTTTCGAAGAGGAACTGATCGGTATAATCCTGGTTCTCTTCCGGATACGGGACATTTTTCTGATCATAGACAAACTCTTCCCGGTCAAAGTAATCCTCGATGGCCTTCACCTGGTCAAAGCGGTTTTGCTTGCCTTTTACTATTTCGGCCGCAAGCGCCCGGACCCTCTCCGGTACAGTGGACGGAAGCTGGGTATAGATGGAAAAGTCGGTGGCATTCAACTGGGAATCTGTTTCCCCGTTCCCGCTGCCGTCTATCTTGCGCATTTCTTCCACTTCAAACCGCGGCACTTCATATTCAAGCGAAACTTTATCCAGCTGGATGGAAGCCTCGTTCGCCCCATAGGAAACTACCTTTTCTTTGTTGGCATCAAAATCGAAGTAGGCCGCCTTTGGTGCCTTTATTTTAGTCAGCCCTAATGGCTCCGGATACGGAACATGGCTGTATTTTTTATTAATTGTGAGGGTGGCATTGAAGCTCGTTTTCTTATTCGTGGGTATGGCAAAGAAATAAAGCTTTTCATTTTCCGGAAGCCTGAGGACGGCATCCTCTGCGATATTAGCCACTTCCCATCCCTTTCCTGTGTAAAAGTTCTTGCTTTCCACTTTCCAGTAATGCCGCGACGATGCCTTGGCAAGGAAAACCACATCATCATCACCCTCGAACGGCCCGCCAAGCTTATCATCGTTTTCTCCATATCCGACCCTGCTGCCGCCCCCGCCATCACCCGACACCTTTTCGGAGTAGGTTTTGATGAACGGGACCGGATCCGGCCATAGAGGCTCGTTTTTGGGACCCGCGAATCCTAAAAGGGCACTGCATGAGATTAGAACCAGGAGGGGAACCATCCATTTTGACGCGGCTGCCCGGCCTGATACCAGCCTGTCTTTTTCGACAAGCCGGTAATAGGTTTGAATCCCAAGGGTGGCAAAACCGAATACAATCAGCCTGACTATGGCTGAATCAGCGTCGTATGGAGTGAAAGTATCGAGAACCGCCATATAGAAGACTGAAACCAGAAAGAACAGCAATATGCTTTTTCTGACCACGAGCCAATATATGATCAGATAGCCCATGATATACAGGAGAAGGAAGAAGAGCAGTGTCTTAAAATCGTTTGAGATGCTGTACCAATCCCTGTTCAAAAGGAGCCCGGCATTCCGGAACAGGCTGCCCATAAATTCGACGATCCATGACAGGCTGATCAGAACAATTTCCTTATAATAGAAATGATGAATCACAACAAGGATATATGCACCTGTCATGGAGTAGCGGAGCCATCTCGAAAAATCAAGGTATTTTAGCAGCATAGAAAGGCCCGCAAAGGCAACAAACACAGTGAGGCTGCCTGTATCAGTCAACGCCCCCAGCGGCCGGAGGCATTCCCATAGCAGCAAAAATCCCAATACATGGAGGACAAGGTTTCCAGCTTTATGCCGCTTCATCCGTTCTGACGCCGCATTCATGATCCACTCACCTCCGAAAGAACAGCCTGCTCACCCAGATACACCACTTGCATGCCCCTTTGCTGAGCCTGCTGCCGGAGCTTGATTTCCTTCTGGGACAACGAAATATCCTTCTTCAGGACAGCGAATGTAATGGTGCGGGCATGCTTGTTTGTGCCAAGCTTCTTTATTGTCTCTTCATCCAGGGTCTGTGTGGCGATCAGCAGCGAAACATTAAATGGGATAATTGGATTTTCCCTTTTCAGGACAGACTCAACGGACAGTCCGTTATTGTGCTCTGCACGCGCCAGATAACGGAAAATCCGCTGCCGCTGGCCTTCTCCCGCCTGTAGGGGCAGGGGGCGTTCCATAAGCCCCGGTGAGTAGAATCCGACCGGGACTCCCCTTTTCAGGGCGGTCCTGACAATGGAAGCAGTCATGGAAATAAGAGGTTCGAACGCTTCCTGCTTTGATGTGTCAAGGAGCACAAAGATGTCCTGGCTCTTTTTCTGCTCAAATTCCTTAGTCATGATTTCTGACCTTTTGGCCGTAGCCTTCCAGTTGATCCAGGCAAACCGGTCGCCAGGCTGATATTCACGGATTCCCGACAAGGTCGATACCTCCCGCTGGACCTTGACAGTGCTCGAATTCTGCCCCTGGTTAAACTGAGTCCCGATCTGGCTGAAGGGAAGTTCATAATAGGACGGATAGACCAGCACTGTTTCTGCGAGGGAGAATGAAGCCTTCTTTTCAAATAGCCCCAGCAGATCTCCCGTCTTGATGGAAATGGATGTGAAGTCATATTCACCGCGTATGATATCTGCGATGTCATAGGAGAAGACAAACTCCTTTTTAAACCACGGAAATATAAGCTCCCGTTCAACATGGACTCCTGACTTGGCCAGCTTCCCCGGGAGATCCTCTTCAACCACCATATATAATAGCGGGAAAGCGAGCCTTCTCCGCATTTTTATGGCAATCCGGAGTGAATCTCCAGCCCGGCACTCAGAACGGTTCAGTTCCCGTTCAATGTGGAAATCGGATATAGGATAGAAAAACAGGAGCAGTGAATAAACCGCAAAAGGCAGGAAGCTGTAAAAGACGAACCAGCTGACAAATCCCCCCTGGAACATGGCATAGGCAAAGGCTGCCAAAACCAGCACAATCAGCAGGGCAAACTTCAAATAGGCAAGGATGGCCGGCTTCATTTTTTTCATTTTTGATTCACAAACCTTTGTACAGGGACAGGTGTCTTTGAAACGATCGAATCGATGATTCCCTCAGGGGAAAAGCCTTCATACTGTGCTTCCGGCTTCAGGATGATCCGGTGCGAAAAGACATACGGGGCGAGGTACTGGATATCATCGGGAAGCACGAAGTCCCTTCCTTGCAGGAGTGCATAAGCCTGTCCTGCCTTCATGAGGGCAATCGACCCCCTCGGGCTTGCACCCAGAAAAATCAGTTTATGTTCGCGGGTCCGCGAAGCAAGCTCAACGATATACCGTTTAATGGTGGAGTCTACATGGACGGCCTTCGCCTCCTCCTGCAGGGACCTTAACTCTTCAAGGCTGATTACGGGCTCCAGATCATAGATCGGGGGGTGTGTCTGTGCCCTTTCAAGGACCTCCAGCTCTTCGCCGGCTTCCGGATAACCCATTTTCATCTTCAGGAGAAAGCGGTCGAGCTGGGCTTCGGGCAGCGGGTATGTTCCTTCATATTCAATTGGATTCTGGGTGGCCATGACAAAGAACGGCCTCTCTAGCACCCTCGTGACTCCGTCGATGGTGACGCTCGCTTCCTCCATCCCTTCAAGCAGGGCAGACTGCGTCTTCGGGGAGGTCCGGTTTATTTCATCTGCCAGGATGATATTCCCCATGATTGGGCCAGGCCGGAATATGAACTCCTGCTCCTTTGCATTATAAATGGATACTCCCGTTACATCCGAGGGGAGCAGGTCGGGTGTGAATTGGATCCGTTTGAAGCTTGCGCCGATCGATCTGGCAAGCGCCCTCACCATCATGGTCTTCCCGACTCCCGGTACATCCTCCAGCAGAACGTGTCCGTCTGCAAGGAGCGCTACTACACTCAACTCGGCTACATGGCGTTTGCCAATCATTACTTTTGCTATATTATTCAATATTTTTTCGATTGTAGGATGTCTTTCTTCCACTGGGTTCCCTCCGAACTAATACTTGCTGTTGTAAATGTACCTATTCGCCAAATACCAACAAATTCCCTTCTTTAGCCTCATATATTTCCAGATAATTAACACAATATTCACAAGATGCAGTCCGCAGGTTCCATTGATTTATCTTTTGGCCTTTTCGCAAATATTGCTGCTATTGAACAAGAAAGTATATTTCCGCTTCAGGCACTCGCTCCAAAGTCCTTACAGAACTTGCTACTATCAAACAATATTAAGAAAGCGATTACTTTCTTCTTGACGTATTTGTATATACAAGTTATTATGAAAACAGTTTCATTTGTATATACAAGTTCTCTTTGATTAAAAAGGGCGTGCTTGGAAAAAAATAAATTTAGAGAAACAGACTTAATATAGTCCAGTTTTGTATGGGGGTATAGTAAATGGCCAACAAGAATCGACTCGACGCTGAGAAGATTGTACAAGCAGTCGGCGGCAGGGATAATATCGCCTCTGCGACTCATTGTGTGACACGCCTTCGTTTCGCACTGCAAGATGAGAAGAAAGTAGACAAGGAAGCACTTGAAAATATAGACACTGTTAAAGGGTCCTTTTCAGCCAATGGCCAATTCCAGGTTGTAATCGGCCAGGGACTTGTAGATAAGGTATATGCCGAAATGGTCGACGTAACAGGAATCGGCACTGCAACGAAAGAAGAGACAAAGGCCGCTTCCGACAAGAACCTGAACCCGATTCAGCGGGCGGTCAAGACACTGGCCGATATCTTCATACCGATCCTGCCAGCCATCGTTACAGTCGGTTTACTCATGGGAATCAATAATATCCTGACAGGCGCGGATATTTTCTATGATAATAAATCACTGGTTGACGTCCACACGCAGTGGAAGGATGTCGCTTCCATCATTAATACGATAGCCAATACAGCATTCGTCTTCCTGCCAGGTCTTGTCGGCTGGTCTGCGGTCAAACGATTTGGCGGCAGCCCGCTGTTCGGGATCGTCCTCGGACTGATGCTGGTCCACCCGGACTTATTGAATGCCTGGGGCTATGCTGAAGCTAAAGCGGCTGGCAAAATCCCGACTTGGAACCTGTTTGGATGGGAAGTCGAGAAAGTAGGCTACCAGGGCCAGATTCTCCCTATCCTCTTTGCGTCCTACGTACTTGCCAGGATTGAAGTGTTCTTGAACAAACGTGTTCATGATTCCATCAAGCTTTTGGTGGTCGGACCTGTTACCCTTTTGGTAACCGGATTCCTGGCTTTCACAGTCATCGGCCCCCTTACTTTTGCCCTTGGAAATGCTGTTACAAGTCTGTTCACAGGCTTCTTTGACGCAGTGCCTGCTCTTGGCGGCCTGCTGTATGGTGCACTGTATGCTCCGCTTGTCATTACAGGCATGCACCACACATTCCTTGCAGTGGATTTCCAGCTGATCGCAGCTATCGGCGGTACCTTCCTGTGGCCGATCGTGGCGCTGTCCAATATCGCGCAAGGTTCTGCCGCGCTTGCCATGATGCTGATTACTAAAGAAGATAAGATTAAAGGTCTGTCCCTGTCCTCTGCCATCTCTGCTTTCCTCGGAATTACAGAGCCGGCTATGTTCGGTGTGAATCTGCGCTTCCGCTATCCTTTCTTTGCGGCCATGACAGGTGCAGGACTCGGGGCGATCTACATTACCATCAATAAGGTGCTTGCTCCTTCCATCGGAGTCGGCGGCCTTCCGGCATTCTTCTCGATTGTGCCGGATAAATGGGCTCCATTCTTCGTCGGAATGGCCATCTCACTTATCGTTCCATTTGCGCTTACTCTTTTCTTCGGAAAAGTGCGCAGACCAAAACAACAACAACAACAACAATAATCATTAAATTGGCAAAACAGGCCCCGCCTGCTTTGCCATTTCCATTTAAAAAACTTGGAAAATAGGGGACTGTCCCCCATTTTCCGCGGAGGTGCCGAATGTTGCAAGAATGGTGGAGAAAGTCGACTGTTTATCAAATTTATCCGAAGAGTTTTAAAGATACGACCGGCAGCGGTGTCGGGGATTTGCAGGGTATTATTCAGAAGCTGGATTATCTCAAGGAATTAGGGGTGGATGTGATTTGGCTGACACCGCCTTATAAGTCGCCGCAGCGGGATAATGGGTACGATATCAGTGATTATTACTCAGTACATGAGGAATACGGGAGTATGGAGGATTTTGACCAGCTGCTGGGTGAAGCTCACAGCCGGGGAATCAAGGTCATTATGGATATCGTGGTAAATCACACGTCCACTGAACATCAATGGTTCCAGGAAGCTGCTTCTTCAAAGGATAATCCATACAGAAATTATTATATCTGGCGCGATCCTGCCGCTGATGGCGGGGTCCCTGCCAACTGGATCTCTAAATTCGGCGGTCCTGCCTGGAAGCTTGAAGAAACGACCGGGCAGTATTATCTTCATTTATTCGATGTAACCCAGGCAGACCTGAATTGGGAGAACGAATTGCTGCGCAAGGAAATTTATGAAATGATGCATTTCTGGTTCAAAAAAGGTGTGGATGGCTTCCGGCTGGATGTCATCAACCTTATATCCAAACATCAGGACTATCCGGATGATGACGGGACAACACCACCGGGTGACGGTCGCAAGTTCTATACAGATGGACCACGCGTCCATGAATTCATGCGTGAAATGAACCAGGAAGTGTTCTCTAAATACGACAGCATGACCGTCGGGGAAATGTCATCTACCACCATTGATCACTGTATTCAATATACGAACCCTGAAAACCGGGAGCTGAGCATGACCTTCAATTTCCATCACCTGAAGGCAGATTATCCAAATGGTGAGAAATGGGCGCCGGCCGAGCTTGATTTTCTCGAATTAAAGCAGATACTGTCCAGGTGGCAGGTTGAAATGAACAAAGGAGGCGGCTGGAATGCCCTCTTCTGGTGCAATCATGATCAGCCGCGGGTCGTCACCCGCTATGGGAATGACGGGGAATATCATGCCCTGTCAGCTAAAATGCTTGCAACGGTCATTCACATGATGCAGGGCACTCCTTATATTTACCAAGGGGAAGAATTCGGCATGACCGATCCGAAATTCGGGACCATCGAAGAGTACCGGGATGTTGAAACCTTGAATTACTATAAAATACTAAAATCACAGGGCAAGCCGGAAAAACAGATCATGGAAATCATCAAAAGCCGTTCCCGGGATAACTCCCGTACACCAGTACAGTGGGACGGCAGTCATCAAGCCGGTTTTACAAGCGGCAGCCCCTGGATCAATACGGCGTCCAACTATAAAGAAATCAACGCAGAGAACGCCCTGCAGGATCCAGATTCCATTTTTTATCATTACCAAAAGCTGATCCGCCTGCGTAAAGAGATGGAGATCATCACTTCGGGAAATTATGAACTTCTCGTTCCGGACCATCCTGAAGTGTTCGCCTATAAACGGAGCTTCCAAAATGAAGTGCTGTATGTAATCAATAATTTCTTTGGACAGAGCACAACCTTTACACTTTCCGGCCTGGAGCAGGCAGCTGACGCAGCCATCTCCCTGTCCAATTATAAAGACTCTCCCGCCCTTTCAAGTGAGCTTGTCTTGCGCCCATACGAGTCTATTGTTTATCATGTAACGAAATGATGTTAAAATAAAACTGGTGATAAAACATGAGAAATATATTCATGAAGGTCTATGAGGATTTGGCGCTGAAAATTCAGGAAAAGCAGCTCCCGGCCGGTTCCCTCCTTCCATCTGAAAACGAATTGACAGAAGTGTATGGAACCTCCCGCGAGACCGTCCGCAAGGCGCTGAAAATGCTGTCTGAAGATGGTTATATCCATAAGGTGCAGGGAAAGGGCTCCATTGTGCTTGACATCAGCAAATTCAACTTCCCGGTATCAGGACTGGTAAGTTTTAAAGAGGTCTCCCGGAAAATGGGGCATAGGGCGAAAACAGACGTGATCAAGCTAGAACTGGCCTCCCCTTCTCTCTCTATCATAGAACATATGAAACTGGAAGAGGGGCAGAAAGTCTGGGAGGTATTCCGGGTAAGGGAAATTGATAAGGACAAAATCATTCTGGATAAAGATTATCTAAGTGCCGAGATCGTACCGGAGCTTACTGAGGAAGTCTGCCGCAACTCCATCTATGAATATCTTGAAACAGAAATCGGGCTTTCTATCTCTTTTGCCAAAAAGGAGATAACGGTAGAAAAACCATCGGAAGAAGACCGGCTTTTGCTTAATCTTGATGGCTTTCATAATATCGTGGTTGTAAAAAACTATGTATATCTCGACGATGCCCGGCTGTTTCAGTATACGGAGTCACGGCACAGGCCGGATAAATTCCGCTTTGTCGATTTTGCCCGGAGAAAATAAAAGACGGGGCTGCTAATGCAGCCCCGTCTTTTATGCTTTATTGATCCTGGGCACCAGGATGAAAAATAAGAACAGCACACATATTGCAAGCAATACCCCGAGTATAACGGGAAGGAAGGCAGCAGTGCCTTCACCTGCCGGTTCCTCACGCTTTATCTTTTTTGGCTGACTCGCATTTTCGCCTGTGAACAAATTCAATTTTTCTGCCTTTGAGCTTGCTGTCGTTACCTTGGCATCACTCATGAAGAGCCTGCCTTTCACTGCTTCGAACAGCTTCTTTTCTTCCCTTTTAAAAGTGAGCAGTTTCTGCTCCTCCGAAAGCCTTTCCTTCTCCTTCAACAGAGAACCTTCATGGATATATTCTGTATCCAGATCCAGCTTTTTCTTTTCATATTGATTAGGTCGCGGTGCTGGGCCCTCCTCTGCAAAAGCAGCTCCCGGCACCGCAATGAGCAGGATGGCGAGCAGGATGGCAGACATTCTCGGCTTACGCCTCATGCGCAAGATCCCTCTGCTTTTTCAGCTCTCTCATCCTGCTGATATACGGAATGGCCGTAAACAGGATGGTGAGCACTACAAGGACAGCAGCAGCCGGATAAAAGGCTCCCTGATCTCCATATTGGATAGATAGATATACATTTGAAACCGGATGGCTGAAATCAAAGTTCGGCAGCACCATATCAAGGAGCGGCGTGATGAAGAAAACGATCAGCCCCGCAGTGATGATGGATCCGACGATCGGCCCGGCATAGAAAGCCAGCCTTACCAGGCTCGATCCTGCCATAAGCAGCAGGATGGTAATAACAGTCCAGGCTATTGCCTGTTCCCCTTCGAGCGGATAGATGTTAAGTCCGTATATGCTGATGATCAATCCTGCAGCCAGGTTCAGGAGCAGGAATATCGTAAGATGTATCAACGCCTGCAAACCTGTAAAGTATGACAGGAAGAATCCGATCAAAAGCGCACAGAGCAGAATGATCACCAGCATGACGACCGGAGGAGTATTTACGGTTTTATCCGCTGCCACCTCTCCATCTATTTTTACAGGACTCGCGAGATAATCATAAACATAGCCATTCTGCTGGTCATCAACCAGGGTATTGTTTAAAAGGCTGTATACATCTGTCTTCACCTTGCGGGTAGAATCGACATTGGCCGCCCAGGTATTGTTCAGCTTGTCTGCCCTTCCCTGTACAGAACCAACCTTCTGCTGCAGTGTACTTGTATAGTTTTCAATGGAATCCTGACGCTCTGCCAGAGATGAGATCAGTCCTGAAATCCTCTGGATATCCCCGGCGGCACTGCCTTGCATGGCCACAAAGAATTCGCCCTCCATATTTTCGGAAGCGGGAACTTCAGGCTCCGGAGTCTGAAAATTTTCCCGGAGCTCCCCAGTGACGTCACCAGAGTTAAACTGGATTGTTTCAAGATCAGCCAGGATGGCAGCCTGCTCTTCACTGATGAATGTCCCGTATTTATCCACAAAGCCTTCAATCTTCTCAGCGTAGGTCGTGTAATCGTCCTCAAGCTTTGTTACATCATCAACAGAGGAATTCAGTCCTTCCTGGATGTTATTGAATTCACCCGTTTCATTTTTCAGAACAGAAAAGGCAGTTCGGATTTCCTCTGTCTTGCCTTGATTTTTAACGATATCCTCAATCAATTGTTCGTCTGAAACCGCTGAGCGCTGGAGAGTGCTGTCAAAACCGGACAGGGAAGAATGATATTTCAGCAGATCTTCCATATTCTTATTTTGAATCGCAGCGCTGAAATACGGAGCCAGGGCCTCCTGGGCCTTTTCAGTCAATAAGCCTGACTGCATGATGGCCTTTTCTTTTTCCTGGATGACCGCAATCACCCTGTCCTCTGAGCCGGCCGGCGGTTCAGCACCGTCTTCCATCTGTTTGGCAAGATCAGTGTAAAGCTTCTCAAGTTCCTTGTATTTCGTGTTTTGTTCACCCGCCTGAAGCTCGGCGTTGTCAATCTCCTTCTTGATGGCTTCTAAGGCCATAAGTGCAGCCTGGTTTTTTTCCGGTTCAGTCTCAAGCTGCTTCTTCATGTTTTCAGCCTGAGTTTTTAAGTTGGTGATTGTTGCAAGCAGGGCCTCACCATTGCCTGGCTGCGGCTGCTCGGGATCCGGAACGCCTGGCTCTGCAGGATCCGGTGTGGCTGCCCCCTGCAGCTTCTCTCTCTCTGGAATCAGCTTTTTTGTGATCTCGGAGAGCGCAGCTTCACTCGAAGCCTTTTTGTATTCCGTGATCAATTCTTTTTGGACAGTCTCAAGCCTTGCAAATTGCTCCTCGATTGTCGAATTCTTGATGGTTTCCGACAGCTGGTTCATCTTAAGGGAGCTGTCTGTGATTTTCTCCTTCAGCTCTGCCACCTTTTCCTTCAGGGCTGTATCATCCATCTGGAACTCGGGGCTTGCTTCAAGCTGTCTGTCGGCAATCGTGCGGACACCATCATTCAGCATCGTCTCGTATTTGCTTAAGCTTTCCTCAAGCATCAGCTTATTCTGCTGCGCTGTCATCGCAAAGACTTCATTCTGTTTTTGCTGATATTCTCTATACTTGTTGACTGCATCAACGAAGGCAGCCACTTCCTGCTTACTCTTTTCAGCATCTGCCGCAGAAGCTGCGGAGACTTTGCCTGCATCCTTTGTGGATGCAAATAATGATTCAATCATTTTACGCTGCTGGTCAATTTCTTCAGCCAGCTTTTCTGAGTTGGGATTATAAAAGTTGTAGATGGTATCCTGAAAAGCAATCTCTTTTTCCAGGATTTTATCAAACTTCTTCCGGATATCCTCCACCGACTGGGAAACGACGCTCCAGTATAAAGTAGAGATATGCTTATTCATCTTGCTTTTGGATACCTCGAGCTCCTTCTGGATCTTTTCCTTGTTTTTTGCATCCAAATTGCTTTGTATATCGTATTTGACCGATGCCTTCAATGGCGACTCTTCATCATAGGTCAATATATTCCGGGAAAAATCGGACGGAAAATATACCACGGCATCGTATTCCTGTGAAACAAGCCCTTTTTCCGCAGTGCTCCTGGAAACCACCTGCCAGCTGTATTCTGACTCCTCTTCAAGCGCTGGAGTGATTTCCTGGCCAAAGTTAACGGGCTCTTTATCGAATTCTGAGCCGATATCATCGTTTACCACGGCAATCTGCCTGGACGCTTTACTTTTTTCCTTCATTGGCTCATGGCCTATATAAGTAAAGAATAAACTGGGCAGCACCAGGATGATCAGCATGGCGGCAACGATCTTCAGCCCTCTCAGTTTTCCTGTCATTTATTTCACCTGCTCTTCTCTTTTACTAATTCTTTCTCTTCTGCAGCCTTCGGGATCTGAATCCTGAATTCGCGGCCGTTATCCACGTAATAGCCGAACCCCGGCTGAATTTCTTCTTCTTTTCTTGAAAACGGCAGTGTAAACAAACTCTGTTCTGACTTTTTCATCAGCAGCAGGGCATGCCTGATCTGCTTCAGCTCACTTGTCAGTGAATCAAAGCCCTTTGAGAACTCATTGGAATTCCCTGCGGCAATCATGCTGAAGCCGAGATGGCTGTAATGCTTGATATAGCCCGAGAGCTTATCCTGAATCCTCGCATCCACCGTCTGCTGGAAGCGTGAAATGCTGTCGATAAGCAGGATGACCGGCTTAAAGGACAGCAGATGTGCAGTGCTTTCCTGGATGGAGCGGAGATATTGCTGCTCCCTTTCCTGGAATATTGCGTCCATCGATTCAATCCAATCGGATATATGATCCTTGTTATCCAGGTAACTGACACCGTCTCTTGCCGCATAGCCGGATAGTCCCCTATCGATGGCATCGAATATCCCAATCCCCCCCAGCTGCTGGCCCATCAATGAATGGAGCATCACCTTAAGGGCGTTGGTTTTTCCTTTACGGGACTGTCCGACCACAAGATAGTGCCTGTCCACCTTGAGGTTCATATAGACAGGCAGAACATGTTCTTCATCAAGACCGATCGGGATAAGGCCTTCCTGGCTTTTGACACCATATAAGGCACCCCATGTATCCGTTCCAAGCACAGATGGCAGCATGGGTATGGCCCTCGGCTTCCTTGCCTTCCTGTATTTTTCATTCAGTCCGGATATTTTCAATTTCAGGTTTTCGAGCACCTGATAATCGTCCCGGCCGTCTGCCGGCATATAAATCTGGGTCAGGCTGGCTGTGTCTTCCTTGATAAGGGCCCTTCCCGGCACCGGTTCAATATCATACGGAGTCCTGCCCACAAGCGCATATCTTTCAGAGTTATCCATAAGATAATGGATCACCTTTGTTTTCAGGTTATTCATCAGAGGCTGGCGGACCGCATTGATCCGGGTCGCGGATATGATCATAAACACCCCGAGCGACTGGCCGTCCCGTGCAATTTGTGTAAACTGATTTTCAATATCCTGCATCTCTTCCTTCACCAGGTCAAAATTATCTACTGCGATGAAGATCAGCGGCAGCTTCTTTTCAGCCTTTTTGTTATACATCGTCAGGCTGCTGACCTCTGCGGCTAGGAAGATCTGCTTCCGGGACTCCATTTCGGTTCTGATGAACATGAGGAATTTCTCAATCTTCCTCTGCTCATCAATGCGAAAATAATCCGCCGTATGTGATAGCTGGCGCAGCGGAAGAAGGGCTCCGTTGCCGAAGTCAAAAATATAATAAATCATTTCCTCTGGTGAATGCCCGGAGGCAAAGTTCATCAAAAGATTGAGAATCGTGGTTGATTTTCCAAATCCCGAGGTGCCGAACACCCCTACATTCCCATCCTCAATCAGGGTAAATTCATAAGGAACCTGGCTTTGTTTCTCAGGTTCATCCTTCAGGCCGATGGCAAAACGGTTTTTGCCGAGGCCTGGCCCTTTATAGATCACCCTGCCCTCAAGCGGAGGCAGCCACGGGCTTGCAAGCTTCTTGACACCCAGTTTCTCCTGCACTCTGATGATCTGTTTTACAACGGCTTCGATTTCGGTCAGTTTTTGCTTTCTGCCCTGCTGCATTCTGGCCGAAATGCCTGAGATCGGGACAAGGCCCAAATCTGTGACAAATGCGACTTCATCTTCGGCACCATATGTATCCTCGAGATATGGAGCCCCGCTCCATGCGGATTGAAACAGATCATATACCTCGTTGTTCCCTACCTGCAGATATCCCCGGCCTGTTTCGGTAATGCCAGCGGCATCGCCGTTTTTAATGATTTCCTTTGAATCATTCTCATCCTGTACCTTCAGAGCAATCCTGAAGCGTGCGTTGCTCCAGATCTGATTGTCTATGATCCCGCCCGGCTTCTGTGTGGCCAGGATCAAATGAACGCCCAGGCTTCGCCCGATGCGGGCCGCGCTGACGAGCTCCCTTATAAAATCGGGCTCCTCGCTCTTCAGCTCGGCAAATTCATCTGATATCAGGAAAAGGTGCGGCAGCGGTTCTTTTGTTTTTCCTTCTTTGTACAAATCCGTATAGTCATTGATATGATTGACTTCATATTGATCAAACAGCCTCTGGCGCTTCTTGAGCTCGCTCTTGATGGATGCAAGCGCCCGGGCACTGAAGTTCCTGCTTCCCTGGATGTTGGTGATTGTCCCGAGAAGATGGGGCATATTCCTGAATGGAAGCGCCATTCCCCCGCCTTTATAATCAATCAGCAGGAATGCCACCTCATGCGGGTGGAACTGAGTTGCAAGTGACAGAATATAGGTCTGAAGCAGCTCACTTTTCCCAGACCCTGTTGTTCCGGCAATAAGACCGTGGGGGCCATGGGCCTTTTCATGGAGGTTCAGTTCTACGAGATCCTTCTTCCCTTTCAGTCCGATCGGTACAGCCAGCGACTGAGAAGACTGATTTCTGACCCAGTATGATTCTATTGGCAGCTCTTCTGCATCTTTGACATTATAAAGCTGCAAATAAGATACCATCGAAGGAATGGAATTGTTCATGCCCTTCTGATGGTCAAGGGATCTGAGCGTCCTTGCAAATCGTTCATTGCCTTCTTGGGAATGTTCATCAAGGACGAATGGTGTATGTACTGCCTTATGATGCTGGATGAGGATTTCCCCTTCATGGTCATTTACATATTTAATAACGGTGTGGATGTTCTCTGTCAGGCTTTCCTTGGACTCAGCTGCAAATAAGGTTGTCAGCCCTATACTTTCATGTCTTCCTTCCAGATATTCCAGGATGACATGTTCCGAAATCAGAGATGGGTTCGCGACAATGAAGATGAAATGGGGAATGTACCGGATTTTACCTTTGTCCTCCTCTATATCCCTGCTCCTTATAATCTGATACAAAGATGACAAGAGCTGATCCCTGGTCTGCTCATCATAGACCAGCCCCTTCGCAAAGGAGTGCGGCATCTGGAAGTGCGGAAGCCATTTCATCCATTCCCAGTCCTTATATTCCTGCTTGTCAAAAATGGCAACAAACCGGATATCATGATAGCTGTGGAGGAAGGCAATCTGTCCGACAATCTGCTGAAGCTCTCTCTTTACGATAGAGGGCTTGCCGATGAAACCGACCGCCCCTTCCGAAAGGTTGATGGCAAGCGGAACATTCTCCACTTTCCGATAAACCCTGGCCATAGCCTGGGACTGTTCAACCAGATCATCAATCTCTCTGTTGGCTGTATCAGAGCTTGACATAGACACTTCATAGCTTGAAGGGATATCCGCCTTTCCGGCCCTGACATGAAGGAAATCATAGCTTTCGGCTGTTCTTTCCCAGATCCTGTCGCTGATGAATCCCGCCAGGTACTTCATCCTTTCAAAGTCTGGATAATGGTAGGTTAAAACCTTTGCCTGCTCAGACTTCAAGCCCTCAAGTTCTGCACGCTTGTGCTCAAGGTATCTGGTATACATTTCCCGCCGCTTCCGCTTCCGCTCCTTACGGGTGCCCTTGTCCTTGAAGTACTGGACCGTCGAGGTGACCATCGTCGTCATAAACATAACAATCGAAATCAGGATGAAGAGGCCCCTTGGCTGGATAATGACAATGGTACCCATCACCAAAAGCATGATGAGCGGAGGCAGGATGATCATCCACAGCCCGCGCTGATTATTATCAGTTTCATGTGAAGGGAAGGACAGGGTGACCTTATCTTTAGGCAGGTCATAGACCATCCTCGGCGTCCTTCTGTATTGAGGATAATTCTTCTGCATCTCCGAAGTGGGCGGCAGCGTTTTCGGGAGCTTTGAGGAATGCTCCTCCGAAGTCTGGATCTGCAGGAGATCATCCTCCAGCAGGGAAACAGACATGAACGGCCAGAACAGAACATCCCCTCTCCTCAGGTCCGCTTCTCCCCTCTGTATTTCCCCATTCATATAAACGGGATTGTCCGAGGCTGCCTGAACCCGCCACTTCCCCCGTTTATACACGAGGGTGAATCCGCCGGTTTCCTTATTGAACGGCAAGGCTCCCTTTTTTGAAAAATCAGCCTCCCGGTCGGCGGCAAAGGTGATTTCCTTCCGTCCGCCAATATAATACACGGATGACTGCGGCTGATCCCTTTCCAGATAAAAGCTGACTGCAGCTCCATCTATATGAACTGTGATGGGAGTCCCTGGAATGACAATTCCGAGCGGCTCTCCAGAGTATCGGACAGAATAATTCCCGCCGCTCCCCTGAATAAGCTCGATAGGCCCGCTTTCCGTTTTCAGCCTCTGGATGGTGACAGTGTGGTCCCCGCTGCTTCCGATCGATATCGTCCCATTTATCTTTTCCTCTACCTTCACCTGCTGATAGGACTCTTTATAAAAGATCCATAATAGACCCACTCAGTTTCAACTCCTAGATAGCTCTTTTCTATGAACCTATTCTTTCTTCTTAGGCTCTGCCTTAGCTTTGGCGGCTGCTCCGCCTGCCTTTTCCCCCGCATCGGCTTCCTTCTGCTGCCTTGCAGCTGCTGACTTCGCTTCCGCTTCCTTTTCAGCCTGTTCTGCAGCAGCCTGTTCTTCTGCCTGCTTCTTCTCTTCTTCCAGGAGCTTTTTCTCCTCTTCTACATCCTTTTCATACTGGCTGACTTCCTGCTCGATTGCATCAAGATCTTCCTGCTTTTCCTTGCCTGTCAGGTCATCGTCTGCCTTGATGTCTTCTTTATATTTTAAAAGCCCGTAAATCACCAGGTCCCTGAACTCTAGCGCCCTGGCCAGATCGACAGCCTCCTTGTTCATTCCGCGTCCGATATAAATCCAGTAGAGGAAGTATTTCGGTTCCGTCTGGAGGGTAAGCAGATTATTGACCGCAGTCCGCTGTTCCTCCCCCAGGCTTTCATTTTTGACATAGGAGGACGCCAGTTCATATTGAACGACATATGGCATATCCTCTGCATCAAATCCTTCAAGCTCCTCAATCACACTGCTGTATTTATCTTCAAGGAAATACTCCCCGCTTTTAACATACGCGTCCATTTTAGGCTGCTGAAAAAAGAATGAATATAGGATATAAATAATGGCCGGCAATAATAGGACCGCAGCACCAATCAGCGAAAAACGGGTTATCTTCCATCTTTTAAGGGGTATATGTGCATATGTGCTTTCTCTCTGTTCCACTCTTTTGATTTCTTCTTCGAGGATGGACTCCAGCGCGGCATAGCTGTCTGCTGCCATGATATCCTTTGCTGTCTGCGACAGCTTTATGGTTTGGTGATATTTATAATAAGCATTGAAGCTGTGCTTTCCATCGGCCATGACAGCTGCCGCTGCCTTGACTTCCTTCAGGAGCCGCCCGTCATCCTTTTCATAGGGAGGCAGGCTTTCCTTCACACCATAGTACAGGAAGTGAGGCGTCAGACCTGGGTCGGCAGAGATATTTTCCGGGCTTATTACCAGGTTCAGCCTCTGTGCACCATGATTTCTCACTTTCTTTACCACCTGATGTGCAAAGAACAGCCTGGCAAGCTGGGTCTTCTTCTGGATCTGGCCAAAGGTCAGATAGCCCTCCGGCAGCTCCACTTTTATGACGGCTTCATCCTCAGTCACTTCAATTTTCCGTTTCAATGTAGATTCGAGCTCCTGCAGAAAGCTGATTTCAAGCCTGTCCTGCAGCTTGATCCTTGACCGCTGCAATGTAAAAAAGACGCGGCTTCCGTCACGCTTAATCCCAGCCGTTGTCAGTTCTTCTAGATACGACGGTTTTCTACCTTCCATTCCTGATACTCCTTTGTCTTATGGAAAAGGGTTAGAACTTCCATTCTATAAGATTTCTATTCTATCTCCATTTGTTATGCCGCTCTCAAGCAGGGATTCATACCCCTGTACAACCAGGTCCTTGTTCGGAATCCTTATCCAATATCCCTCTCTAGGTGTCTCTCCCACCCTTTTAACCTGCCAGACGATATCGATGACCTTTTTGACGGGCAGAAAATCCGATAGCTGTATGTCAAATACCTCACCCGTATAATTCTTCAGATCAATTGTAACCTGTATGTATATTGCCCTCACCTCTTACAAAAGAAAGGAGCGCCATAACCTAAAAACAGATTTACGCGCTCCTTCCCCATTACTTAGATTATGGTGGTTATTATCCTCTGATCTGGCTTGCAATCTGATTGTCTGTGTCCTCAAGGACAGTAGCAGAGCTGTTAAGCTGCTGGGAAACTTCAGTAAGCAATGTAGCCATTTTTTCAAAAGAAGGTCTTAGCTGCTGGTACTGATCAGCGAACGCCTGGCTGGAGGCACCCTCCCAAATCTCTTGAAGGTGGCTGCTCATGTTATCGAGCCTTGCCACTAAATCCTGCACATTGCCGCTCTCAGTTTGGTATTGGCTGGCGACTCCACGCAGTTCCTCAGGTGTTAATCTGATATTACCTGACATCAAAATCACTCCTTAAAATTTTAATCATTTACATTGTAATTTATTGGATAATAACTAACCAATAATATCATTAAATTCTGACAAAAACGGTAAAATTGAACTATGAAAAAAATTACCTAATTCTTCCATACAAAACTTTTTACCCAGGGACTAAAGGACCTAAACATATTATTCCTGTACTGGAAAAGTATTTTAAGGAGAATAAACTGCGAAAAAAATCCTATATTGCGACAGCATTTGACCGATTACAAAACAAGATAAGATTTTCTTCGACCCGCTCCATCCTTCCCGCCGGAAGCAGCGAATAAGAAGGACAGATTAAAAAGGAAACTTCCGCCTTAAAGAATCTCTTGTAAGTCAAATAAATTACGGTTTCATATGATGCCCTTAGGCTAACCAGCCTTACGAATAAAATTTGCTTCATAATAATCAGAAGGTGCTGGCAGCAGGATGGTTTTACTGACGGCTGGTATATCAATTGTTATTGGGATTACAATATCCCGTGAACCCGTAAATCTTCAGAAGAGAAGAGTAAAAGAAACAATCGGATAAAGATAGGAGCTCTAATGTCTGCAGGTATCTTTTCAACAATTGTTTTGACTCTTTCACTTTTACAAAAGGCCCAGTAAAACAAAAAAAGAACCTCCTGCTTGGTGGAAGTTCTGTTTTTGGTCCCAAATCCCAATGTCACAAAAAGGACTGATGCGAACCAGCCCTCGGCAAATATTATTCTGAGGCAATGTCCTTCCGGCTCTCCATACTCGGGGGCTGCTCCAACCATTTGTGCTTGATCATCAATTTGGCGCCTTTGTTGGCGTACTCAAATATGTCCTTCATGATGATACTGATTTTTGCCGGCAGGTCATGCCGCAGGCTGAATGCGGTTCCGAGCGAATTTCCGCCGATGGAGAAAGTCGAGAACAGGCTTACACAATAAAGCATGATTTTGTCTGAAAATGGCGATTCCGTCGACCTTGTTGGAATGCCTCCAGCCTGCCCGGGCACCTGGATGTCGCTGTCCAGTAAAATATCCCTTAGCTCTTTTATGATGCTTTTCGAAAGTTCTGCCCCTTCCATAAAATATTTACTGACTTCAGGCTCCTTAGCCGCCTGGGCAAAGCCGATGATCATCTGCATGCCGGTGACATTTGATTCGAGGGCATGATACAGCTGAGAAACCTCAATCGTATTCAGGACCCGCCTCTGCTGAAAGGGATTGAGGCCAGCGAGATAATGGGTATCCTCGACGAATTCGATTTCCCGCGGCATCGACACATACGGCGACCTCATCAGCAGACCCCGCTCCAGCAGGTACTGAGTGGATTCATTATAATACTTCTGGGTCATACCCGTCAGGCCCTTGAATAACAGGATAATATCCTTCCGGTAGGACATGGTGATATTCAAGGCGTGCATGGCCATGCTGATTTCCTTGATCATCCGTATAAACATAATGTCAAATCCGTAATCATACAGCGGTGCAGCATCTGTGAATACATCCTCTTTTGTAAATCCCCGAGGCACGACAGCCCCGCTGTCCTGGAAGATCCCCTCAATCCTTGATATAAAGGGTTTAATCTCATTATATAATCCGTTCATGATTTCCTTGGCAGCTTCTTCATCGGCCTTTTCGATGAAATACTCCAGCATCCGGGATATCATCGTCTTTTGCTGATAGGTAAGCCACAGGGCTCCCAGTTCAGATGAAGTAATGGTCGGTTTATCTGGCATAAAGGCATTCCTCCTCGGGTGGTGATACGGTGTCTTCAAGGAGATAGTATGGCCCATTCATCCACTGCTTATTACAATTTTTTCCGCCAGAGGAAGAAATAAAGAAATGCACGGCTTGTACGCGGGCATTTCGGTTTTTTATCCTGCTTAATGGATCCAGGAATACATATACTGCTTATCCTCTATGCTCCCTTTATTTTTGACGATCTTCAGCGGTTTGAAGGTATCGATCATGACGGCGAGTTCGAGAGTTTCTTTTTTGCCTATGCTGCCTTCTGTTTTGCCTGGGTGCGGCCCATGCGGGATTCCGCTCGGATGGAGCGTGATGGAGCCTTCCTTGACGCCCTTCCTGCTCATGAAGTTTCCTTTTACATAATAAAGCAGTTCATCGCTGTTGACATTGCTGTGGTAATACGGGGCAGGGATCGCTTCGGGATGGTAATCATAGAGCCGCGGGACAAAGGAGCAGACAACAAAATTATGGCCCTCGAACGTCTGATGGACAGGCGGCGGCTGGTGGACCCTGCCCGTAATGGGTTCAAAGTCCTCAATATTGAAGGCCCATGGATAGAGATAGCCGTCCCAGCCTTCCACATCGAGCGGATGATGATTCAGCATATGACGGTGCAGAAAGCCCCTGCTTTTTGTAATCACCTCATGCTCACCCTTTTCCGTGAATGTGTTCAGTTTCTCAGGACCGCGGAGATCCCGTTCGCAAAATGGACTGTGCTCCAGCAGCTGACCGTATTCATTCCGGTATCTGCGTGGAGTGGTGATCTGGCTGAATGCCTCCACAAAAAGGATCTTGGTTTCTCCTGTCCCGGGCACCACCCTGTAGATAGTGCCTATCGGAATGATGATGTAATCACCAGGCCGGTAGCTGATCGATCCAAACATCGTTTCCACAGTCCCTGAGCCATGGTGGATAAACAGCATTTCATCGCCGTCTCCATTCCGATAGTAAGAGTCCATCGATTTTTCAGGATGCAGCATCCCGATCAGCAGATCATCATTGCCCAGAATATACTCCCGTCCAGTGAGACTGTCTCCCTTCCTGCTTAACTGATCCGTGAAAAAATGCCTGTGGCTGAGCGCTCCCGGTTCCTCGTACTGCGGAAGATACGGACCGAGCAGCTCAGAAGATGCCACCTCGGTCGGCATATGATGATGATACAGGATGGACTGCGTTCCTGAGAATCCCTTTGTCCCCATAACCTGTTCCCTGTACAGCGAACCATCATCTTTTCTGAAAATAGTATGGCGCTTTCTTGGAATGTTTCCAAGCGTACGATAATACATGACCTCGCCCTCTCTCTATTCCTCAGATATAGAATTCATTAACACACCAAGCTTTTCAATCTCGAGCTCCACTTTATCCCCGGGCTCAAGCCAGCGATGGACCCCGGTGCCAAGTTCCAGGATGCAGCCGCTCCCCACCGTCCCGGAGCCAATCACTTCCCCCGGATATAACGTCGTACCTGCCGACGCCCTGGCGATCATCTCGCCGAATGAGTAATATAATTCCTTCATATTTCCAAGTGAGAGCTCCCGGCCATTCACCCGTGCCTTCATCACCAGGTCATACCCTTTCCCGGCCCGCTTCGGCTCGAGGTCGTCCTTCGTCAGGAGATAGGGACCGAGGGATGTGGCAAAATCCTTACCCTTGGCCGGCCCGAGGCCCACCTTCATTTCTTTTTGCTGCAGATCCCGGGCACTCCAGTCGTTCATGATGAAAAATCCGAAAATATGATCCTCTGCCTCCCCTGGTCCGATATTCCTTCCCTGTCGGCCGATCACACAGGCAATCTCCAGTTCATAATCAAGCCTGAAACAACCCTTCGGACGCAGAATCGTATCACCAGGACCCTTGACTGCCAGATGATTGGTAAAATAAAACACCGGGATTTCATACCATTCTTCAATCATCCCGAGTCCCCGATTCTTCCTGGCCGTTTTAACATGCTGCTCGAATGCGTAGAAATCCCTGATGCTTTTTGGAAATGGAAGCGGTGCGAGCAGTTCAATATCCTCCAGGCGGTAACAGCCGATTCCTTTTTCGGCCGCCTCCTTGCAAGCCGTAAGCTCATCTCTCAGTTTGTCATGATTCTCTATAAACGAAATCATATCCCCCGGCAGGACCCCGCCCGATGCTTCATGCATATCCACAGCCATGGAACCGTCATGGATCCAGCCCGCCTTTATCGAGTTATCCTTCTTTTTAAAGGTAATGAATTTCACGATTCCACCTGCCTTCGCGGCAGGTCGAATGTACTGGCCGCCGGGCGTGTATAGGCGGCCCCTGCAAGACGGCCCACAGGATTCAGCTCTGCCGTATGGATCCGTCCGCCTTCATACAGGCTGTCATGTACATGGACTGCGATCTTCATTCCTTATCCCTCCATCTTTGATAAACGGAAAAGGGGAACCCTGCCCCTCATCCGCCTGCAGACTTATAGATTGCCGCGCCTTGCCTGCTCCCGCTCGATCGATTCAAACAGGGCCTTGAAGTTCCCTTCACCAAAGCCCCTTGCACCCTTCCGCTGAATGATTTCAATAAAGAGAGTCGGCCGGTCTACAATCGGCTTCGTAAAGATTTGCAGCAGATAGCCTTCATCATCGCGGTCCACCAAAATGCTGAGTTCCTTCAGTTTTTCAATTTCCTCATCAATTTTGCCGACACGCTCTGAGAGCATCTCATAATAGGAATCGGGGGTGGACAGGAACTCCACCCCGTTCTCCCGGAGTGCTGCCACAGTGCTGACGATGTCCTCGGTCAAAATGGCTAGATGCTGTACGCCTGGGCCGTTATAGAATTCCAGGTATTCCTGGATCTGTGATTTCCGCTTCCCCTCAGCCGGTTCATTGATCGGAAATTTAATCCGCCCGCCATTATGCATGACCTTGCTCATCAGGGCTGAATACTCGGTACTGATATCTTCATCCGAGAAGTGCTTCATCTCTTTAAAGCCCATCACCTTGCTGTAGTATTCCACCCACTCTTCCATCCTCTCAACGTTGCCGACAACATGGTCTATACCGATAAAGCCGGCATCCTTACACGGTACGGGTGATTGATATGCCTCAAATCCCGGCATAAACGGCCCTTTATAATCCTTTCTTTCCACAAGGGTATGGATGGTGTCTCCATATGTACCGATCACCGCTTTTTTTACAACCCCGTACTCGTCTGAAATCTGATAAGGCGGCTGGATTTCAATTGCACCGCGGCTGACCGCTTCACGATAGGCCTTCTCTACATCATCGACAGTGAGAGCGATATCCCTGACTCCGTCTCCATGTGCTTTGACAAAGGATGAAACACGGGTGCTTTCGTTCAGGGAGCCGGTGATCACAAGCCGGATCCTCCTCTGCTGCAGAACATAAGAAACCGTCTCCCGATTGCCTGTTTCAAGCCCTGAATAAGCAACCGCCTTCAAGCCATAGGCTGTGCTGAAAAAATGAGCTGCCTGCTTGGCATTACCTGTATAGATTTCCAGATAATCCACTTCTTTTACCGGAAAAAAATCCTCAACTGCCGTGTCCGGTGCCATTGCTTTCTCTTTCATAAAAATCGCCTCCTGTTAATATTTGTATATTCAAACTTATTTTAACGCAGCAGGTTTTAACTCCTCAAGAATGTGGTGTAAAGCTATAATGCTTTGATGTGATGAAGGTCACTCTGCAGTTATTTTCGATTTCCGCGGCATAGTATGGATGCTCTCCCCTTTAAATGCTTCCGCTGCTTCGAGCAGCGCTTCCCCAAGGGCAGGGTGGGGATAAGCTGGAAAGATAAGATCTTCATCCCGGGCAGCCATCTCAAGCGCCTGAATTCCGGCGGAGGCGAGTTCTATTGCTCCTTCACCTATCATATGGACACCAAGGAGGATATCGGACTTCCTGTCAAAAACAAGCTTCGCAATTCCTTCTTTTCTCCCGGTCAGTTCTGCATAACCGCTGGCACTGAACGCAAACTCCCCTGTACCCGTGTCATATCCCTGGTCCCTGGCCTCCCTTTCCGTCAATCCTGCCTTTACAGCCGGCGGCCGGATCCTGGCAGTATAAGGGAGGAAGCGGAAATCATTCTCGCTGTTCCGCCCCGCAATGGTTTCAGCCGCAGTCTTTCCCTGCTTAATCGCTTTAGCGGCGAGCTTTACTCCCGGAGTAATGTCGCCGACAGCAAAGATGCCCGGGTGCGAGGTCCTTCCAGTGCTGTCGACTTTTAGATATCCGTCCGGAGTCACGGCAAGCCCGATCCTCACAGCCCCCAGTTCCTCCAGTTCAGGCCTGATGACTGATGTGAAAAAGAGATGGCTTCCTTCGACCACCTTTATGCCTTTTTTTCCAGACAGATGTAAAGCGACACCTATTTCGGAGATTTGGGCATGCTCTGCCACACATTCAGCCTCAACAGCAATTCCCTTTTTCTTCAGGATGCGTCTCAGTTCCCTGTTGATGGATGAATCGAATGGGAAGTCTGACTTGCCCTCATCCAGGATCAGGCAGACCTCTGAACCAAATATCCGGAAGTTCATCGCCATTTCGAGCGCAATATAATCGCTTCCAAAAACAATCAGCTTCTCCGGCAATTTCCCGAGGTCCGCAATTGTCCACGGGTCATATATACGGGGACTTGCGGCGGCAGGGATGAACGAGGGAGCTTCCGGCCTGCCGCCGGCTGCAATAATGGCATGCTTGAACCGGAAGACCTCATAGCTGTTTTCACTTTCCACCCCCAGCTTATCCGGGGAGATAAAAAATGCATTTCCTTTAACGATTTCAATTTTATTGGCACGGCAGAGGGCCTCCACTCCCATACGGAGCCGGCCCACCGTCTCTTCTTTCCGCTGAATCAGACGTGACAGATCGAAGCGGAGATTTTCCGCCCTGATGCCCCACTGTTCGTTATCCATGGCAGAAGCCAGGCGTTCTGCTCCGTGTGCAAATACCTTGGATGGGATGCAGCCTTTATTGAGGCAGACTCCGCCCAGATTCTCTCTTTCTATTAGGGTAACCCGGCTGCCAAGCTGCGCTGCCCTGATCGCGGCGTGATATCCCCCTGGACCCCCGCCGATAATCACCAGTTCCTTCTCGTGCGCCAATTCACCTACCACCATTTAGATCAGCTCCAGGAAAAGCAATTTTGGATTTTCTATAAGTTCAGCAAACCGGTTTGTGAATTTCACGGCTGAAGCACCGTCTGCCACCCGGTGATCAAATGACATGGAGATATTCATGATGGACCGGATGGCAATTTCATCCTGGTCTGTCACTACCGGTCTTTTCTTCGTCTTATGGAAAGAAACCAGGGCCGTCTGGGGATACTGAATGATCGGAGTTGCCCCGATGCTGCCGCCGAGCGGGCCAACATTGCTGATGGTAAATGTGCCGCCTGATATATCTCTGGCAGACAGCCCGTCTTCCAGCGCACGGCGGGTCAATTCCTTCATCTCTTCCCCGATAACCCGCAGGTTCTTTTTTTCCACATGCCGGAGGACAGGCACAATCAGTCCCTGCGGTGCGTCCACGGCAATCCCGATGTGGTGCTCCTTTATCAGCCTGATGCTTTCTTCCTCTTCATCCAGTTCCGCATTGAAAACCGGGAACTCCGTGAGCGCAATGGACAATGCTTTAATGAAGAAACAGGAAGCTGAAACCGGCCTGCCAGAAGCCTTCAGCTCTTCCCGGATATCCATCAGCCCGGTTACATCAATTTCCTCGAAATGCGTGCAGTGGGGAATAGTATAGACTGAGGAGACCATCGCTTTTCCAATCTGTTTCCGGCGGCCGCGGAATGGGATGATGTCTTTACCCGCATCCTTCCTCTGAAAGGACTCCCGGGTTTTCTGCTTCTCTGGGGAACTTATTTCTTTCTTGATTACAGGTTCTTTTGCCTGCGACAGGGCGAGCACATCTTCATCCAGAATCCTGCCTGAAGGGCCCGATCCTTGTACGGCGCTTAAATCAATGCCAAGCTCCCTGGCTATTTTCCTTGTATAGGGAGAAGCGAGTATCCTACCCGGCACTGGATGCGGCTGTATGGCAGAGGATATTCCTGCGGATTGCCCGCTTTGAAAAGAATATTCATGTTCTGACTGGGTGCCGGATGCTTCGTGCAAATCTTCCATTATAAGCAGGGTAGTGCCGACCTTGACGGACTGGCCTGCTTCTATAAGGATGTTTTTGATGATGCCCGGCCGGGGAGCGGGAATTTCTGCAGTCATTTTATCTGTCTGGACCTCCACCAGCGGTTCATCCGCCTTGACCACATCCCCCGCCTTAACCAGGAGACAATTAATATCAGCCTCTGTCATTCCTTCGCCTATATCGCTGAGCTTCACTTCAACCACCGTGACACCTCCTAAAACCTCATCACTTTTTTTATCCCCGCCGCCACCCGCTCGGGTGTCGGCAGATAATGATCCTCGAAGCCAAAGTATGGGACGGGGGCATCGCAGCCTGTGACCCTCTCTGCCGGCGCCTTCTGATAGAGGAAGGCTTCATCATTGATCAGTCCGATGATGTCAGACCCTATGCCGCCCGTGGCGTGCGCTTCATGGACAATCACGGTGCGCCCCGTTTTTTGGACAGAATCTACGATGAGTTCCCGGTCAAGAGGATACAGTGTACGCAAATCCAGGACCTCGCAGCTTATTCCGTGCTCCTTCATACCCTGGCAGGCCTTCATCGCGACAGGCACCATCGCTCCCCAGCAGATAACCGTCACATCGCTTCCCTCGGTAAGTTTTCTGCCTTTCCCGATTTCCACCAGATACCGGCCTTCGGGAACCTCATCCCTTGCCGAGCGGTAGCTCTTCATCGGTTCGAGGAACAGTACGGGATCCGGATCCTCGATGGCAGCAATCATTAAGCCCTTCGCGTCATAAGCGCTGGACGGGCAGACTACCTTGATTCCCGGCATATGGGTGAACAGGGATTCTGTGCTGTCACAATGGATTTCAGGCGCACGGACTCCTGCACCGTAAGGAGCCCGGATGACCATCGGTACAGAGTAATGGCCCAGCGTCCTCATCCGGAGCCTTGAGGCATGGGTCATAATCTGTTCGAATGCCGGGTAGATGAAGCCAAGGAACTGAATTTCGACAACTGGGCGGAAACCGCCTGCTGCCATGCCGATTGCCGCACCGACAAAGCCGGCCTCGCTTAACGGAGTATCCACCACCCGCTCATCTCCGTACTTTTCCTGAAGCCCCTCGGTAGCCCGGAACACACCGCCGTTCACACCGATGTCCTCGCCGAGCACAATCACATCTTCATGCTCCGAAAGCATAACATCCAGTGCATCCTTCACCGCTTCCACGAGGGTCAGTGTCCTTATCTTTTGTGCTGTCTTCACCACGATCCCTCCCCGGCCAGCTCGAGATAGGCCTTCTTCTGCTTCTCTATCGTCCATGTCGGCTTTTCAAATACATAATCAAAAATCACAGCAGGATCAGCTGCTGGATAGTTCTCCATTTCAAGGATGGCCGCATCGATTTCGGCACCGGCTTCCTCTTCCACGGCCTTCACCCAGTCAGGATCCCAGGCGCCTTCATTTTGCAGCCAGCGTTCAAGCCGGAGGAGAGGATCTGATTCGGCCCTCCGTGCGGCACTTTCAGACTGGTCACGGTATTTTGATGGATCATCTGCTGTTGTATGGGCGCCATACCTCCAGGTCAATGCCTCAATGAGGGTCGGCCCCCTGCCGTCACGTGCCCGCTCCAGCGCAATGCCGGTCTGAATATATACTGCAAACACATCGTTACCATCCACGCGCACCCCGTCCATATCATAGGCGACCGCCTTCTGCGCAATGGTTCTTGAATTCATCTGCCTGCTGACCGGCACAGAGATCGCATACTGATTATTTTGGTTGAAATACACCACAGGTGATTTGAACACACTGGCAAAATTCAAGCCCTCATGGAAATCTCCCTCAGAGGTTGCTCCGTCACCAAAATAGCAGATCGCTGCATTCCTTGTGCCCTTCCTCTTTTCAGCGAGGGCGGCGCCGGCTGCGTGCGGTATCTGTGTGGCAATCGGGATGGCCGGCGGGAAGATCTTTCTATCTGGCGGAGGTACACAGCCTTCATTTCTCCCGTTCCAGAAAAGGAGGATACTCCGGAGCGAATGGCCGAAAGTCATGGCTGCTCCATGATCCCGGTAAGTCGGGAACATCCAGTCGCCAGACGCAAGCGCAATTGCGCTTCCCGCCTGTGATGCCTCCTGTCCTTCAAATGGTGCATACGTCCCGATCCGCCCCTGCCGCTGCAGGCTGACCGCCTTCCGGTCAAACCTCCTGATTCTAATCATTTCCCTGTAAAACATCTTAACCCGCTCAACAGTCACAAGATCCCTGTGCTCCCCTGACACTAGATTCCCATCCTGATCCATCACTTGAAAAATCGGGAAAGACTTATCCATGTTCTCCTCCTCCTGAACTTATTGCCCCCGGCCCCGCCTGTGAAATCTGCCAGATTCAGTTTCTGCCGGGATTACATTTGCGGATGCAGTCAGTCAATCAGTCTTTTATTCTCTTTTTATTTTCAAAGCAATCAGACCCTTACTGCCCACTTCGGCCGTTTCATATGGGAAAAGAAGCTGTTCCGCCGCGTGCTTGCTTCGATCCTTTTTTCGCAGAACATATTGGCGGCTTCAATGGTGGTCATGCCTTCACGTTCCGCGCAGCTGTAGATATTTTGAAGAGAGTTATAGATAGCCTTTGTCTTTCTAAGGACTCTTTCCTTGTTGGGGGAATACAATTCATCAGCAACCTGGATCAGGCCGCCGCTGTTGACGATATAATCCGGTGCGTACAGAATTCCGTTTTCCTGGAGCATCCTTCCGTGCCTTTCTTCCTGAAGCTGATTATTCGCAGATCCTGCAACAGCCTTGACCTGCAGTTCGGGGATGGTGGTATCGTTGATGATGCCCCCCATGGCACATGGGATAAACACATCAGCCTGCTGTGAGTAAATTTCGCTGCTTTCAACCGCCTTTACCACAGCCCCGGCTGAGCGGGCCTTAGCAAGGATGGCGTCCACAGCCGTTTGATTGATGTCTGTGACATATAACTGTGCACCGCTGTCGATCAGCACCTCTGCCACCTTGAATCCCACCTTGCCAAGGCCCTGGATGCTGTAGGTTTTTCCAGATAAGTCATTGCTGCCCCAGATGGCATTGTTTGTTGCCTGCAGCCCGTAAATCACTCCCTGGGCCGTCGGGATAGAGGAGTCGCCGCTTCCGCCGTACACTTCGTCCACACCGACGATGCAGTTGGTTTCCTTTAAGGCATGAATGAAATCCTCAGGTGAGGTGCCCATGTCGGTTCCTGTGTAGAACCGCCCATTCAGGGATTCCACAAACTGCCCGAAGGCCCTGAACAGTTCCGGGCTTTTACCGCTCGCCGGATCTCCGATGATAACCGCCTTGCCGCCGCCAAAATCAACATCGGCCGCAGCGCATTTGTATGTCATCCCCTTCGACAGGCGCAGTACATCCTGAAGTGCGGCATCGACTGTTTCATATGGATGCATGCGGCAGCCGCCCAGAGCCGGGCCGAGACGTGTGCTGTGAATGGCGATAATGGCCTTCAGGCCTGTAGACTCATCATTGCAGAATACAACCTGTTCATGCTCTCTGATTTTCTCAAACATAAACTTTTCTCCTTTATCGCGCTGAATTATGATAGCGCTTTCATTTTTATTCAGAACCTCACTGGTTTCCATTTATCATCCCCGCAATCCTTTCCCTGGTCAGGATCGTCTGCGTAATTTTCCCAATCCCGATTGTCCTGCCTTCGTTTTCGGCCTTCACCCTGGTCACCACCTGATTTCCGCGAAGTCCGGATACAGCTGCTGTAACCCTGACTGCCGCGCCTTCCGCGCATGGTGCCAGATGTCTGACCGATACAGCACTTCCCATCCCTTCTTCATGGTCCTCAAGAAATGGCAGGATAATCAGCCTGGAAGCCCATTCCATATGGTAAACCATTGAGACTGTGGAATAAACGGGATGGACCAGCTCCTCCTCAAACTGTGCAAACATTTCCCTGGTGACTGTGATATCGATCGAGGCGGTTTTCCCTAAAGCAAGACCTGAACGCATGTTGACCACCCGCTTTTATACCAAATATGTATAACGTTATTTTAACGCTATCATAACATTACGTTAAATTTGAGGTCAATTAATTGTTAGAAATTTTTATATATTCAATAAATCGTACAACCAAAAACTTATAGACTGTCCTCCGGGTCCACCATCCTGCGAATGCATGCCGGATGACACTGTACCGGGCCTTCCTGGCAAAAAAAATGTCCCTTTTAGGAGGACATTTTCAAATCATCAGCGAAGCACTCGCCAGCTGTTCCTTAGCTTCTTGAGCCATGCGTATGACCAGCTCCCTGACAGATGGGATGTCTGTGATCAAGCCTGAGATCTGGCCGCCATTCATGAACCCTTGCTCTTCATCTCCCCGCAGCGCCCCAAGCTTATGCTGTTCCTCAGTTGTCAGCAGGGCGAACTCATCCGGGCTGATTCCATTCTTCTCGGCCATCAGCAATCCATCGGCATAAGGCGATTTTAGCAGCCTCCTGATCTTTCCGGCTGTTCGTCCCACAATCACCGTATCATGGTCGGATGCAGCGAGTATCTTCTGCTTATATGTATCATGAAAAGGAGCATCCTTCGTCGCAATGAATCTGGTTCCCATCTGGACACCGGATGCACCAAGGGCAAGCATGGCTGCAAGACCGCGGCCATCGGCTATCCCTCCCGCCGCCGCGACAGGAACAGACAGGGCCTGGACAATCTGCGGAATTAAGGCAAGGGTGGTCGTTTCCAGGCTGGAATTAATCCCGGCTGCCTCATAGCCCTCCGCAGCTACGATATCCGCCCCGGCTGCTTCTGCCTTTAATGCCTGCTTCACTGACGCCGTGACGACAATAACCTTGATTCCCTTCTCCTTCAGCTGCGAAATGAAGGGTGACGGGTTGCCAGCCGATAAAGTAACAGTGCTCAGTCTGTGCTTCACCGCAAGCCTCAGGATTCCCTTTGGGTCAGGAGATACGCCAAGCGCCACATTCAAGGAAAAAGGCCTTGAAGTTCTTTCCTTCGTGTTCAGGATTATTTTTTCAACTTCTTCCGCCCCCATGGTCCCGGCACCTATCGTCCCCAGTGCCCCAGCCTCCGATACCGCTGCCGTCAGGATGCTGCTGCTGATGTTCCCCATCCCGCCCTGTATGATTGGATACTGAATTCCCAATACCCGAGTCAGTTGATTCACAAAAATACCCTCCTTCGTAAAAATAATGTTATACTAATTTTAAAAATTAGACAATTCAGAAAAGGAGTTTTTCTATGATTCTATCCTATCTCGATAAAAAACCCAGAGTGGATCCCTCTGTATTCCAGGCTCCCGGCAGCTATATCATAGGAGATGTGGTCATCGGAAAAGAGTCCAGTGTCTGGTTCAATGCCGTCCTTCGCGGGGATGAGGACACAATCACCATCGGCGAACGCTGCAGCATCCAGGATAACGTCACCTGCCACTTGTATGAAGGCTCACCCCTTGTCATTGAAGATGAAGTCACAGTCGGCCATAACGCAATCCTCCACGGCTGCACCATCCGGAAAAGGTCCATCATTGGCATGGGCGCAACCATCCTTGATGGAGCGGAAATCGGGGAGGAATGCATAATCGGTGCCAATACACTCATTCCAGCCGGCAAAGTCATACCGCCGCGTTCCCTTGTCGTCGGCTCACCAGGAAAGCCCGTTCGTGAAATCGGCAGCAGAGACCTGGAGCTCATCCAGCTATCCATCGATACATATGTCCAAAAAGGCAGGGAATACCGCATAAACCTGGCAGGAGATCTGTTTGATTCATGAATAAAGAGGATGCCCCAGGCATCCTCTTTTTTTAATCGCAATCGTTCGGCCGCATCAAGACCGCTTCCAGAGGTAAAAACTCTATGAATTTTGTAGATTTTCATCCTTATTGATACATTTTCTGTTAGAATTCTCTTCTTAATTATTTTATATAGTTAGAGTGTCATCAGCATCACAGTCCAGGCCCGTTACTTGCGGAACCCGCTGATTTACTTGCGGGAACGTCAGCTTTACTTGCCGTTCTGCATCTGATGCCTTCCTGCTACAGGATATAAGGATGATCTAATATATCATACTCCTCGTCTTTGTTCCCGAGAGCGTTGCCTTCCTTGAAGACAGCTTCAAAAAAGCGGGAAGCAGGCTCTGCCAGCTCTCTATAATAGTCACTAAACAGGGAGGCTGCGTGGCCGCCAAGCCATTTTTCTGGCAGCAGCTCCTCTGGAAGGCCGGGGTCGACGAACAGAAATTTCCGGTATTCATGAACCAGCTTCGCCCGCTCGACAAAGCACTCGGCATCTGTCAGCTGCCCTTTTAGTATTTTGTTTTTATCGATGATGTACTTCTGGCTGTATGTACTGATAAACTCCTGATACTTCGCATTGATATCCTCAAGGTCCCAGCTTTTTTCCACCAGCCTCAGGTTCTCATGCGGACCCTTGTACTCTGCAGTAAAGAAATCGACATAGGGCTGGATTTCATATTTCTCGATTAAATCGCCAACCTGCTTTTCCAGATTATTAGCCGACAGCCAGGTGCTGTTGGACATTGTTCCGAATCCGCTCCAGATCAGCTCTTTCCGAAGTTCATCCCGGACGCTCCGGATTTCCTCGGGGATGGAGTACATGAGGATCCTCCATTTGCCATCCCACTCCTCAGGCTTCAGCTTGAAAATCCGCTTGGCGGCCTCATCGATTCTCTTCTGCCCGCGTTCTGTCAAAGAATAATAGCTTTTATTCCCAATCTTCTCCGCCTGCACCCATTCCTGCTTATTCATCCTGGAAATGGCTGCCCTGACAGATTGGTCGTTATGGCCAAATTCATTGAGCAGCCTGATCAGGCTACCAATCCAGATCTTGCTTCCATAATGAGAAATATAGTCACCATAAAGGGTAAAAATCATTGATCTAGTATTCAAGCTTATGTCATCCTTAATAAATTATTGTAGAACGGAAATAAACCGTCATAGGAATATAATATCAGTATATTTACTATTTTGCAAAAACACTTAAGAGACCCTTGGACATCTCCAGGGTCATGGTTTAATTCATAATACGAATCACTCACCAATAAAAACAGGCTTACGCTTTTCACCAAAGGCTTGCAGGGCCTCAATCCGGTCCCGGGTGGGAATGATCCGTTCATAGGCTTCCGCTTCGATTGCAAGTCCTGTTTTTAAGCCTGTTCCTATGCCGGCTGAAATTGCTTTCTTAGCACTCCTTACAGCAAAGGGGGCATTACGCAGGATTTCGGCAGCAAGCTTTCTGGCAGCCCGAAAACTCTATATTCTTAATTTCGAACTCCCTGCCGCTTCCACAATGGCTGCAATCCCCTGGCCGACACCGACACACATGGCCGCCAGGCCGTATCTGGTTCCCCGTCTTTTCATTTCATGAAGCAGGGTGGTCATGATCCTGGCACCGCTCGCACCGAGAGGATGGCCAAATGCTATGGCACCCCCATTCACATTGACCTTTTCCCCCGGAATTCCCAGGTCCCGGATGCACGCGAGCGACTGGGCTGCGAATGCCTCGTTCAGTTCGATCAAGTCCATATCTGCAATAGACAGACCGGCTCTTTTCAGCGCTTTTTTCACGGCCGGGACAGGACCTATCCCCATGATGGAGGGTTCGACCCCTGCAGATGCCGAAACAACATAGCGGGCCAGCGGCTCAATTCCCAGTTCATCCGCCTTTTCCCGGCTCATCATGAGGAGGGCAGATGCCCCGTCATTCACGCCGGAGGAATTCCCTGCTGTTACAGACCCGCCCTCAAACAGCGGCTTCAGTACGGCGAGCTTTTCTGCGGTCGTCCCGGGCCGGGGATGCTCATCGTGCGCAATGATGGTTTCCTTTCCCCTTTTATCCCGAATAGCAACAGGGATAATCTCCGACTGGAGCCTGCCGGACGCGGCGGCATGCTCGGCTTTGGCCTGGCTTTCTGCGGCAAACCGGTCCTGTTCCTCCCTGCTGATTCTATATTTCACGGCTACATTCTCAGCGGTCCGCGGCATGGAATCTGTCCCATACATATCGTGGAGGCGGCTATTGATGAAGCGCCATCCTATCGTCGTGTCGAACAGCTCCATATTGCCTCTTGGAAACTCCCCTTGAGGCTTTGCCATGACAAACGGGGCGCGGGTCATGCTCTCCGTTCCGCCCGCGATAAAAATATCACCCTCACCGGAAAGAATGGACCGGGCACAATAATTGACTGCATCCAGGCCGGAGCCGCAAAGACGGTTAATGGTCGTGCCACCCGCCGATACGGGGAGACCTGCCAAAAGGCATGACATTCTGGCCACATTCCGGTTATCTTCACCGGCTCCGTTGGCATTGCCAAAAACGACCTCTTCAATTTCCTCAGGCGGGACAGCCGGATTCCGGTCCATCAATGCCCTTATTACGACCGCGCCAAGGTCATCAGGGCGGACGCTCCTCAAGGCCCCATTATACCTGCCGATCGGCGTCCGGACGGCGTCCACTATAACAGCTTCTCTCACTTTCTGCTTCACTCCTCTCTCAAAACATGCTCTAGCAGTTTATTAGACTTCCTACAGAAAAAGAATCAGGGGTTCCTGGATAATTCTTCAGTTTTCTTGTATTCATACACACCGCGTCCAGTTTTTCTGCCCAGACGACCTGCTTTCACATACTGTTCCAGGAGTGGTGCGGGCCGGTATTTCTCTCCAAGCTTTTCATGGAGATACTTTAAATTGCTGAGCCTTGTATCAAGACCGACCAGATCACCAAGCTCAAAGGGACCCATAGGGTAATTCAGGCCAAGCCGGATGGCTTTATCAATCTCTTCCGGGGTGCCTACACCCTCCTGCAGCATAAAGAAGGCTTCATTTCCGACAAGGGCGCTTATCCTGCTGGTGACAAAGCCCGGAAACTCGTTTACCATTACCGTTTCCTTATTCATTTGCACAGCCGCCGCCCTGATGGCTCCTGCCGTTTCGTCGCTTGTTTCAAGGCCCCGGACAATTTCAACGAGCTTCATCTTATGTACCGGATTAAAAAAATGCATGGCGATAACCTTCTCGGGCCTCCTGGTGAAAGAAGCGATTTCAGTCGGGCTCATCGTCGAGGTGTTGGTCGCAAACAGGCAGTGGGCGGGAGCATGCTGATCGATCACTTCAAAGATGGTCTTCTTGATTTCCAGCTTTTCAGGGACAGCCTCGATGATTAAATCCGCTTCCCTCACATGCTCTGTCAGGAAGTTTGAAAAAGAGAGCCTGCTTAAGGCTTCGTCCCTTTCTTTAGGAGCCAGCTTTCCGCGTGAAACCCCCTCATCAAATATCCGGCGGATCTCCTGCTCTGCATTTTCCAGCTGCCTCTCATCCAAATCAATCAGCGACGTCTGAAAACCGCCGGTACAGCCTGTGTACGCTATGCCCCGTCCCATCACACCGGAGCCGATTACAACCAATCTTTTCATCACGGTGAACTCCCTTCATACATATGACAGTCAGCCCCTCAATAGGGGCCCGGTTGACAGCCATCGTCTTACAGCTTTATTCCTTACTCTCTTCACAATCGCCAGCTCATTCGGAATCATTCCCCTCTGAAAACGGCTTTCCTCTTCTCCAGGAAAGCCTGAACACCCTCCAGATGATCAGCGGTCTTTCCTGCAATCCTCTGTCCCTGTGCGTCCCGCTCAAGAAATTGTTCAAGAGGAGTATGCCAGCTCGCTTTCAAGTTCCTTTTAATCAGCCCGATCGCCTTTGTGGGCAGGGAGGCCAGACGCTCTGCGAAGGCCTTACTCTCCGCCTCCCAGGACTCATGGGGATAGACGGCCGATACGAGCCCCAGTTCCAGCGCTTTTGCGGCTGTAACCTTTTCACCCAGCACAGCGAGTTCCATGGCCTTCGCATGGCCGATAATCCGGGGCAGATAATAGAGGTTGCCGGCATCCGGAATCAGTCCGACATGAATGAATGCCTCCAGGAAGCTCGCCTTTTCTGAGGCAATTCGGAAATCACAGGCAAGGGCCAGGCTCATGCCCGCTCCCGCTGCCGCACCGTTCACCGCTGCAATCACCGGCTTTTCACAGCGGTCAAGTTCAAGCAGCATCGGATTATACCGCGTCCTAAGCACTTCGCCGTGATCCATCTCATGGGAAACCCCTTCAAGATCCTGCCCGGCACAAAATGCCCGGCCGGCGCCGGTAATGACGAGTGCCCTCACATCACTGGCGCGGGAAGCCTGTTTAAAAGCAGCCTGAAGCTCCCCATTGAGCTCTGCATTAAAAGCATTCAGCCTGTCGGGCCGGTTCATGGTGATATAAGCCACATGATTTTTCACTTCATATAGAACAGTCTCATACACGTTATGTAACCTCCTATTTTCCTTTGAACTGAGGCGGGCGTTTTTCTTTAAAAGCGCTCATGCCTTCTTTCTGGTCCTCGGATGAAAATAAAAGATAAAAGTTCTTCCGTTCATACTGCATCCCTTCATACAGAGAATAATCCACCGCTTTCAGGACAGCCTCCTTAATCAGCCTGATAGAAAGCGGCGCCTGTGCTGCCAGGTTCTCCGCAAAGCGAAAGGTTTCTTCAAGGAGCACTTCCTCAGAAAAGACAGAATTGATGATCCCGAAGTGCAGAGCTTCCCGGGCTGATATCCGGCTCTCGGTCATCAGCCATTCCATAGCCTTGGTTTTGCCGGCAAGCTTGGTCAGCCGCTGCGTCCCGCCTGCACCCGGCATGATTCCGAGCTTCACTTCCGGAAAGCCGAACTCGGCGTTTTCTGAAGCAAATAGGATGTCACAGCAGAGGGCGAGCTCAAAGGCCCCGCCGAGCGCAAAGCCGTGGACGGCGCCGATCACCGGTTTCTTCACGAGGGCCAGACGGTCCCAGTCCGTAAATTGATTCATGGTCTCAAGCATCACCGGATCTGCTTCCATCATTTCATCAATATCTGCTCCTGCTGCAAATGCCCGGCCCCTGCCCGCTAGGACGATGGCTTTCACAGCAGGATCCCGGTCCCATGCTTCCATCGCTGCCAGAATCTCTGCAATCATCTGCCGGTTCAGGGCATTCAGCACCTCCGGGCGGTTGAGTTCGATGAAGCCGACCTCCCCAATCAGCGACGTTTCAATATATTCAAAGCTTCTGCTCATCCAGTTCCTCACCGATCATCATTGTGATCAAATCTCCCGCAAAGCTCATAACATCCTTGCCGGATGCCCGGCCTTCATCAGACTTCATGCCGGCCTTCAGCGCCTCATGACTGTCATAATACATCTCACACATCAGGTAATACTTGCCTTCTCCGCCCATTGGACTTCCCGTGATCCTAGTAACCTCCATTTTCCGGAGACCAGGAATCTTCGCCGTCAGCGGCGCATGTGTCTCAAAATAGTGCTTATCAAAGGCTTCTTTGTTTTCAGGATGCTTGTATAGGGCTATCAGTTTTACCATATGAAATCTCTCCTCTTATTTAAAAGTCTGTTTTGGCTATCGAATACGAAGGTTGACTTCCGTTCCAGGCACTCGCTTAACCATGTATTCTCCTCACAAATTAAACATCAGAAAACAGAATCTTTAGATTAGTGTTACATAAGTGTGGATACTGGCTTCATCGCCTCGAATGGATTTTTGCATCCCCTGCAGTAGAGGATGCTCCGGCACGCGGTGGGGCCGAATAGATTTTCCATTGTGGTATAGGTGGAGCCGCAGTAGGGGCAGTCAGCCTGCCATTCTCCGGATTCGCTTATCAGGCGGGGCGGCGGGGCGATGCCAAATTCCTTCAGTCTCTGCCTGCCCGTGTCGGTTACCCGGTCGGATGTCCATGGCGGATGAAAGGCGAAGACTGCTTCCACCCCCAGGACTCCCGGCAGGCAGCCGACTGCAAGTCTTACATTCTTCTTTATAATCTCAAGGGCAGGGCATCCCATGAAGGTAGGCAGCAGCTTAACAGTAACAAATCCTTCCGGCGAGATTACCACTTCCTCCGCCATTCCCAATTCAATGATGGAAATCGTATCAATCTCGGGGTCCTTGACCGAATTCAGAGCTGCTATCACTTCATCCTTTGATACCATGCATATCCCCCCTCACCAGCTCGCCGCCTTATCCAGACGGTATACCTCCGACAGAGTTTCGAGCGCCGCATCCAGGTCGGCTGTATGTATCCCATCACGGCCGTTTCCGCTTCTTGTGCCAAACGACTCCGGCATCACGAGCCCAAGGGTCTCATATACCGGAAGAATTCCCTGAAGCCAGCGCGACTGCAGCTCCTTTCCCGGATCAATCAGCTTCAGCCTGATCATATCCGGCTCCTTGTCACCGAGCATAAAAATCCCGCCCAGCTCCTCATACACCCGCATCATGGCCGCTTCCATCCTCAATCCGGCCTCACCGCCGGCAGCTACAAGCTGTGTGAACCATGTTTTCCAGTGCAGAAGATGGTAATAGAGCTCGATATTCACCTTGACGGCTGCCTCTGCAAGCGGAGTGTAAGACGAATTTTTCAGGACTTCCATCTTCACTTTTTTTGCGCATGTATAAAAATAGCATCTTACCACTGTGAAGGCCCAGTCATACTGCGGCTCTTCCAGATAAGTTCCCGGGCCGTTCACAAGCTCGAGGAGCACCGCATTCCTGCGCTCAGAAGCAGGGCGGCCGTGTGCCAGATCATTGGCATCCCCGCAGCCGAGTTCCTCAAGCAGCTGATAAAACATCGCTGCATGCCCCATCGTATCCTGGCTTATGGAAGAAAACGCCACATCCTCCTCGATATGAGGGGCAAGGCCCAGCCATTCAGAGCCGCGGTATGCATGGATGAAATCATCATCCGCCAGCTGGAGGAGAAGCTCGGTGACAGCCCTCAGGAAATCCCCATCCTTTATAGCATCTTCACGCATCATCCTCATTTTTCAGGCTCTCCTCCCCACGACAGGATTTCCTTTTCATCCAGCATGCCCTGCTCATAGGCACGCCACTTCTTTTTCAGGTATCCATACCCTTTTGTATTGCGGTAATCTTTGTTATCAAGCCTCTGGAGGGCCTGGCGTTCCTGCAGGGTCATCTTGCGGATATCCTCCCTTTTTACGACCCAGATATCAGATGCAGGCTCCCTTCTCATGAAGTTTTCCTGAGCCATCACCAGGGCAAGCTCATGGTTAGGCGCAAGCAGTGAAAATTGGTATTGAAGCGGGGAGGTGTCACTGCGCTTGCTGAACACCTCGAACTCGCTGTAAAAACTGTTGCCCGGCACTTTCTCTCCTCCTTTTGGCACGGCTAGGGCTCGCTCAAGCTTTTCTGCCCAGCGCCTCGATGACCCATTTGTTAGAGTGATAGGATATTTCCCGGAGCCGCAGCCGATCCCTCGATTTCGGCCCTTTATTTCGGATGATCTGCTTGAACACTTCCCAGTCAGGCTGTCTGTACTTCCACTTTCCTTCCGATGCATCATAATGCATCGTCTCATCGGGAAGCTTCAATCCGAGCGAGAGGACCCTCGGGATATATTTTGTGAAAAAATCCTGCCGCAGCTCCTCATTCGTCTTGGTCCTGATTCTGTATTTAATAGTGATGTCCTGCTTGGATGTCCCAGTCGTCGATGCATCTCCCGGCCCGAAGAACATCAGCAGGGAATCCCACCAGCGGTCTATGGAATCCTGGATCATGGATCTTTGTTCCGGAGTGCCTTCCGCGAGCGCCATAATTATTGCCTCCCCGTGCTGGGCGTGGAAAACCTCCTCGGCACAGATCCTTTTCAGGGCCCTGGTATATGGACCATAGGAAGCGTTCAGCATATTGGTCTGTGTGATGATGGCTGCACCGTCCACAAGCCAGCCGATGAGACCGGCATCTCCCCATGTCCGCGCCTCCATATGAAAAACGTTATGGAACTTCAGCTCTCCGGAAAGCAGGCTGTCGATGATATCCTCCCTCGTTTTCCCGAGCGGCTTCATCAGATCCTCCGTTACCCGGAGCAGCAGCTGCCCATGGCCCATTTCATCCTGGACCTTTGCCATGATGCCGAGCTTCCTCGAGAGGGTGGGTGCCTTTGGCACCCACTCTTTTTCAGGGAGCGCCCCCATGATCTCACTGATTCCGTGCATGGAAATCAGCTTGATGAGCGTCAGGCGGTAGTCATCAGGCATCCAGTCATCTGCTTCGATCTTTTCGCCCGCTTCGATCCGCTCCATAAAAAGGGCACATTTTTCTTCCTCTGACATCACATCACTGAAAAAAGAACTCACCATGCGTCTTTAACCTCCTCCTGTTCTTCAATCTCTTCATAAACGCCCGTCCCGCTGAGGTCCCCTTTAATCAGTCTTACAGCCTTTCCTTCTGATCTCGGAATTGTCTTGGGCGTGTGGATCTTCACCTCCATGGAAATGAGGCAATGACTTTTCAGGACTGCCGCAATGCGCTCCTCCAGGAATCGGACGGCTTCCGACCGAGCATTCCTGCCTGCTTCCGCAAAGAAAGACTCACTCATTTCCACCTGGAGCTCGAGCATCTTTAACGGGCCCCTCTGCATGATTCTGATCTGGTAATGGGGAGAAAGCTCCTCAATCCCGAGGAGACAGTGCTCAATCTGTGAAGGAAATACATTCACGCCATTGATGATCAGCATATCATCAAGCCTTCCTTTTACCCTCGACATCCTCGCTGTGGTCCGGCCGCAGAGGCACCGCTCCCTTGTTATGGTTCCAATGTCCCCGGTCCGGTAGCGGATGATCGGAAATGCTTCCTTCGTCAGGCTTGTAAACACTAGCTCTCCCTCCTTCCCGTCAGCCAGGGGAAGCAGCGTGGCTGGATCGATAATCTCAAGCAGGAAATGGTCTTCCGCGATGTGCAGGCCATCCTGTGCCTCATGGCATTCACAGCCTACACCAGGCCCGATCACTTCGCTGAGGCCGTAGATGTCACAGGCTTTGATGCCTAGCTTTTCCTCCAGAGTTCTCCTCATTTCCCCGGACCACGGCTCTGCACCGAATATCCCATATTTAAGTGAGGTGCCGCGCGGGTCCTTTCCCATTTCCTCCATGCTTTCCGCGATATTCAGCGCGTAAGAAGGAGTCGCACAGATTACATCCGGACTGAAGTCTTCAATAAGCATAATCTGTCTCGCCGTGTTGCCCCCTGATATAGGAACGGTTACCATGCCGAGTGCTTCGCTTCCGTAATGCAGGCCGAGTCCGCCGGTGAACAGCCCATAGCCATATGCGTTATGCAGCACCATTCCGGGTTCACCGCCGGCCAGGGCTATCGAACGGGCTGCGAGCTGCCCCCACATCTCAATATCCCTTTTTGTATATCCGGCCACAGTCGGTTTTCCGCTTGTACCGGAGGAAGCATGAATCCTGGCCAGGTCTTTGCGCGGTACCGCCAGCATTCCGAACGGATAAGCATCCCTTAAATCGGATTTAACTGTAAAAGGAAGCGCTTTCAATTCTTCCAGGAAGTTAAGCTGTGTGAAATCCTCACCCAGCTTTTGGCGGTAAAAAGGAACCTGTCGATATGCCCTATCCAGTGTGTGCTTAAGTCGTTCAAGCTGCATTTCTTCAATAAACTGCCTGTCTTCCGTTTCAAAGCTATGAAGAATCAAAACATCTCCCTCACTTTACGGATAATTTATATCACGTTATATATACGCAATATAAATTTAATGTTATATTTTAATCCAAAGATACCTTGTATTTTCCTCGATGTCAATTGTTTTCAGAAAATTACAATAAACATTTCCAGTATTCCACTGCCCCTGATCTCAGGAGGCATTTAAATAATCCTGAGGAGTCCCGTAATAGAAAATCCCTTGATATTCAGGGAACACAGATTGATAGCGGATATAAATCGGAGCTGATAGGAGCTCTGGATAGCGTTGATACAGACCTGCATCTCCATAAATTATTCCCTCTAAGGCTGTCTTCATCTCTTTCTTAAAAATGCTATAACGGAAGCTTGAAATCTCCTTTTTGAATTCTCCGGCGTCCACATACGCACTGCCCCATAGATATAGATTTCCATCACTCCCTCCCTTCCAGGCAGCCAAAACTTCATCCCGCAGGCCCGGATTAATAGCCTTATAGTTATAGACCAGTCCAATATCCAAAAAAAGCTGCCCCGTCACATCGGAATGGGTAAGCGTATATTTCCTCCCAAGCATCGGCCATAAAGGCCCCGCCGGTTCGATCAGCCGTACCGTCAATTTTTCCGGATGAAATCCAGACATAAGCTCCCTCCTAAGAATTCCCGAATATTTATGGATATGCCGGCCGCTGCCGCCATGCCTGGGGACATGGAGGGATAAATAGGAAAAAGGCCTTTTCGGGAGATACCTTAAATCCTGTTCTATCTCTTTTTTCCGCCGAATGCATAAAAATAAGCCTTCATCCTAGGACGAAGGCATAAATCTAAGAATCAATCATTTTCCGTTCTTCCGGCGCTGAGTGACCGGTTCCCCGCCAATCCCCCAATTATCCGTATGCACCTCATCTATAATGACAACGGTCGTTTCAGGATCTTTATCAAGCACATCCTGCAGCAGCTGTGTTACTCCCTGGATCAGTTGTGCTTTCTTCTCGGAAGTCACATTTTCATTCGTAATCTTAATATTGACGTACGGCATTCTCTTCCCCCCTTTCATCATCATTGTGTTTCGCAGCCTATTCCCTTCACCAGCAGCAGGGCACCCAGGAAGACGATTCCAGATGCTCCGGCAAGCGCCGCATCAAAGTTGTGCGTGCGGGCCGCCATAACTCCGGCAGCAAGCGGGCCAGCCATCTGGCCAGCCGCATAATAAGCTGTCAGCTTCCCGAGTATCCGGCTGCTGTCCCGGGGCTGGATTTCACGGGCCAGGGTAGCCGCGAGAGTGGTAATCCCCATAAACGTCGCGCCGAACAGAGTGCTGCTGATCCATATTCCGGGACTGCCGTGCCACCACACAGGCATGATGATGCCAAGCGCCTGGAGTAACATCGCAGAAATCAGCGTTTTGACATATCCGAACCTGCGGGCAAAGGCTGACCAGAAAATGCAGGACGGAATGGCAGCCAGCCCTGCGGCGAGCCAGACATAGGCAGCCGGAATGCTGCGGGATGCTTCCTGATCTGCAATCGCAACGATAAAGGTTCCTGTTACGATATAGCCGAGGCCTTCCAGTCCGTAAGCCGCTGTCAGCCAGGGCAGCCATTTAACCGGTGGAAGCGGCCGCTTCTTTACAGCTTTTTCTCCAGCCGCCTGACGCGGGGGAGCTTCCTTGATCCACAGCCAGATGAATACCCACAGAACTAAACTGACTGCAGCGAGCCCCATCCAAATCCCCCGCCAGTCATATACTTGATCAAGGCTTGGTATAGCGACGCTTGACAGGACCATCCCTATCCCGACTCCCCCATATAGAATACCTGACCAGCTGGTCCTGCCCCGCACGGCGAGTTCATCAAGCACAAGGCTTGAAGCCAGCACAAAAGCAAATGCACTGGCCATACCTGATAGAAACCTCAGAACATGCCAGCTGAAGGGTGCCGCAAAAATGGCCATACCGGCTGTTGCTGCGATGCCTGCAAGCAGGCTGACCCTGAGATAGGCAGTGCGCCTCCCCTCAACAGGAAGCCTGCCCGCAAGAATAGCTCCTAAAAAGTATCCTCCATAATTACTGGCAGCCAATAATCCAGCAGCCCCATCGGAAAAAGAAAGCTCCTTTTGCATCAGCGGGAGGATGGGCGTATAGGCAAATCTCCCAATCCCCATGGCCAAAGCAAGCGCCAGGATCCCCCCGGCGAGCATGGGCAAAGGCTGTTTGAACATCATGCCGGCTCCTCCCCTTTTTAACTCATCTTATATTCTACCTTTTTGAGCCTTGAATTTAAACGGATTCACTTATCGAATTTCATTCATCATACGGTTCCTCTCCCCTCCCCTAATTGCCTCAAATTGACATATCGCATTTATTCGATATACAATACACCCATGAAGCCGATTGAATTGATTAAAGTATTATCAAACGAAACCCGTCTGAACATTTTACAGTGGCTGAAGGAACCGGAAAAGCATTTTCCCAAGCAGCAGGCTCACCTTCCAAAGGAGGTCAGCATAGAGGGAGGGGTTTGCGTTGGGGATATCCAGGAAAAAGCGAAGGCTTCTCAATCCACGGTTTCACACTACCTGACCATGATGCAGAAGGCCGGCCTGTTAGAGGCCGTGCGCTATGGACAATGGACGTATTACAGGCGCAACGAAGAAACAATCCGTAAGTTAGCCGAATTTCTGAACACAGAGATATGAAAAGAACGGAATAGTCTCCGTTTTTTTTATTTCCTTAAATATCGAGAAAATTAGATATTTAGATTTTTAAATAATACTGGGAGGTACCATCTATGGATCATTCAGCACAGAATGCAGCACTCAGGAGACAGCATACACTCCTTATATTTACTCTCACCCTCCTCACCTTCGTATTAGGTACGAGTGAGTTTGTAATTGTCGGGCTGCTGAAGGAGGTGGCATCTGATATAGACATCTCTGTGGCTGCGGCCGGCTCGCTGGTTTCAGGCTTTGCGATTGCCTATGCTGCAGGCACCCCTATCATCACAGCCTTTGTCAGCAGGTTCCCGAAGTATCCGCTCATGCTCTCTCTACTTTGTATCTTTATAATCGGGAACATTGTCAGCGCCGTATCGGGGTCGTTCTCCCTATTAATGGTCTCCCGTATCATCACAGCTGTGGCGAGCGGTGTGCTGACTGCACTGGCCATGAGTGTAGCAAATGATGTGATGCCTAAGGAGAGAAGATCGTCTGCCATTGCCTTGATATTCGCCGGCTTTACCATCGCCAATGTCATGGGTGTGCCGCTCGGTACCTTTACAGGCCAGCTTGGAGGATGGCAGTTAACATTTTGGCTCACTGCTGGACTTGGAATACTCGCTCTTATCATCAGCATGCTGGTCCTGCCAAGAGATTTGCGGGGCCAAAAAAGCAGTTTAGCAGATTCGATCAAGTTATTTACCCAGCCCAGGATTCTGCTCGCTTTCTTCATCCCGATTTTCTGCTTCACGGGAACGTACAGCATCTATACCTATATAACACCCATCCTGCAAGACGGATTGCACATCTCGGCCCGTTTCAATGGAATCGTATTGCTGGCATATGGCCTATTCTCCATTTTGAGCAATGTGCTCGCAGGAAAAATCGCCCGGCATAATGGAATCGGCAAGCTCCGCTATGTCTTTCTCATCCAGGCTGCTGTCCTTGCTTCCCTATACTTCACGATGGATTCAGCGTTCCTTGGGCTGGTCAGCATCATGCTGATCGCGGTCATGCTTTATGCCATGAATGCCTCCATTCAGCTATACTTCATGGACTTAGCCAAAAAGTATTCTCCCGGGGCCCAGGACTTTGCTTCTTCCCTGACTCCTGTGTCCGTCAATATCGGAATTGCCTCCGGTTCAGCACTCGGCGGGGTGGTTGTATCTTCAGGCAGCCTTACTCACCTGCCATGGGCCGGGGCATTGGCTGCCCTTGCTGCTTCCGCTCTTGCCTTCATTAACTTCAGGCTGGATAAGAGCGGCAAAAATTAACCGTTTAAGAAGCAGCACAGGTGAAAGGTATAAGAAATAAAGGAGGATTCTTATGCTATTAAAAAAAGCATACAGTTCCCCTTGCAGCCGCTCTATTCCTAACCGGATCGGTTACCCCTTGCTGCACAGCCTTCCCTATTGAACCGGCACATGCCTCAGCTCAAGGAGCGGTGATTGAATTTGAGGACGATACAGCATAGAAGGACACGGTAAAAACCCGCATGAAATTCATGACAGTGCGTATCATAGAAAGCTTCATCCTCTATAAGACCAAGCGTACAGACATCCAGGACCAATGGGGACCGGCTCCAATGCCAAGGACAACTGACAGCCCGTTTGACATCTGCCAATATGGGCAATCCGGGCTGCGGCTATTCATATGACAAGAATAACATCGTAAAGGAAATCCGCTTCTTCGGCACCAATGTAGAGCGGTCATAATCTTGGCGGCATAACAGCCGCAGTTCTCGGAAAGAAGCTTGGCAGTGCGGATTATATCCGTAGAATCCCCGGGACAGGGGAGAAAAGTTAATTTATGAAACAGGGAATTATAAGCTGCAGTTTGTAATCGGGACCGACAGAACAGCGGATCCTGTAAACTTAAAATAACGGACTGAAAACAGCGGCCGCAGGGGCTGCTGTTTTATTTTTTCCCTATTAATCAAACGTTTGATTAAACTCGCTGTCTCCTCTCGCACTGCACGTTCCATGCCGGAGGATCAGCCATTCCCTTCTCTTTTTTCAAGCAAAGTCGCGGCAAGTTTTCCCTGCCTCCCGCCGTGCCTGCCTCTATTATTTCTGAATAGCATATAGGAAAAAATAAAGGCAGGGACAGCCATTGATAAACATAGGAAAATTACTGGTAGGCTTCCGGGAACAGGTATCTGCCATCACAAAGGACAAGCTCCATAGAAAGCTCGGCGCAAAAATCATTAAAAGATATCCTCAAATCAATGTGGATGTCATTGAAGTGCCGGCAGGGGAAGAGAAAAAGTACCGCAGCCTGTATCTCCCCCTTCCGGATGTCGCATACGTGGACTTTAACTGTCTGCGCCAGCCCTCTTACATTCCAAAGGATCCTTATTACTTTAAACCTGCACCCACAACAAGCGATGGCCCGCAAGATCAGTGGGGCCTCCGGAGGATCAAGCCGGACCGCGCTTTTGATAAAGTGAAGAATCTCCGTCCTGGAGCGAGAGCTGCCATATTGGATACAGGCATTGATCCCAATCATCCCGAATTAAAGGAGAAGATTATCAATCCAATCAACTTTGGTTCGGCTGATCCAAACGATTATATAGACCGCGACGGTCACGGAACACATGTAGCAGGCATAGTTGGGGCTGTTACAGACAACCGGACCGGCGTTGCCGGGACAAGCTTTAACACGTCCTACATCATCCCGGTCCGACTCGGGAATGATTACTTCACCTCCGAAGCCATCCTGGATGCCATCTTCTACTCCATTGCAAACGGAGTGGACGTGATCAATATGAGCTTTGGCGGCCCAGGCTATAACCAGGCTGAGCAGAATGCAATCGAAATGGCATGGAACAGGGGAATCGTCCTCGTGGCGGCTGGAGGAAATGAAGGACATGAAGCGCCAAGCTTTCCTGCTGCCTATAATTTTGTTTTAGGAGTAAGCGCAACAGATAAAGAAGACCGCCTGGCCCCTTTTTCCAACTGGGGTGTTTATATCGGCATCACGGCTCCTGGCACCGCCATCCTTTCGACCACACCGGCTTATCCTGTACCAAATACACTTCCCAACTATGATGCCATGCAGGGCACTTCAATGGCCGCCCCTTTCGTAAGCGGTGCAGCCGCCCTGCTGCGCGCCCTCTCTCCGCAGTCCCCGAACCAGGAAATCGTCCATGCAATCCAGCGTTCTGCACGTCCTATTGATACCGATCAGAAGGAGTGGGTTACATTTTATGGATATGGATTACTCAATCTAAGCAAGGCCGTGAGATTACTGAAAAAGAACCGTTCTCATGATTGGGATCCACTCGGCTCGTTTTATGGACAGGCCGTGGATGTAAACAGCCAGCCGCTTGAAAATACGACCATCATTGCCTTCAGCAATGAGACCAACCAGGAAGTCCGGGAATATATGACAAAGGCAGACGGCATGTTCCGCCTTTTCAACCTGCCTGCCGGCAGCTATCTGATCGGCTGGGTGCCACAGGGTTCAACAGAGGCTGAGACACTGATTGAGAACATTGAAATTGTGCCAGGAGCTGATTTATTCCTGAAGCTCGTTATAAAAAACATTGAATAAGATTTTGCCCGCTTTGTTATTCCCATTACCAGTAAAACGGATTTTGTTTTTAACAAGGTCATTTTTACAATATAATTCCGCTATGGAACAAGATGGTAATTTCCGCTGCAGGCGTTCGATATCCGGGGGGGCGGGAGTCTCGCACCTTCCAAAAAGACTGATTAACTGTCTTTTTTAAAAAATCCTATTTAAAAGACCGGCCAGATCCTTAAGAAAGTAAGGGTTGGCCGGTCTTTTGTTTCAGTGCTAAATAATATTTAACTCTGTTTTAACTCCAGTCTTCTAGCAATCTGTGACAGAGCATAGTTCACGATGAAGTACATCAGTGCCACAATCAGGAAGACAGGGACTACATAGGATTCTTTCTGAGCATAGAGGATTTGTCCGTTATGCAGCAGATCAGGCAGGGCAATGACGACTGCGAGTGACGTATCCTTCAGCAGGGAGATGAACTGGCTGACGATTGGCGGCACCATCCTTCTTAAAGCCTGCGGCATGACGATGTAGCGTAAGGTCTGGACGTAGCTCAGGCCAGACGAGCGCCCCGCTTCCACCTGCCCCTTTTCAATGGAGTTGAGGCCGCTTCGGATGATTTCCGACAGCATGGCCGCTTCGAAAACGGTCAGGGCGGCAATGGCTGCAGTCGTGATTTCCATTTCGATGCCGAGTTCAGGCAGGGCAAAATAGGTGAAGAAGATAATCAGCAGCAAAGGGAGATTACGAATGGTCTCAACAATGACGGCAAGGACCTGGGATACAACCGGGATCTTTGCATACCTTAGAGTTCCTACCACAGCCCCGATGATAAAGCTGAGCACAATCGAAATGGCTGCCACCTTGAGCGTGACCAGGAAGCCTTCAAGCAAGAACTTCAAATGACTCGGTGTGTATACTTCAATGAATGGTGCTAAAAAGTCCATAGGGTGCACCTCCTCAATTGCTTCTGGCCAGGCGTTTTTCCAGGTACCCGACGCCAAAGCTCAAAGGAATTGTCAAAATTAAATAGAATATACCAACAAACACATATGTATCCACGTAGGCGAAAGTCTTGGCATTGATCAAATCACCCTGATACATCAAATCTCCGCCCGCTACTACAGCCAGCAGGGATGAATTCTTGACCAGGTTGATGAACTGGTTGCCAAGCGGCGGGATGACGATCTTAATTGCCTGCGGCAGGATGACGAGCCTCATGGCCTGTCCATAGCTTAAGCCCGATGACCGGGCGGCTTCCATCTGCCCCCTCGGCACAGACATGATTCCAGCACGGATCGCTTCAGCGATAAAGGCGGCCGTATAGATGGTAAGGCCGATGGTGCCCGCTGTAAACCCGCCGAAATTTCCGGCCAGATAGGTAAAGAACACGATAACAAGCACAGGTATATTCCGGATGAACTCAACGTATGCAGTCCCAATCCAGTTAAGCGGCTTGAGCGGCGCAATGCGCGTGACAGCGATAAGCGTTCCCAGCAAAAAGCTGCAGGTCAAAGCGATTAAACTCACATAAATCGTATTAACAAAACCATCTAAGAATGAGTCCATATTATCTGTAAGTATAGAGATATCCAGCAAACGATCTCCTCCTAATCAATCAGGATGAGAGATGTCCGGAGCAGGCCCGGACATCAGCTCATCCTGATCAGAAACCTCAATATAGATTACTGCTCTTTAATCCACTTGCTCTTGATCTTGTCATATTCCCCATTATCCTTAAGGGTCTTCAGCGCCTTGTTCAATTCATCTACAAGCTTCTTATTGCCCTTCTTGACAGCGATGCCGTATGGTTCTTCCGTAAAGGTGCCGCCAACCAGCTCATAGGATGGATCTTCTTCAGCCATACCGTAAAGGATGGCATCATCGGTCGTTAACGCGTCACCCTTTCCTGACTTCAATGCAGTAAAGGCCTCTGCGTAGTTTTCAAATTCAAGCACTTCTGTATCTGGAGCTTTTTCACGGATATTGACGGCTGAAGTGGATCCCTTGACCGCAAGTACCTTCGTACCTTTCTTCAGGTCATCCAGTCCTCCCACCTTGCTTCCCTTTTTCACAAGCAGGGACTGACCGGCGTCAAAATAGACATCTGTGAAATCAACTTCTTTTTTACGCTCTTCATTAATGGTCATCGTGGCCACGACTGCGTCCACTTTGCCGTTATTTAAAAGGCCAACCCTCGTTTTAGAGGTTACCTCTTTGTATTCAGGCTTTACATCAGACCCGAACATTTCTTTTGCAAGCGCCGCAGAAAGGTCAATATCGAAGCCTTCCACTTTGCCTGTCGACGGATTCTTCAAGCCGAATAGACGGGTATCATGCTTTACGCCAAATACAATCTTCTTATCTTCCTTGATCTGGGCAAGAACATCCTTGCTTCCTTCCTTTGAACCGCCTCCGCCGCATGCAGAAAGCATGAGCGCAGCCATGGTTGACACCAGTGCCATTTTAAAGACTTTTTTGTTTCTGAACATCTTTTTACCCCCTATTAATGATTTAATATACGGCTGAGGAAAATTTGAGCCCGCTCTTCACGGGGATTCTCATAAAAATCAGCCGGAATTGCTTCTTCCAATATTCGTCCTTCATCCATAAATACGATCCGGTCGGCCACCTCACGGGCAAAGCCCATTTCATGGGTCACGACAACCATCGTCATCCCTTCCTTGGCAAGTGCCTTCATGACGTCAAGCACTTCGCCGATCATCTCGGGATCAAGAGCCGAGGTCGGTTCATCAAACAGCATGACCTCCGGCTTCATCGCAAGGCCCCGCGCAATCGCAACCCGCTGCTGCTGGCCTCCTGATAGCTGCGATGGATACGAATCCGCCTTCTCCAATATTCCTACCTTTTCAAGATAGTGCCTGGCCGTTTCCTTCGCTTCCTGCTCAGACTGCCCCAAAACCTTCATCGGGGCAAGCGTGATATTCTGAAGCACGGTCTTGTGCGGGTATAAATAAAAGTGCTGAAACACCATCCCGATATTGCGCCTGAGTTTATTGATGTCTGTCTTCTTATCTCCCACCGATATCCCGTTCACCGTCAGGGTCCCGTCCGAGATCGTCTCCAGATGATTGATACATCTCAGCAAAGTGCTTTTCCCTGAACCTGATGGTCCTATTACTACTACAACTTCACCTTTATTGATGGTGAGATTGATATCTTTCAAGACTTGAAAGTCCCCATAAAACTTATTCACTTTGCTAAATTCAATCATTCGCGGCCTCCTATAAAAGCTAATATATGTATGTATATTTTATTATCAAAAATTTCAGAATTAATTAAATTATATTCATAGTCAGCCAGTTAGTCAAATTGTGACATTTTACTCATAAAAAGATTGATATATAGCTTGAACGATTCTTTTATCATACTTATCATCTGCAATCTGCGAAAAATCGGTGGGAATGCCCGTAAACGAGCAGATAGGACCGGTTCTATATTCCTATAAAATAAATACTGGAGAATAAAAAAAGCTCGGCAAAGCCATGAATAGGCAGGGACGAAAAGCCCTTCCCAGGCCCGAAGTTCCATTTAATAGAGTACCCGGATAGGTATTCCGGATATTTAATCGCAATGACTGGCTATATTGACACTAAGGATAACTTTTCCCCGAACCATCTGCTCTTAACCTCAGCGGTGTTTATTCTGTTCTATTTAAAGGTAATATTGTTAAAAATGGTCCGGAAAGAAGGAGAGGTATGTGACTCAATTACAAGCCCTTTTTTTAAAGATATTAAAAAGCACCAGAGAAATACTGACAGAAATAAGACCCTATGATCATCCCCTTTTGACCCTGCTTAGAGCATCCCTTCAAGAGCAGGAGAAGGTTCTCAATATGCTGATACCCAGCCTGGCAGATAAACAGGAAATTGAGCTAGATACAATAAAGGAATACATAAGTATCGTGTATCACAATCATGAAATATCCTTTCCGATTTTCAGGTCCTGGAAAAGAGCCGGAACATGGATGAATTTATTTTCCCAGACGACTGCAGATCAATTAGAACCGAAATTCCCCGAGATGAAAAAGATTCTGGAAGCCATTGCACGGGAGCTTAAGGAAATCTACGGCCTGGAAGATATCAAGTATGTGGTGCCTGCTTTCTATCTTCCGGCATATCAAAGGGAGGAATTCTGAATGAGCTGGGAAAATGAACGGATTGACAGTCTGGTATATACACAGGGTGAAGTTGATAAATGGGTTTATAGTACGTGTAATATTTGTTCCATAGGCTGCGGGTGTTATACAGCTGTGAAAGATGGGAAGATTGTGGGAATCAAGGGAAACGGAGAGCATCCTATTAACAGGGGAAGGCTTGGGCCAAAGGGGGAAAATCAATGGTATGCGAATAACGCACCGGACCGGTTAAAGACTCCCCTGGTACGCGGCGCTTCAGGGAAATTAACACCCGCTTCCTGGGATGAGGCGATGAATTTAATCGTTTCCAAAGCAAAACAATCATTGAAGGAAAAAGGGCCGGACAGCATCGCAATCTATTCTACTGGACAGGGCTTTTTAGAGGATTACTATACCATCGCCAAGGTAGGACGTGCCGGACTCGGCACCCACTTACTGGATGCAAATACACGGCTTTGTACCGCAACCACTGAATTCTGCCTATTACAATCATTCGGGGCAGACGGGACACCAGCTTCATTTGACGATGTGGATGAAACCGAAACACTCATGCTCTTTGGCCATAACGTTGCTGAAACCGGAACTGTTTTGTTTGAGCGGATTATGGAGCGCAAGAAACGAACCGGAAAACCTTATATCATTGTAGTGGATCCGAGAAAAACACAGACTGCCAAAGAAGCTGATCTGCACTTACAGCTTTATCCGGGTTCAAATGTTGCATTGCTGAATGGACTCATCAATGGGATCTTAGGCAAGGGGCATATTGACTCTGCATTTATTGAGAGGCATACGATTGGTGTCAATGATATGAAGGAGTCTGTTTCAGAATGGACTATAGAAAAAACTGCAGCGATTACAGGTGTACCTGAAAATCTGTTATTAGCAGCAATCAATAGATTGGGAACTACTCCGTCCTTAGTGACGACTACTCTTCAAGGGACTTTTCAAAGTGCGGATGCGACTACTGCCTGTGTGGCTATCAATAATCTGCATTTAATAAGGGGACTGATAGGCAGGCCGGGCTCCGGGCCTCTCCATATGGCAGGCCAGCCGAGTTCGTCAGCCAATCGGACTGCCGGAGGAGTCGGAACTTATCCTGCCCAGCGGAATCCAATGAACCCAAAGCATATTGAAGAGATGGCACAAATATGGAATGTAGATAAAATATCGCTTCCTACAGGACCGGAAAAAGGGATTGAAGAGCAGATTGATATGATGGAAACCGGGGATATCAGCTTTTTTTGGAATATCGGAACTAACCCGATGGTTTCCCTTCCCAACCGGGACCGTGCCAGAAAAGCATTTGAGAAAACATTTGTGGTGGTTCAGGATCCGTTTTTGACCGAGACTACTGCCGTTGCAGATGTAGTGCTGCCTGCAGCCCTATGGGGCGAGAAAGAAGGAACCATGGAAAATGCAGACCGCACAATCAATCTGCTCCGAAAAGCAGTCGAGCCGCCCGAAGGCGTTAAATCGGACCTGGATATTTTGCTGGATTTCGCCAGCCGGATGAATTTTACCGATAAAGACGGCAATCCGCTGATCAATTATAAGACTCCCGAGGAATGCTTTGAGGAATTTAAGATCGTCTCCAAGGGACGTCCTTGTGATATGTCGGGCATTACCTATGAAAGGCTGGAGGCCCATAATGGGTTAAGATGGCCAGTCAAGGATGCTGCATCTTTGGGCACTCCCCGGTTGTATGCCGATTTTGTCTTTCATACAGCGGTTGATTATACCCAAAGCTTTACAAAGGATCAATTTACAGGCAGGCCGCTGACTAAGTTAGAGTTTGCGAAAAAGGAAGCAAATGGACGGGCTATTATTCATCCCACCCGATTTCTGCCGCCTGCGGAACAGCCAAACTCAGAATTTCCATATTGGCTTACAACCGGACGTCTTGTATGGCATTGGCATACCCGGACAAAAACAGGCAGGTCTCCCCACCTTCACATGGCAGCCCAGCACGGGTATGTAGAGATCAACAGGGAAGATGCAGAAACATTAGGGATTGTACAAGGGGAAACGGTGCGTATATCCTCTCCAAGAGGGTGGATACAAGTTCCGGCCCGGATTGGGGATGCTGTCCAAAAAGGATTGCTATTCGTCCCCTTTCACTTTGGAAGCTGGGAAAAGAAAGAAGCCGCAAATGAACTGACTGCCGAATTCGTGGACCCTCTGTCAAAGCAGCCAACCTTTAAACAATCCGCCTGCAAGATAGAAAAGCTGCGAAAGGAACATATTACGAGCGAAGGCGAATCACTTCAATATATCGCAGACCAATACGGCTTGACTGTGGATGACCTGATCGCTGCAAACCGCCTGACAAACCCTTACACTATTCAAATGGGGGAGACACTGGAGGTTCCGCTGTCTGTTATAAATGTTCCAATTCCCCCTTACATGCCATATCGACAGAAGGTTTAGTCAGCTGTTCGTTTAATAAGGTAAAAAAGGGACCTCAGGAAAAGGTCCCTTTTGTTTACAATCCTATTAAAACGGCTGCGCCGCTCCTGCCTACCGTTCAATCAACCGGCAGAGGAGCATTTGGCGCGACCAGCTCTTTTTCCTTCAGCTCCTGCCAGAAGGCAGCCGGAATTTTTTCTTTCGAAGCCGCCACATCCTCCTTAACATGCTGAGGCCTGGTAGAGCCAGGAATGACAGCTGCTACCGCCGGATGCGCCATTGAGAACTGAAGCGCGGCGCTTTTTACGCTGATGCCGTGCTTCTCGGCAGCCTGCTGAATTCTCTTTGCTTTTGCGGCAATGTCTTCAGGGATTTTCCCATAATCAAAATGATCCCCTCCAACCAGCACACCAGAATTGAATGGCGCTCCGACCACAATCTTCACATTCTTTTCTACTGCCCTCGGCATCAATCTTGTCAGGGCATACTCATGATTCAACAGCGTATAATGGGTCGCCTGCAGGCAGATGCCAGGCTGCAGTTCCTCCAGTTCCATGGCCAGCTCAATCGGCTCTGTATGGTTCACTCCAAGACCCCACGCCTTCACCACGCCTTCTTGCTTAAGGCGTTCGAGGACACGGAATGCCCCCCTTCTTGCAATATCAAACTGGCCGACCCATTTGTCACCATGAAAATCAGGGGAAACATCATGTACATACACAAAATCCAGACGGTCCGTTTTCAACCGCTCCAGGCTCTGCTCCACTGACCGAAGTGTTGCCTCTTCACTATAATCCGTCGTCACCTTATTCTTGCGGCCGTACTCAAACATCCCTTCCTTTTCTTCCATCTCATCCTCAATGACCCGGCCTACCTTCGTGGATAATAAGAAATCATCACGCTTATATTGTGAAAGCACGTCTCCAAGCCGAAGTTCAGCTAATCCCGCTCCATAAAAAGGCGCTGTATCGAAATACCGGACTCCCTCTTCCCAGGCAGTCTCAATCGTGCGTCTAGCTTCCTCCTCCGGAACATCCCTGAACATATTGCCAAGCGGGGCGGTTCCAAATCCCGGTTTCCCTTTAATTAAGCTCATAATCATTCCTCCAATTAAAAGATAAGACTAGTTTTTACTGCTTCTTAACAATAGACAGTCTGCATTATAAAAGGGCTGCTTTCATTTAATTCCTTGTCTGGCTGGAATTTAAACACTCATGATACAAGCAGCTCCGCTCCTTTTCCACAAATAGAATAAAAAATCTCCTCTAACCTGGGTTATCTGAGGAGATTTTATTATTAATCGCTGCGTCCCAATTAGTGAAAATTAGGAAGAGTTGTCGAATTATTAGCAGGATCCCTATCCGCGTTACCTGCATCCATTTCATCCGTTTCCTTACTGTTCCATATAAAATCGCCACGGTCTTTAACACTGTTTTTCGATCCGGTCTTAACCGGCTTTTGTTCCTGCTGTTTCTGCTCTTTTGGTTCCAGTGTTTCAAGGCAGATCAGTTCGCTTACTTCATGAGTGCGGTCTTCGTTAATCATCTTCCAGGCAAGAGCCATCCGTGCCTGCCAATCGCCATGCAAAACCTTCGCAATCGCGACTGCTTCCTCCTGTTTCCGCTCCAGCATATCTGCATCATCTAGCTGTTTGCGGTCGTCATTTTGTCTTTTTTTATAAGCTGTTATAGTAAGTGCTGCCCCGGCGGCCGAAAGCAGAGACGTTACGATAATGGGCATTGATTTTTTCATAGCTTCCTGTACCCTCCAATCCGAAAGTTTCCTCATACGGTTCACATACCCTCTCTTTTTGGGTTTTAAAGCTATTCATGTGACGCCTTTTTTTACCAGCAGATTGCTTTACTCTAAGAAAACTATACTGTTACCTGCTGCCTCACTAAAAAAATCGACCTAGTCTGTGGAAAATTCACACCTTGCTTTTTCCTTGTTTATGCTCGTGTATCTCTCTAAATTATAGATTCTTTCTTTCATACCAAAAACCACATTCGGAAGGATATATCCTTAACATATAACCAAAAAAAGAAGCTCCCCAAAAGTTCAAAGAACTTCTGAAAAGCTTCCTCTATTTCCTCAATGCCAGTAAGATGTCAGCATTCCACTCTTTCTGATAACTTTGTTTCTTACTAAACTGTTAGGGACTATTGTATAGCGGCAGGTGCTAAGAAAGAGGGTCATACACTTTTTCTTCCACTTAACTCACTTTATAGTGGAAACATCAAAGCCCTGGGAGTTATTTGCCCTTTTCCTGCAGCCATTTATCAAATTCAATTGCCACAATTCGTTCTCCGGTAATTCCTTCTGATTCCTCCGATGCCAAAAAGACAATGGGTTTAGCCATTACTACCGGATCCAGCAGCTGAAATTTGCCTTCAAGCTGCTTTTTTACTTCATCAGGAATCATGCCCGTTATGGTTGCTCCTCCAGGAAGCAGCATATTTACTGTAATGCCATAGCTTTTTAAATCCTCTGCCATAATATAGGACAAAGACTCAGTGGCTGCGCGAGAAGGGCCATAAGGGACAAATCCCTTTCGCTTCATTGTCTCATAATTCATAGATATATTAATGATTTTACCTTTTCCCTGTTCGGCCATAAAAGGAACAAAACCGCGGGAAACCAGGAAATATCCTGTAACGTTTGTATCCATTAAATCACGGAATCCATCGGGTGAAACTTGAAAGAAAGGCTGCGGTTCAGTCAAAAATTGAGGATTTACCGTTCGCATGCCTATTCCGGCATTGTTTATAAGAACATCAATTTTCCCCCATTCCTTTTTCACCCAATCGACGGCATCGTTCACTGATTCTTCAGAACGGACATCCATCGGAAGCTCAACCGCATGCAACCCTTGCTTTGTCAGATTATGTACAGCCTCACTCAATTTCCCTCCCGGGCGGGACGATAAGGCAACAGTTGCTCCCTCTTTTAAAAGCGCTTCTGCCATTGCAAAGCCTAAACCACTTGAAGCTCCGGTCACCACGATATGCTGATCTTTTAATTTCATCATGTGCACTCTCCTTTAAGATATCTTTCCCTGACTGTGACCCCTTTTAAAGGTTATCCCTGGTGATTATGTGAAAATGCGGTATCTTGCTGCCTAAACGATATGGATGGCAGGACTATTGAACTCGGTAAATAGAATGTCCAAAAAAGGAAGATTTCATTTTGGGAGCTTCCTTATTAATGATTGTAAAGGCTGCTCCCGCAGCTTTCCAGCCTGATGCCCTTTACCCTTTTATAAAAAGCATTCGAACGATTTGAAACTTTTTTTACATTACCTTTTGACACTGAAGTACCTTTCCCGCTATTGGCACAGACTGTAAAATCGAGGAACTATCACCAAAAATTTTTAAAGCTTAAAAAGATATAAATAAAAACACTTGGCATGAAACTGGTTTCATACTTTACCCTATTAATAAAGCATCGGCTGGCGTTACATATTCAGCGGCGTGACGGCCGATGTCTTGAATTAAAAAAGGAGGACTAAATAGCCCTCCATTACATCTTTTTAGTTAAAGGAATGCAGCAATTTTTTCTAAGTCAAAACGATGATGCGGATATCCTTCAGAATCTGCTTTTCCAATGGGTAAAATGCCTGCAAATCTGACATGCCCAGGAAGATTCAGGAGCTCTCTTACTTTATCCTGATCAAAGCCCAGCATAGGGTTGCTTGAATATCCATATCATTGAACGGCAAGTATTAAGAACCCAAAAGCGATATTTGTCTGGGTTAACCCCCATTGAGCACGATCTTCCACCGTCATGCCATTGAAAAATCCTGACAGATTAGCCACTTCTTCTTCCTTGCGCTCTGGTGGAAGTCCCGGGTGTACAGTGTCAGCAATATTTGCAAGTACATCCTCCATATCACTTGTAACCACAACAACCGCGGGTGCTGAAGTCACTTGTTTTTGACCATAAGCTGCTTCTTCCAGCTTTTCCTTTAGATCCTTATCTGTCACTACATGGAAACGCCATGGTTGAAGGTTCCATGCACTCGGGGATAAGCGGACCAACTCAAAAATCTTTTTTAGGTCTTGCTGAGGAATAGGCTCCTGCTTATACTTGCGAATGCTATGGCGTGTTTCAATTGCTTCTTGTACCGATAGAGATTGTTCCGTTGTGTTCATTGCCATGGTGATCATCCTTTCTAGAAAAAGTCTTAATTATGTTACCCTGCCTAAAATCACAATAACCACTTATTAATAAAATTTACACCTGTGCAGCATCAGCTAAGTAATTCTGCGCGGTATGAAATTCTACAATATATATATATCAGTAAAGAAAAAAGAGCATTGACCCTTCTTGGATCAATACCCATTTTTATTTAAGGTAATACTTCACAATAACCAATCCCGATGGCCGGCTCATTAAATTCAAATCGGCACCTAATTCCCACTTCCATTTTGTAAACGTTAGATACCGAAAAGGGATTTTGTGAAAGAGAATCAGTGTTGCGACATCGCTTCGCGGCTGCCAACAGCGCGGCGGATGAAGAAGGCTATGACCAAGGCAATCAATGCTATGATCATCGCAAACAGGAACACGTTTTGTGATCCAGCTGTCATCGCGTTTGCGATTTCAGCCTGTTTGTCTGAAGCGGAGGAGCCGTGCATGTATTTCTCCATACCGCCAGTAAGAATACTGATGGCGACCGCTGTTCCAATTGCACCTGCGACCTGCTGCAGTGTGTTCATGACCGCCGTACCGTGCGGGTATAACTCCGGCGGTAATTGATTTAGTCCGTTCGTTTGAGCAGGCATCCATATCATGCCCACCCCAACCATGAGCCCGATATGCAAAGCGACGATAAAAGCCACAGAAGAAGCAGGAGATAGGGCAGTAAAGAACCATAACATGACTGAAACGATCACGAGTCCGGGAATAACGAGCCATTTTGGCCCATATTTATCGAACAAGCGCCCCATACGCGGGGACAGGATACCGTTCAGCGCGCTGCCCGGCAAAAGCATGAGTCCAGTAGTGAACACAGACAGCCCTGCACCCGTCTGCAGAAACATCGGCAGGATAATCATACTTGACATCATGATCAGCATACACGAGAGTATCAGCAGCAGCCCAACGACGTACATTGGGTACTTCAAAACGCTCAGATTCATCATAGGATCGCGCATACCGTTCTGCCTCAGTATGAACAGCAGCAGTGCTATGAGCCCGACGACGATTGAAGTAACCACGACTTCACTGCCCCAGCCTTCAGATCCTTCGCCTGCCTTACTGAAGCCGAAGACAACTCCTCCAAAGCCGATCGTTGACAATGCGACAGACAGCAGGTCTATCCGGGGCTTCGTGACATCGGTAACATTTTCTAGATACTTAACCCCTACCAACAATCCAATAATCAGGAACGGCAGAGAGAGCCAGAATATATAATGCCATGTTAAATACTCGATTAATAGACCTCCAATGGTCGGGCCGGTTGCTGGCGCAAACATAATAACAAGTCCAACGAAGCCCATCGCCGCCCCCCGCTTTTCCGGCGGGTATATGACAAGAATCGTATTGAACATTAGTGGCAGCAATAATCCCATGCCAGCCGCCTGTAAAACTCGAGCGAACATCAGCATTTCAAAATTGAAGGCTAGCGCCGCAATGAGTGTACCTAGAATTAAGCTAGTGAGCGAACCTGTGAATAGCTGCCTCGTCGTAAACATCTGCAGCAGCAGCCCGCTCATGGGCATTAAAATGCCAAGGGTAAGCAAGAAACCGGTTGTTAACCACTGTGCCGTTGCGGCTGAAATTTGAAACACTTCCATTAAATTAGTCATTGCTATATTTAAAGCGGTCTCGCTAAACATGCCGACAAAACCGCAGATAAGCAGTGAAGCCAGGATGGCACGCGTATTGTATGTTTTCATCTCTTTTTCTCCCTTTTTTACTTTATTAATGATTTTTCTTACTGAATTTGCTGTAGTCATCTTATTGGAGTATCTTAAACAAGTAAAGTATTCGTCTGATTGCGCACTAAACTAAGTACAAAAATGGTTGGCAGGAAGTGGATGCTGTCGCTTTCATGGTATATTTCCGAAGAAACAAGAAGATTTGGGGAAATAAAGCGCATATTACCAGATAATACACAATCGGTGCCAACGAAGCAACTCAGAGAATTCGAAAAGGATGGACTCTTACATCGTGAAGTTTATAAAGAGGTTCCACCACGAGTAGATATATTAACCTTGGTCAGCAGTTTGTACCAATCCTTCATAGTATGTCTCAATGGGGAGAATGCAATCTAGATATGGATTGATCACATTATTTGAAAAAAAGATTGAATAACAAACTAACAAAAGAATTTTTAAAAACAGCCGGCTGAGAACTGCACCCCAATTGTTAGGCATCATCAACAACTGGAGGTGCTTACTTATGGCTGAATTTAGATGCGAGAAGAAATTGAATGCCGACTGAAGACAGTTAGGGGGGAAGGTATGCCGGCTGCACACTGGACGGTATACAGCGCATTGGGAGAATGATCTTCAAGACGCCATTGAAATGAGGCTGATTACCATAATAAAGACAGAAAAAACTATTAAGGAATTAGAAGAGAAAGTATATGAAAAAGGCGGAACTAACTTTTACTATTGCAAACGGCTGCTCACATACATACATCGTGTTAGCAGAAGGAAACGCAGGCTGAGAAAGATTATGGAACGGCCTGGTCACTGTGACGATGCCGCAACTAACAAAAAAATGAAAAAAGAGGTCTCTCATAAGTTCGCGGAACTCATGAGAAACCTCTAAATTTAGGAGAGGAATGTTAACATTCCACTCCCCACTTTCATAAAACCTTCATATTTCAAGGGGTTCGGGCGATGATTACATCATGCCGCCCGTTGGTTGATAGTGTGTAATATTGTTAACGCTGAGTGCAAAAAATGCGGTAAATTAACGTTTTGGATGTTGGTGGATGTAGCATCTTTAACGGTGATTTACTGTTTTTTATGAGAAGGCGTTAGCAAAATGTTAGCATTTTAATAAGAACCGTTAACCACCTGACGGTTTCTTTGCTTCGAAAAGAATACGAAGGAGGTGAGTATAAATAAAGAAACATTTTTTAAGTACGGAAAGAAAATCGGATTGTAAGCAAGGCTGCCTACAGTGTTTTAGGGATCAATCTGCTTGGCCACAAAGAGATTTTGGGCATTTAAATCGGAGTAAATGAGAGCGAGTTTCTGGCTGGGAGTCTGTAATGACTTGAAAAACAGAGGGGTGCAGGATATCCTGATTGCCTGTAAGGATGGGCTTTCTGACTTCTATGAGGTTATAAGCACAGTCTTTCCGAAGACCGATATCCAGTTATGTATCAATCACCAAATCCGTAATTCTATGAAGTATGTTTCGTGGAAGGAACAAAAAGCCATTATGGCAGACTTGAAGAAAATCTATCAGGCCCTCACGCTGGAAGAGGCTGAACTGGAGTTCTCCACTTTCAAGGAGATATGGGGGAAAAAGCAACCCAATCATCATCAAATATGGGAAACAAACTGGCTGGAATTGACCGCCTATTTTAGTTATCCTGCGGAAATCAAAAGGCTCATTTTTCCTAAATATGATTTAAGGCTATCAACACCAGTTCTGGAAAGTCAACAAGATAAAGAAGCCTATCCAACCGATGATTCCCTCAGGAAGTTATTTTTCTGGCTACTATGGAAATCTCAAAAAAATGGACTATGCCTGTCAGAGGATGGAAAGAATGTATATCACAACTGGTCATTTATTTTGGGGATCGATTGGAAGCTGAGCTTTCCGCTTGACCAAGGTTTGGTTCCAGCTTACATGGAGCCTTTATATATAATGAAGTGAAGACCTCTACCTAAAAAGATTTATACTCCCCAGGCCACTAGTACCTTTGCTTTTAATGAAGTTGAATTGGAACAAAAAAACGGCATAGAACACTAGCATCCAACAGTTATTCCATCACCACTCAAATAATTGCCTGCTTCCATAGCCCAAGTCTCTCTTCTTGGGTCAGCTTTTCCTCCCGGTTTACTCTTCTGTTACTTCTCCATAACTTTCATAAATTACATCATTTCAAAATATTTATGTAAGCAAAAAATCTGCTAAGTTACTTAAACAACACATGGAATGGTACAAATAAGCGTCCCCAAATATTGAAAACGCCTTGTTCGCTCTGTCGATAAAAAGTCTTTTATCATCACATAAAGTTTAATCAATTAGATTTATCCATTGTTCTAAAGATTTTTGTGCATCAGCACGATTCATTTTGTTTGAAAGCCTCTCTATAGCTTTACTTACTTGCTTCCGGATTACACTATCGCTACTTCCCAAATACTCATCTACATGAATTGACTGTCCTGTACTGTCTTTAATCGGGCCTAAAACTGCCTTTTGTGCATGTTCGCAAAAGTGGTGAAGCATCCCTCGATAAGTTTTTTTCTCAACTTTACCTCCTTTAAAAGCATCTATAGCTAAAGATTCAATATGATAACCGGATAACTGTAGCTGCTTTGGTAATTGGCTATTCATAACTTTAAAAATTTTGATTGTAGGAACTACACGACCAATGTTTTCTCGATTTACTTCAGTGAGTTTTTCAGCAAATTGTTTAGGCTTAATTACATTACTCCATTCATTACTGTCTACTTTAGCAATACGCATTCCTGTTTCTGTAGAAATACTAGGAAGCAATTGAATTTCATATCCATCAGGAAATTTGACTGTTACAGCTAACTTACCTACACTAACCTCGGTTTGTGGCAGTTTATCATGAATGGTATTTTTAAAATAAGATAAAACTTCTTTCGGCTTTAAGTCCGCTAAAGAACTATCATTAAGTTGTACGAGCATATCAATATCACTCAGACCATTCGCATATGTGTGTTTACTTACTGATCCTCCAAATTTCAGCTCAAGATATCCTTCAACTTTTTCCCCTAATGCTTCTTCCAATGTAGCCAAGTGATCATTTACTTTATCAACATCCCTATCATTTAAGTTCGTTAACAGAGAGCTGAGGTAGGCATTTACTTCTCGGTTAAAGCTTGCTTCCTCTTGACTTGAATTGTTTTCTTTCATCAATTCATTTAATGTTTTACCAATATTACCAAATCCGCCTCCGCTACCGCCCATATTAAAACCCCCTTCTTTATATATTAATGTATCAATGTTTTATCCGTCGTTGAGATGTCCTTCTAATTTAACTTTATTCCAACACTGCTCACAAGCTTTGTTAACTGTTCAGTATAATCTTCCGGCAACTCAAATACATCAAAGTTGTATGAAATAGCAAATTGCCGCATTCTATTCATTAAAAGAGTTAATTCTTGAAGATTTTCTGCGTAGGATAAAGCTGTCAGTCTATTATCAGGAATTGACCATTTCCCACTTGTTATGGCATAGCTGTTTCGGTAATTCCCTACTCCCCGTACAAAAGAGAATCTAAGCCAAGATAACCCATCAAATATATCTGCTCCTGAACAAAAGTAGGCTATTACATTGAGAGGATCAATGCAACCGAAAATATGAATAGGTGTTTGCATTCCTGCATCGGTTAAGCTTTTTCTTACTTTATATATGTTCCCACAACGCTGAAATACTGAGTTTCCTAATTCTTTTTCGGTAAATCCTAAGATTGAAAAGCTGGATAACAAGTGAATATTTTTGCACAGCTCTTCAATATTAACTTTTTTAGGATTAGAAGGTGTAGGTTTACAAAGAAAATCGCTAGCATGATTAGGGAATTTCCCAAAAAGTTTTTTCGCTTCTTCAATTTGTGTTCCTAGTTTTAATTTCTCTTCAGAATCATAACTAACTAAAACTAGATTGGTAAGAGGCACTAACTCTGATATCTGATTTGAAAAAAGTTCATAATTCCATTCTCTCGGTTGATACTCTTTATTGTAAATTTCAGACAGTTCTAAATCAATGCTTCTCTCGTATCCACCGCTATCAATAAAAAGAATATCCGATTGGTAAATTATTTCTTCCGATAAAAAGTTATGATATAAATCGTATGCGCTTATTAGCGAAGTATCCGCTAAGTGGCCACTCATATAATTGTGTATTTCCGAAATTTCTGGAAAACCTTTACTTGAAAATGAAGGGACCAATAAAGGGACTTCCGTATCCACTGGGAAAATTCTTCTTCGCTTACATACTTCACTTATATTCATATAGCATCTCCCTGTCTAAGCAAGATAGACATTCACCACAAGGTATAAAATTATCTCGTTCGCAACTATATGTTTTATTAAATGGAACATCATATTTAATACAGTATTCGTAGATTTGTATTTTACTCCAATTAAGGAAAGGCGCTTCAACAGACACTGCACCAGCAAAGTAGCCATCCATTATATTCTGACAATCTTTTAAAAAAACCTCACTACAATCATAATAAGGAGACCCATAATGTATTCCTAAGGAAATAATAGAATACTGAGATTTGAGAATCGTACTTGCTGCCAATATAAATAAAATATTTCTGCTCATGTATTCTCCATTATTTTCTCTTAACGGGAAACCAAGTTCATAAGTATGATGCTCAATATCGTAATGCCGGCAAACAGAAAGAACTGCTTCCCTCTCACTTTTTGAATTACGCTGGTTATATTGGAAGTGGATTGCAGTTACCTGATAATTTCTTCTTAGGTAGTAATCTACCAATGCTGTTGAGTCAACCCCTCCACTTAACAATATAATTACTGTTTCTTTTTCAGTGCTAATCCTAATCACTCCCCTTTTCCTTGTTTATATCTTGTTTTCTTCTTTTTGTCTTATTTTTGAGTTTAAATAACCAAATTGGCAAAAATGGATCTTTATCAAGCTCTTTACTTATAGCTATTTTCGTCAAGTTTTTTTGCTTGGATTTTAGAAAGAACTTATTAGGGATTGCTGGAAATGACTCGTTCAACATAATATATTTCGATCTGAAGCTATCCACCTGAGCAGGCGATAAGGATTCGCTTTTTATTAACCCACCCCCTTCTCTTATAAGCGATGTTAATTGTCTTCCAGCATTTTCATGCTTGTGAGACGCTTCACCCCAGTCTACATACTCTTCTACTACTACCAGAATGAAAGTGAGAGAAGCCAGAATACCAGAGCCGAGTTTAAATGCTTCCTCATTCAATCTAGGAATAAGCAAAGTAAATGATTCATAACTGGAAAAGGTTAAGATAGCAACAATAGAACTCGCTATTAATATAATAGAATGTAGTACCTTGCTGCAAAATTTTAATTTATTCGCAATCATAAAATGAGCTTCTCTTGAAACTTCAGATTTTCTTAGTAATTTTTTGATTTCATCATAATCTTTAACCAAAACAAAATTACTCCTTTTTTACTATCATTATACAATAAACCCAAAAATAACAAAAAAATCTACCCGCATATTTTAATCCGAGTGCGTTCATTTTAAGTAGACCTTAGCTGAACTCGATAAAATCAATATATAAAAATGTTCATTATAACTTGTTCACTAATAAGGGGCGGATAAGATGATTTTCGGGTATGCGAGGGTTAAGTTAATGTTTACGCAGTTTTTAACGATATATTTGCACTATAAAAAAAGAAACTTATGTTAAACCATCAAAGATTGCGTAAAGTGCATTAAATCAACGTTTCCCTAGTTTTCACCTGTAACATCTTGTACGTTGAATTACGTTTTTTACTTCACTGCGTGAACAAACTGTGAGCATTTTGTTAGCAAATAATAAACAATATGATTTGGTTGTAAAACTTATTTTGAAGATAAAGCAGTGTTAATACTTTAATAATGCTGTACTGGTTACACTCTCCGCCTGTGTGGACTGTAATTGACAACACAAGGGATGTTGGTGGGTTTATCAACATTTAATTTGATTATTGTGATTAACCTCATTAAAGGCAGATTCTTTTATGTAATTCTTATTCTAAGATTTTTAAATATATTGTATCCATTACGGTAGATAACCGATGTACCTAAGATGTTGGACAAAGGTGCTGCCAGGGAATTAATATAATCAAAATCTTACCTACAATGACTTGCAAAAAATCCTTCTAATTAAGCCCCTCATATGTAGTAATGAAGTGTAGAATTCACTCCACTTAAGAGGTAGAATTCGTTATTAATAGAAAACTCCTTTTTTGTGTTTAGAGCCGCCGTTATTTTGTATTACCAGCAAAGGCATCAGTGCACTTCTGAGTTGCCTAGGTCTCGCTTTACCAACTGTTTCACCACGAAACGTGTAATTAGAAAACAAGAATTATAAAAGCTGTGAAAATTTAGGGAAATTTGTTAGAGTTTAGTATAGAGAGGTGATATGGTAATGATTGAATATGATGATAATAATTTTAATAAGAGCTATGAAGAAGAAATAAACAATATTAATGAGCCATACACCTGGATTAGACGATATAAACAGTAAAAATTCCGAAGAGACACTTAACTTTTATAAAGAAGCAGATGTTATTCTATTTTTTCTTAATGCGGCAGGAACAGTATTTTCAGAGGGTGAAAGACAATCCTATGAGAAAATAAAAAAATTTAATAAGAGGATAATCTTTGTTTTAAATAAAATAGATGCAGCCGATGATATTTCAGGTCTTGTTAAATTTGGTCAAGAAGTTACTAATTATGATTTTAAGGTTACTCCAATCTCTTCAAAGACTGGAGAAAATATCGATATGCTTAGAAATGCTATACTTGATATTCTTAAGGAGGAAAAAAAAGATATTTTATTCGCAAGACATATTAAAGAGAAGTCTTCAACAGCAAACAAGTGGATTCTTGGTTCTGCAACTTCAGCAGTTGCTGTAGGTGCAGCACCAATCCCAGGCTCTGATATTATTCCCCTAGCTGGTATTCAAGTCAGCTTGATGGTCAAATTAGCAACTTTATATGAAAAACAATTAACAAAAGACAGGGCCAAGGAATTGGTAATCGCGTCTTTGACTGGAAACTTAGGAAAGAGTCTCTTCAGGCAGGCAATAAAAGTTATACCCGGGACAGGGTCATTTGTTGGTGCTGGAATCGCCGGAAGTATGACTTTAGCGTTAGGTTACGGAATAAAGTATGCATATGAAAATAATACTGAATTAGATGCAGAAGTTTTAAAGAATCTCTCTAAAATGTTTCTTCAAAAGAACCAATAGGCTACATCCAATTTACCAAATTTAATGGAGGTTTTCATTTGACGATAGTCCTAATTGGTCCACGAGGTGTAGGAAAAACAAGTGTTGCAAAATTGATCGTAGAAAAACTTTGTCTTTCTTATGTATCATTAGATGAAGAAGGAAAGAATTTAGATTTTCCCTTTCGGCAATCACCTCAGGGACGTGCCCATATAGTTAGGAAGGTGTTTGAAAAGTATCAAAAAGATAAATGTCTTTTTGATTTTGGGGCCTTTCATTCTTATTATATTGAAGAAGATCTTTCCAATGAAATTTATGAGTTATTACTTCCGGAACCCAATGTGTTTTTATTAACTCCATCAGAAGATATTCAAGAAAGTGAAAAAATCCTTTATGAGATGAACTCAAAACAAGTATCTGAACCTTTTTTGAGCGGAATCAGTAGAACAAACTCAAATTTAATTCGAAGCTCTCAAAACGAAAGCCTAGCTAAACATATTGTTTACACCAAAGATTTGAGTTTTGAACAAATAGCAGATCTTGTTACAACCAAAGTAAAATAGACATACAAGATTGGCACAAATAAATAAAATAAAAAGGCACAGGATAAAAACTATTAATATAGTTCTCATTCTGTGCCTAATATATTCCCTTTAAATCACTGCTTCTTTCAGTAGTCTTATAACCCCATACTCCTGAAATAAATTAATTAAGGAGCCATTTCTCGAAAAGCCATTGTCTAATGAAACTTAGTTGTATTGTGGATTCCTGTGTTATCATACTTTTTACGTTTGATAATTTTCACTTAATTTCTATCAAGTTTTCTAAGATTTCTATTTTTACATTCCTTGTTATTTTCTGATACTCTTCCAACAAATCCCGCGTTGTTTGGCTCCAATTTTCCATTGTACTAAAGACCACAGTATGAGCTTGTATTTCTTCAGCAAGGCTTAAATATTTTTTTATAACTTCTTCTTCGGATCTACCGCCCTTTAGATTGTTACCCTTTTTGCACTCTCCGATAACAATATTTCCGTCCACTACACAACATATATCAATTTCCATAATAGGCTTTAAAGATGATTTATCTTTTCTAATTTCAACTTCCGGAATATAGTTAAAGCTTTTTTTAGATTTACTTTTAAGTCTATTTAAAGATAGGATAGGAACTAAGGAATTATGATAATAAGCTTGATAGATCATTTCATTTAGTTTGTAGTACCATTTAGGCTCAATCCTTTGAGTAACAGGTTGTAGTTGTAAGGATTCCTTAGAATAATCCTGAACTTCATAACATCTAATGCACTTAAATGTATTATCTACGGTAGCAATGCTATACCAGTCTGTATTCCGGCAACTTCTACATTTAAAAATAAAACCTCTCTCAATAACACCCTTTTCAGTGAGATTACTAATAATTTCAGATACTTTCTCTGTATCATTCATCATAGAGAGAACAGTATCGTAATCTAAATAACGTCTCTTATTTATAAGTATACCATTTGTATAAATTCCAGCCTCATTTGATGATGTGTTGATAAATTTATTAAACAACTCTCTATAACTATCAGTTAATAAAATCGTTGATAAGCTTGCAAGGTCATTGAACTTATCAATAAACACCTCTTCAAAATTTCCTTTATCTGATTTCTTAATATAATATCCTGCTTTTTCAAATAACTTTTCAAATAGGTTAAAAGGGTCTGGGGATTTAAAGTAAGGGTTGACTTTAACCGACTTAATATTTTCTCCCATTGTATTGAAGTATACAAAATTAGGTGAAAAATAACTTAAGCCTTGATTAGTAATTCGTATATGCCTTGAATTGTAATTGCTTGCAATAAGTAATTCATTTGACAACTTTTGATTTCTTGGAAAAAGAGTGTCTTTAGCATATATATCTGTTATCCAGTAATGTTTGTCTGGTAAGACTTTTGAAAAATAAAGTGGAACAGGGGTGTCTATTGGAAAAATACTTAAATTAGTTTTTCCATCAAAAATTAACACCTGTTCATTAATATGATTATCTTTATTCAATATAAATAAAAATTGATTTACCAGATGTTCTATATTCTTTGATACAATGGCTGGAATCATTTCTGAATGTATGTATCGTTCTTCTATCGCTGCAATAATCTCTAATATCTTACTTTCTTTAAGTGAAGTAGAAATGAATTCAATGGCTTTACAGTCTTCATAAATCAAGGATTGCCTTTTACTGTTTATTATTCTGTATATCTCATCCTTGAGATTAGGATTTTCTGGTAACCAATATACTTTGTTTTTCACTCTTGATAGACAATAGTATAAACAGAAATCCGATACTTCATTTCCAACAATAATTATTGGATTTGACTCCTCCCAATCAACATATGAGGTATAGTATTCTAAATTCACACTTGGAACTTTAAAGCCATAACTTTTTCTATCTTTTGGGTTATCTCGATCATATATCAAATCTAGAAAACGGCCTAATGTTTGTTCACTTTCTATTTCTTCTACCCTTAGATTCACTTCTGTTTTCCGTATGCTTTCTTCTAAATAAGGATCAACTAAACCAAAATTAGAATATATCATTAGATTCGTCAAAAGTGTTGAATCCTTAATTTTTATTGAACTAACCGTCTCAAGACTAGAGTATTTTAATATTGCTGTCATATCTGTTAATGGATACGAAGTTTTCTCACTATAAGGAAAAGAACGAATAGGACGATTGTCATCAAAACTGTTAAGATTTCGTTTCAAAAGGTTATTTAGTTGATCACTAATTTTAAAATCTGTTAATTGGGTTCTGAGAAAATCACTTTGATTCCCTAAGTATTCTTTAGTTAAATGAGGATAATTTCCTTTCTCAACTTCTAATAACTCTTTGTATTTTTCAAAATCAAATAATTTTAACTGGTGTACAGTGGAAACATAATAATAAATATAATCCGGATCATATTCTTTCATTATCTCTAAGAAGGAAGGGGCTATAGTCTTACCGTCTGTCGGAACAATTAAGTTATAATTACCTCCCCAAATCTTGTTAAACATTGCTATTATTGCTAAACAGTCTGTTTCCCAAAACTGAGAATTAACATCTACTAAAATTACAATTTTGGCTGGACGAACACTAGTGTTTATAGGAAGGTATTTCAAGTTACTCTCCATAACTTTTTATTATATCTCCTTTACGAATGGTTTTTAAAAAATTTATAATTTACTATAGTTATTATATCAAAATCTGGAAATAATTTATTCATAAAGTCAGTTCTTGTTTTATTCAACTTAAGCTTCTCATTCCTAAAATATGGTACTATTTACTTAAGAAGCCCTAAAGGTGGTGTAGTAATGGAATTGACAATATTGAATGAAAAAATCTTTTATAAAAATATATTAGTGGGAAGAATCAATAAAAGGATTGGTAAGTATTCCATTCAAGGTTTTGATGTAACTTTTGAAAATTTAAAAACCCTTGTAGAATACTTTCTAAATTTTGTTTTACCTGAATTAATGAAAGAAGAACTTGATGAACTTTCCAAAATTTCCCCCTCCTCAATAATCTGTAAAACAGAACTAGGGGACCATTTCATTGAAATATTGCAAAACCTCTCACAGAAACAAGGTGATTTAATAGCTTCTACTAATACATTAGATTTTGAAATTCTAATAAATAATGGTTATTTAACAGAGTGGGAGGGGAGATATCAAATTACTGTAAATGGACGTACATTGATAGAGAAATTAAACGGAATAAAGAGTCATATTATTTGCAGACGTTGTGGGAAAGAAATTTATACAACTTCCAGAAATCTTTGCCCTACTTGTTATACTTCTCTCATCACAGCAGATGACTATAAACGTTTTCATTAATAATTATTAACTATTGAACCAATAAAATCGATTCATCAAAAAAAGGTACCAGCTACCAAGCTGAGACCCTTTTCTTATGTAACAAATAATGATCAAACTTATTCATTGAAGGAGAGCAATTAATCACATCGCTACACTAGTCGTGTTGTTATAAGTATAAGTGCCAGAACTACTAAGAATTTGAAATTATTAAAATATCATAAAAATTTATCTTTTAGCCCCTTCATACTAAAGAACGCGGTCTAGAAGGGATTGTATTAAAAAAAGCAAACTCAAAGCGATCTGAGAATTGGTTAAAAGTTATTAACTAGCAGTACGTAGACACATTTATCTTATAGGGCCGAGAAAAGATCAGTTCGGCCTTCTTCTAGGAATCGAGAGAGGAGAGCACGTGAAACCAGCTGGGATAAAGGAGTTTATGGCGCCGGCTGCAAAGAAATCACTTTATGGAATGTATCCGGACTATATTATTGAAGAGGACAAAAATTTTATCTGGGCTCCTCAGATAAAGTGCCAGGTTAAGTTCAGAAATTATACGAAGGATGGGAAGCTTAGAATCCCTTCATTTGTTGAATATATACTATAAAGGTCTACCAGTATGGGTAGACCTTTATGTTATGATTTAAAAAAGCACCTAGTGAAAAAGGTGCTCTAGGATCTAATCATACAGATGCTGGGTAGAATGGTATTCACACAAGTGAAAATCCTCTTCACTGACAGATAATCCTTCATAATCCGCATCGAAGTGTTCACCACATACACTACAACTGGCAATATTATGCTTTGTATGGCAAAAAACACAAAACCCGTAAGGTCCGAGTTCCTCAGCGAGTGAGATTCCTTCATTATTGCAAACTCCACAAGGAAATTCAGCAGTAACAGGTGAACAGCCATCTTTTATAGCGTGAAAATTCATAAATGATATATCAGATTCTATGGCAGCATAAATACGTTCTTGTAATACCTCGCCGTAGTCTAACTCTCTAATAAGGTTATAATAAAAATTAAATTGCTCCTCTGTTAACAGCTCTTCTATATCAACATCTAATTCATTATCCAAAAAGCGAGCTATATAGTGTAATAGAAACACAATTTTTTCTTCACTATCTTCCCCAAACGAAAATGAGGAATGAGTTGCTGAATTCCGTAAGATTTTTAGAATTTGATATGCTTTAAACTCTTATCAGTAATTTCATCAACATCACCTTTAATTAGCATATATGCTTTGTCAGCTGTTATGGTTTTTCTATAACCTAATCCAAATTTATCACTTTTATTATTCTCGTATATCAACGGCTCATCCCTACGTTTTACCTTCTCTAGGATGAACAAGTCAATTGCATTAACCAAATTCATTATGGCCTGTTTTATGTCTTTTATTTCAACATCTTGTTCATACACTATATAGTGGCTTAATCCGTGTTGAAGAGAGTCTACCGCGTTATCAAATAAATCTAATACAGCCATAAAGCCTCCTATAGTTGGTTCATATTTTATATATAGATTAGTTGGATTCGTACATAGAGGTTCAGTAAAAATCACTGACTAAATCAAAGGTATCCCAATCGTGTCCACATTTTGGGCAAGTCTATATGTCTTTTCGTGGGGTGCTCCCGGTCCAGCGTAAGCCTCAGCGTTAATATGTACCTCCTCATTACAATGGGGACAGTTTGAAAAGTAATCATCGGCTAGGTGAATAGTTTCTAAGTCGCCAAAATACTGGATTATCCTTGTTTCTTCCGGTACTAGAATATCCAGCGTTCTTTCTATACTATTAGAAAATATAATTTGAGCTTCTTCTACAAAAGGAACAAGATTGTACCTGAAAAGAGAAAGAAAGTCTATTGAGGAATTAGAGGAACAAGAGCTGCCTAAGTATATGGAAAAAGAAGAATTGGCTTGGTTTCTGGAGACGGCTAACTCAAAAGGCTTAGAAATGGACTATCTAATGTTTCTTGTCTTATCCTATACCGGAATGCGAGTAGGTGAATTGATTGCCCTTAAGTGGAAAGATATCAACTTTCACAATAATACCATCAACATTACCAAGACCTATTATAATCCAACGAATAACACGGTAAAGTATGAATTAGTAACACCTAAAACAAGAAAATCAAAGCGGACAATGATCGTCGATGAAATCATCATCAATGCCTTAAAGGCTCATCGAATCACTCAGCAAAAAGTGAAAGACCGCTATGGGGAAACGTATCACGATTCTAATTTTATCTTTGCTAAAGTGGAGAGATTCCCTGGCTATCCGATTATTATTAAAACCGTGGAAAATCGAATGGCTCGCTTGTTGAAAATTGCCACATTAAATAAAGAGCTAACCCCCATTCGTTGCGTCACACCCATACATCTTTATTGGCTGAAGCAAAAGTGGGATTGGAAGAAATAATGGATCGTCTGGGTCATTGCGACGATGATACAACAAAAAATGTATATCTACATATTACGCAGGAACTAAAAAAAGAGGCTTCTCAAAAATTTAGTCAATTAATGAGAAGCCTTCAATAATCTTAACTCCGTGAGCATCTCACTCTTTGCTCAAGCAAAACCCTTACAGGTCAAGGGTTGGAGCGGCATATTACATCATGCCGCCCATATAGTTTTATGCTGTAACATTTTTAACCGCATTAGAAGAAAGTCACTTAGAATCAGCATTCTGCAGGTGCTGCGTGTAACACCTTTAACCTAGGTTTACTGTGATTTATTGTACTTGGTTAGCAAAATGTAGCATGTTGTTAGCCGGTCAATTAAGAAGTTGACTTGATGACTCTTATAACAAAAGCGATGCAAATTTTATTTGCATCGCTTTTATTATACATTCTACATGTGTTGAGTGTAAGTCGCAACACAAGGGATGCTGATGAGTTACCATTCGAAAGCAGCGCCTATTTTACCATTTGCTTTAACACGGGCTTAAACTGGACTTTTGCAGCTAAGCTTTAGTCTTCCAAATTTCCTAAAACATACTTTTTTAGAATACCGAATCTTTGTTCCCTGTGGAGTTTTTTTCCAGTACCTTCTATGCTGTATGTTTTATACATTAGTAAATCGCTCCGTAGCGCTGAATCTTCAATTTGATCATCATCAGAATCAGCTTTGTTATATTCAATACAAAACTCCCTAAAATTCGCTTTGTGATGTTCTTCGATTGCAACCCTATTACTAATAAACCAATATGATAAACAAAATAAAGTAAATAATTGAGATTTTTTTTGTGCAAATGAACTTTCTTCAGAAAGAAAAATATCCACTATTCCCATCATTTCAAGGAACATTTTTTTATCTTCTAACTTTTGTACGTACTCATCGTTATAACGGTCATACATTCTGTTTATGAGTGACTGTGTATCGGACTGTATACCATTTCGCAGGAAAATTAATATACTACTGCAGAATTGTATATCTAGCATCCGCCTTATATCGCTATCATTGAAAACAGAATATTTTTTCCAAAACTCATCTTCGGACATTTCTAAAGATAATTTTATAAATTCACCATTAAACTCTGCGTTTCTGAGTTCTTGAGGATTTAAAGATAGATTAGTCCTATTTAGCCTCAAAAACATCTTTCTAATATTATCCAAACTCTCTTCACTATCTATTTCCCGTACAACAAATTGATATCTCCAGAACTTTTGTTTTTCCTCGGGAGTAAGGTCTTCAAACCTTTTTCCGGCATAAGGAGCATCAACATCATCTACAAATCTTGATTCTAAGATAAAATCTGGATTAGTAATAAATTCAATTATTGATCTTAATCTTTGTTGCCCATCTACTATTTCATACCGAGTATCTCCAGAAGTAGGGTGCGTTTCTCTTTGCCACACATACATTTCAGGAATTGGAAAATCAAGTAACACAGACTCAACTAACTTTACCTTATCCCTATGAAGCCATACTCCTCGACGCTGATAATCATGGTTAATAATAAGATTTCCAGCCTCATGGAGGGCAATAAACCACTTTATAGTCTGTTTATTCATATCGAATTTCATTGCTATTCCCCCTTAAGTAATTCTTTTTGGATTCGTTTAATTGAGCCTAATTGATAATTCTTTAATCCGTCCCAAGATTCATAGAGCCGGATAGATGTCTTATGGAATATACCGAATTTGAATTGAAAATCTTTTATCATTGAATCAGTTACTTCATTCCATTCTTGAGCATATGTATATGTTTCCGGGATTACATCAGTTCTAACAAATCTCCTAAATAAGCCACTACAAACATTGTTGTAATCCCTAATGTATCTGCCAGATTGGTGCATTTCCAAAAGTATATTCCAAAATTCCCTAAATCGTTTATCACAAATAACGGCTATATCAATATCAGAGGCTTTGATTTCACCATTATCCTCCAACCTAAATCCATTAAAGTCTTTGGTTTTAAAACTGAAACCAGTTTTAGCACTCCCTACAATACAAATATTGTTCAGGTGAATGTTCAAGCAAGAAGAAATATATCTTTTAAATTCATCATAAAATCCCGAAGGATCTTCAGGGATAGGTTCTATAACATTTTTAAAATACCATACATCATTACCTAGTATCATATTATTATATATATCATCTGGCTTTTTGTTTTTTATAATAGAGATTAAATCTTCCGCCAATGGTTTTTCCTCCTAAAAATACTGGTAAGTAATTCTTTAAGGTTAACTATTCCACCGAAAAAACTAGGACGTATTTGCCTCCCGGAGGATTGAAATAAAAACTACCCAAATTTCTGTTCCGCTATTATTAAGGATACCAAAATATAGTAAAGTTAGTAATACCTAATTATCAGGAAGGATAATATTCTCTTAAATTTTCTCTTACAGTTAAAAATTAGGAGAAAACCAGAGAATTTTTTTTATGTATATGGGCAACGAAATAGGATTTCCGCGCCTGAACACCTCCAATTTAATATCCCTTTTTCCCTTCTCTCTATATTTCAAAAAAGCAATATAATATCACCTCAATAAAATATTGCACTTTATTTTCCAAAAGGTTGTATTAACACTAGAGTTAAATCCCCAAAAGGGTCAGAGCTGCTAACCTCTGATTAAACGCTGTTGTTTGCCGGGCTAGACATTAACAACCGGAGAAAAGAATAACCGTGGGAGCGCCCTTAAATCACGCAAAAAAAGAGGTCCGGTGAGCTGAGCCGATGCAGAAAATCAGCGTAGCAATCATCAGGCAAGGTCTTCCTGCTGTTTATGACCGGATTGTGAGACTTAGAGAAGTGGGAACGACTTCTTGCAGAAACGGTTCGGTGGAGTTTCGATTGGTTACGGCCAGTGGTACTTGCCATAAAGCATGCGGGCGAAACTGTATGTGCTTTTAAAAAGCTAATGGCAAGATGAAGAGATTCAGGTACAAAACAGCAGCGTCATCAAGTTCCCTGCTTTATACTAAAGCATGTTGGCGGTATCACTTCCTCTGTACACGATTCTAGCCTTATTTCGTGTAACAGGGGAGGGTACTATTCGTAGTCAGAAGCCCGCATAACCTAAAGCATATATAAAAAGGCACCCAACATCGGGCACCCAGACAGACATTACATATTTGCACACTGCAGCTTAGCTTGTTCCAAAACATCCTCAACTGCTTTTGGTTCCTTGTTAGGCGGGTAATCCCATTTACGCAATACCTTCTTTATATACAGTCTCATCCTAGCCTGCGCACTTTCTTTCTTCTCCCAATCAATAGTCCGGTGTTCTTTAACTGTGGTAGCCAAGTCCTTTGCTATTGCCAGCAGGGTTTCATCTTGAAGAAGATTTTTGATATCAGGATCAGACCCTAAAACATCAAAGAAAGCTTTTTCTTCATAGGATAATCCTAATTGAGTACCCTCCTGGATGGCTTCCTCAAGTTCCTCTTTAAACTTTAGAAGTTCCTCAAATACTTCGTAAACATCCAAATGATCGTTCCGATTATGGTATTTGTTCACAATCACTTCAAAACGCTCAGAAAAACTTTTGCTAACAACCATGTTCTTCTTTTTAACATCTTTTAACTTTTCTTTCATAACCCTCATCAAAATGGTTGTTGCAATATTCTTTTGAGGAATAGCCCTTAGTTTTGCAATATTCTCTTCATTTAACAAATCAAAACTTTCAGCAACAGTGGTTTCTGTTAATACCATAACCCCATCATCTAATACTGCATTCTCCAAAAGCTTGGAAATTCTTTCGTTAACTTCCCGGATATCTGGAACTCCTGGCCGTTCAGACTTCATAATAAATGAGCGCACTGCAATGAAATAGGAAATTTCCTCTTTAATTTCTGTTGAAAGCAACCCCGTACAAATCTTATAAACATCTTTTAATTTCTTTGTTTCAGTCATGAACAGCATTTTTTTCTTTTCAGTTTGTTGAACAAATTCAGCTCCATCGCGGATAACCTCATAGCGCCTTTTATCACTATCACCAAAGAAGTCCTGGTAGCTAAATTGATGAAATAAATTTCTAAGCACCTCAACAAGGTTCAGGGCAATATCTCTTGCCTGTTCATTTTCCTGAACCTTATCCTGGTCCCGATTAGTATAGGTCTGAAGTGCTTCCATCAGGTTTCGCTTAAGCCCAATATAATCAACAACCAGGCCACCGGTTTTGCCGGGATAAACTCGGTTTACACGCGCGATAGCCTGCATTAAGTTGTGTGCTTTCATAGGCTTATCAACGTACATAGTATCTAACGATGGCACATCGAAACCTGTTAACCACATATCAACTACAATAACAATTTTGAAAGAACTGTTTACATCTTTAAATTCTTTCTCCCTGTCCTTACGAGTCTGTTTATTCCCTACAAGCTTGGCAAGCTCTTCAGGGTCTTGATTGCTCTCGGTCATAACTATTTTAACCTTATCCACCCACTCAGGGCGCTGAGAAGTAAGTTCCTGGTACATTAAAAATGCTGTTTTCCTTGAATAGGCAACAATCATTGCCTTTCCAGCAACTAAATCTTTACGATCTTCGTAATGGCTAATTATATCAGCAACAACCTGCTTTATCCGGTCTTGGTCTCCAATAATTTGTTCCATTCTGGATAGCTGCTTTTGGCTTTGCTCAACTGTATAATCATCTACACCTTCATTAACCTGCATCTTCCAGTATTCTTTATCAATCTCGGCCATTTGCTTTTCATCTAATTTAACCTTTGCTAACCGGGATTCATAATAGATTTTTACTGTAGCGCCATCCTGTACAGCCTGTGTCATATCATATACATCAATGACATCTCCAAATAATCCTGAAGTGGATTTGTCTGTTGTTTCTATTGGAGTTCCGGTAAATGCAATGAATGTGGCATTTGGCAAAGCTTCTCTTAAATACTTTGCATATCCATATTTTTGTTCTCCAGTTGCAAGGTTATACTTTGCATCAATTCCATACTGAGTCCGGTGTGCTTCATCAACCATAACAATAACATTTTTTCGATTGGATAAAAGCCCAGTTTCCTCTTCAAACTTCTGAATTGTAGAAAAAATTACCCCGCCAGTCTGCCGATTTTCCAGTAAATCCTTAATATGACTTCGGCTCTCAGCTTGCAGAGGTAATTGTCTTAGAAAGTCACTTGCACCAGCAAAAGTATTAAACAGCTGGCCATCCAAGTCATTACGGTCTGTAATTATAACAATTGTGGGATTCTTTAATAATTCATGCTTAACTAAGTTAGCTACGAGAAAGGTCATGGAATAACTCTTTCCACTTCCTTGGGTGTGCCAAATTACACCTGCACGACCATCACTTTCAACTGCCTTTAAGGTAGAATCAATCGCCTTTCTCATTCCATAATATTGATGATAGGCAGCCATAATTTTGGCCTCACCCGTAAACAAAGTGAAATTTCGAATGATATCCAAAAATCGAAATTTATCAAATAACCCATAAACCAGTGTATCTAACTGGCGATTTTCAATTATATCATCATATAAGTTAATTTTTTTCCATGCTGAGAATCGATCGAAAGGTGCAGTCATAGTACCAACTTGCGCCTTTACCCCATCACTTACTATGAGAAAGGCATTATAATTGAACAATGATGGAATGTGGACATTTTTATAGTTCTTTAATTGTATGTAGGCATCTTCTATGTCCACCTCCTCCCGAGAGGTACTTTTCAGCTCAATAACCACAAGGGGCATACCATTAACATAAAGTACAGCATCTGGAATTTTCTTACCCCCTCTTTCAATTATCTCTATCTGATTAACAATAAGAAAATTATTATTCTCTGGCTTATCCCAATCAATTAAACGAACACGATGATAAATAGTCTCCCCTTTTACAAATTCAGGCACTTCGACTGTCTCAGTTAGATACTTATGAAAAACTTTATTGTTTGAAAAGACATCACTTGTTTCAAAAAAACGAATTTTACGTATTGTTTGATTAATAACATCTGGAGACAAACCCGGATTAATTTTAATCAACGCTGTCTCCAGATAATCCAATAACAATACTTCTTTTTCATCACGTTGCAACTGGTAAGCATGGCTGTGGTTATAACCAATGTCTTTGAAGTATTCAATTACAACATTTTCTAATTGACCTTCTCTAAACATTCCCCGACCTCCATTTCATCAGTAACACTGATTTCACCAGAAATAAGTTTTGGAAGAAGTGAATCCCTTAAATCAACTAAAGTTTCATTCTCCAATATATTGTTTTTGATAAACTTAAATATTGGATTAGCCAACAAATTAAAATTATCTAAAACCTCACTGGAAGGTATTAGTATCGGGATAGTTTTGACAATTTTTGAATTAATAGCGGTAGCAATGGAAGATGTACTTCCCATTCTTTCAAAATTAAACTTTTTCAGATAGGAATATAAAAATTCCGTACTTATTAATGAACTGTTGATTTTAAAGTGCGCAATGGCTTCATTGGAAAGCATTTGACCAATCGTAATAGATATCCTTCCTACAGTTAGTTTAAAGCTTAAAATAACCGTATTATCGGGAATTCTTTTGACTTTAAACCTTTCTACCGCCTCATGTGTAAGATATTCAGCCGTTTTATTAATAAACATACCTGAATCTCCCATATCCTTTATAGAAATCCATCTTAAATCACTTTGATCATATGAAAACCATTGACTTTCTTTCCTAGGCGGAGTCTTCCCAATTGTAACTTCACTTATTTCATTTATATTTTTTAATGACCAATATTCTGGAATCATTCCCAATTCGCTATTGATAAACCTGCCCCCACTGGTCTTGTAGGGTTTGCCATCCCTGTTTGGAAACTCAAAGTCAATAAACCATCGTTTGAAGACAGCTAATATTAGTTCTTCTGAGCTCTCGCTCACTTCATTATTTAGCTGTATCTTCTTGTCAATAACGCTAAGTATTTCAGCTATTTTATTTTGTGTTTCTATTGGGGGCAAGGGTATGGGTACTCTTTTTAGTATCTCTTGATTTAATGAGGGCATTGTAGTTCCTTGGGCATTGGAAGTAATCCAACTTTTATAAAAAGTGGTTCCAAGAAAATAAGAAACGTACACAGAATTAATAGCTGGTGAAAGAAAGCGAATTCTAATACAATCGCTTCCTTGTATCCACCCTGATTCTTTATCAGTAATTAGAGCTCTTCTCTCAACAGCACCTTTTCTACCAAAAATAATGTCCCCTTTTTTTAATTTATATCTATCCAATCTTTCAGCATCACTATTGCTTATACAAGGTGACATTCCATGAATAACCCTATTTACCCCTATATCCTTTACCGCTATTACAGGCGTGCCTTCATCAATATAGGAGCTAGCGTGGAGCATTGTACCGAAAGGACCAGTTTGAATTTCTGCCATATTTGAATCAACCAATTCCCCAAGGGTCACTGTCTTAAATTTTGATTTAAAGGTGTTAGAACCCAAATCCTATCTCCCCTAACTGTCTCCGCAATTCTTGTTTTATTGTTTCGGACTCACTTAGCTGCTGTTCCAACTTAGATGTTAGTCGATTGATTTTTTCTTCAAACAGCTCTAATTCTTCTTCCTGTTCCTCAACCCCAACATAGCGCCCCGGTGTAAGCAAATAGCTATGTTTTTGTATTTCTTCAAAGTCAGCTACCCTACAAAATCCTAGAATGTCTTCATAATGAGTACTATTTTGCCAGTTAATGTAAACATTAGCAATTCTTCTAATATCTTCATTCGAAAGCTCTCTAAGACGCCTATTAACCATGGTTCCTTGCCTGCGGGCATCAATAAATAAGGTTTTGCCTTTATTCTCCTTATTTCTATTCAATATCCAAATACAAACTGGTATACCAGTTGTATAGAATAACTTATCAGGCAAAGATATGATACATTCTACAAGGTCTGCAGAAATTATATTTTTACGAATTTCTCCTTCGTTAGATGTAGTAGCGGATAACGAACCATTGGCTAAAACTACTGCGGCTTTACCATTTTGACTAGTTTTATCTATCATATGTTGTAGCCAAGCATAGTTCGCATTACCCGAAGGAGGGGTTCCAAATTTCCAACGAGGATCTTCCAACAATTGAAGCTGCCCCCAATCACTGTCATTAAATGGTGGATTGGCTAATACATAATCTGCTTTTAATGTTGGATGTAAATCTTCATGGAATGTGTCTGCATTTTTAGAACCTAAGTTACTTTCAATCCCTCTAATAGCAAGATTCATCTTCGCAAGTTTCCAGGTTGTAGGATTGGATTCTTGGCCATATACAGAAATATCATATGTATTTCCACTGTGTTCTTGAACAAACTTCAAAGATTGAACAAACATTCCACCACTACCGCAAGCAGGATCATATACATATCCTTTATATGGCTGTAATATTTCTACCATTAAAGTTACGATACTTTTCGGAGTATAAAACTCTCCGCCACCTTTACCTTCGCTAGCTGCAAATCTTCCTAAGAAATATTCATACACTCTGCCAAGTACATCTTTTTCTTTCGCAAGACTCCCACCAACATCAATATTTGCAAATAAATCTAAAATTTCTCCTAGGATTCGCTTATCCAATTCTGGTCTTGAATAGTTTTTTGGAAGAACCCCTTTTAAACTTTGATTCTCTTTTTCAATTGCATCCAGCGCACTATCAATAATTTGACCAATTTCCGGGAGTTTAGCGCGATCTGCAATATAACCCCATCGAGCGTTAGCCGGAACCCAGAATACCCCTTCCGCCATGTAAGCATCTCGGTCTTCTGCAAAGTCAGGCTCTTCCTCCATTAACTCTTGCCATTTTTCATGAAATGTATCTGATACATATTTTAGGAAGATTAATCCGAGTATAACGTGCTTATATTCAGCAGCATCCATATTGTTGCGCAATTTATCCGCTGCAGACCATAACTTTTCTTCAAACCCTATCACTGCCATGTATTTTTCTCCTTCTGATTATGGTATTTACAATTCTTTTACATTGGAATTATAAACCCATTATATCAGAGTACAGTTAGGGATTTTAAAAAAGTTATTTTTTTATAAATTCCCTCTTGCATTTTTCCGTGAAATGGTTATGTTCCTTTTACCGGTGGATGAACTGCCGAACATTTATAAATTAATGGAGGAATATACACTATGAGAACAATTCAAAAAAACACAGCAGAAAATAAAATTCGAAACAACACACAGGCTGCAATCCGGCGCCTGCAGGATAGGGGAATGATTTCATGAGTGCCGAACACTCCCCCTTTATTAACAAGCTAAGGAAACCTTTGGAAAAAGGTACTCTTTCACCCTTTTTATTCGAAGGTTTTAAAGAGTACCAAATTCAAAGGAGGCTTGGAAATGAAAACACAACAAATAACCAGTAACTCTTTCCCTGGCCGGAATCGTGGAATTATAACGGTTTTAAGTAAAAAAGGCGGTCAAGAAGGAACTGTTCAGCTTTCTTTTGATCTTTTCGAAAAGAACCCTTCGAAAAAATAACGGAATAATTTTTGCTTCTGCCTGAGAAAGATAACTGGTGGAGGTGATTTTAATGAGACGGCGCGTACAAATAAACTCTATTCCTGAATCAAATCCGGTTTCAAACGTGTGGATTCAACACCTGATAGCGCGGCTCCTAATTGGAGAGCTTAATATCCCACACAGACTGCAGGCAAAGTTGCTTTATGAATTATCCAGAGAAAGAAAGGACGTAAATTAAGTGAATAATAACAACAGCCAGAAAAAGCATGTTTTCTTCCGGCGAGTCAGTACAGCAGGACAAGATATTTTAACGCAGGAAGCGGCTGACCTCCCCTACCGAGAGAAACTGCCGGATGACGAAATTTTGATTATCAATGAGATAGCCACATCCGCAAACAAAAAAGCGATCAATGAAAGGCCAGAGATGCAAAGGCTCATTTCATTGGTAAAGGATAAGAAAGTCCACACTATTTATGCATTTGACCGCAGCCGCTTGTTCCGTGATTTTTACGAAGGCATGGAGTTTAATGACTTACGCACTAAATATAATGTCCAGGTGATTTACACGTCTGTTGGGAATGGAAACATGCCAGCAAGTGATGACGTTTTTGTAGAAGGATTACTGAGCATGTTTAGTGACATTGAGGGTAAGAACATCGCTCGCAGGAGCCGGGAAGCAAGATTAAGATATCCGGCAAAAAAATTTGGTTACCTAAAACAAAAAGAGACAAAGCGTTTTTTACCTGACTCTTCTAAAAGAGAAGGCGTAGAACAATACTTTGTGGCCCTCAAGGGAGTTGGATCCCTTGATGATTTATATAAGGTTATGAAGGTGTATCGAAAAAAATTTAAAAAGACTGACGAACAATTAATTTCTATGGCCAGGGATCCATTTTACGCCGGGTATGACCTGGACAAAGGGACAAATAAGCTCCACCATGTCACTCCGTACATTTCAATTGAGGAATTTATACAACTACAGAGATCATCGGGAGAAATTTTCAAGGCTTTTCTTGAAAGGAAAAAGTCGCTCAAGGGCCAAAATATGTACTCTCCCTATTGCGGCTACTGTCAGAAGCTTCTCATTTACAAGATTGAAGAAGAATCCAACCGCGCATATTATTCTTGTTCTACAAAATTACATCCCAAGGTAACTGTTCCTATAACAGACCTCTCTAAAATAATCCGGTGCACATTGAGTGAGATTACTCAGAACTTCGATGCCGAAAAACTAATTCATCACTCTCTCAATTGTTATAGGGCAATTAAGAAGCACCTAGAAGCGGAAATGAATAGCATTGACCAGAACCTTAATGGAATCTTGGAGGAGATAGTACTAGGATCTGATGATTATTCTGCAGACTGGAAGGATGATCCTATATATAAACGAAAACAGCTTTTAAAACAGGAGTATCAAAACTGCCTGGAGCAAATCAAAGAAAACCAACACGCACTCCAAAAAAACAAGTCAGTGATAAAGGCAATTCAAGGGGCACTAGTAAACCAGTCTAATAATACCTCAATGCTCTGTGACATGCTCATAAATGGTATTTGGGTTTATGAGAGTAACATTCAGGTAGATGTTTTCTTTTTTGATTACCTACAAGAAATGGAGAAAGAAATTATTTTTGAAGGAGAAGATACAGCATGACTTTAGCATTCGGTTATATCCGCCGGTCATCATATAAACAACAGGATAATAATAGTGTTGAAATACAAAAAGCCCATATCCTGGAGTATGCCCGAAGAAAAGGTCTGAGTGTCCCCGAAGAATTTATTATTATTGAGGATGTTACGAGCGCATACAGTAAACGAGCTAGTCAACGAAAAGAACTAATGAGACTTAAAGGAATGATGGTAGAAACTAAGATTCCTACCGTAATCTTTTATGAAGAATCTCGGATGGACCGGACAGCTTATACTTTTGTATTGGATTTTTACCGACCATTGAAGGTAGTTATTCCGAACATTTTAGTTTATACAACCAATTCCGAGGATCCCTTCAATCCAGATAATGAACAAAACAAAATTGCCCTTTTACTGTATCGACAAGAATCCGAAATTAAATCAAGCCGGGCGGTCGGAAACTTGATTGCACATTTAGAAGCAGAGGAAAAGGCTCGGCCAGGTTCAAAGGTCCCCTACGGATATAAGCAGGTAAAAAAAATGCTTACTCCTAATGAAGATGCTGAAATAGTTACATTTATCTATTACCTTCATAGCTGGGGAGTATCAATGGGAAAGATCGCCTCTATTCTAAATGAAGCTGAAGTTATTTCACCATCCGGCAAAACATGGAGAACAAGTACTATAGAAAACATTTTAAAGAACCCTGTTTATACCGGAGCACTAATATGGGATATCAAAAAATCCAAGACTGGAAGGAAATACGAATTCCAGGATTTCCATGAACCCTTAATTAATAGTTCCCTTAAACAAATTAGTAATATTAATATTCAGCTTCAAAAAAGTTTCGGCCGGCTGGATACTCCCTTCTTCTTTTTAAACAAACTTACCTGCGCTGATTGTGGTAATAAGCTGGCTAATCAAAACGGGTCAACCAAAAGGAACGGCATTTCATATCAATACCAATATTACGTATGCCGGAACTGTGACTACAAATTAGCAATTGATGAGCTACATGAAAAGCTTTTACCTCAGACTTTCAAACATGTCCAATCTTCTATAACTGCACAAAAAATGAAAACAATATCTGAATCGTACCTTACTCAATTCCAACAGAGCATAAAAAATAATATAGCATTTTTAGAAAATTCTATTGACAAAGCTTATTCAAAGGGTTGTATTGCAATAGAACAAGGTGACAAGGAGCTGGAAGAAGCAGCAGCCTTATTGCAATTAAGGTACCAAGCCTCAATTGATGACCTTGCTTCCTATTCAAAGTCAGCCGACGAATTGAAAGGTGCGTTAGATTCAGATGCTTTTTTCCATCGCTTCAATCATCTTTTGAATGCATCTCTGGCTATTACAGAGAAAAGGTTAATCATTCTTTACTTTGTGGATGAAATCTTAATATCGCCGGAAAAACCCCCAAAGCTTATCTTTTGCGAGAACTTCTTTGAACAATTACTTCCGCTGGATAAACTCCAGAAACAAAGAGGGATTCAACCGGACAAACTACCGAAACACATTCAACCCACCGGGGATAAAAAATAGCGACATTTCTAAAGCGCCCTGTCTACAGGGCTTTCCTTTAAGGGATGTTCGGTAATTCATCCGAATTGGTATACCAATTTGGACGAATTACAGAAACTGATATCCATAGTATGGATGAAAAACCGAAATATATACAAAAAAGAAATTGGAGGGGTTCACTATGAACACAACAAAACAATATACAACTTGGAATTCTCTACCCGATACACTAACAGCAGCTCATATTGCGCAATTCCTTGGCATTTCAAGAAAAACAGTCTATGAGCTATTCAAACTGGAAATAGAGCATGGTGGTATCCCAAACTTTGAAATTGGCACTTCAAAACGTGTAGAAAAATCGGACTTAGAAATGTGGATTACTGACCAAAAGCAGAAAAAAAATTCAGGCCGGGCAGTTTAAAGGTAGAAGAGGTTACTAAATAGACCAAACGTATTCGCTCCCCATGCAGTGGAAATAATAGATAACCATTGCAAGAACATTCCACCAAGAAAAGAGGTCTAAGGAACATGAAAGGACATTTTTATCGGAGAGGCTGCACTTGCAACAAGAAGCGTTGCACCTGCGGATCTACTTGGAGCTTCGTAATCGACATCGGTAGAGACCCCTCTACCGGCAAGAGAAAACAAAAAACGAAAGGTGGGTTTCGCACTAAGCAAGAAGCGGAAACAGCCGCAACCGAGCTTATATACGAGCTCAATCAAGGCACATATGTTCAAGAACAGAATGTCGTATTTAAAGATTTTGCAAGCGAGTGGCTTCTTATGTACAGCGAGAAGAATAACGTAAAGCCTGGCACTATTCGTATCCGGCAGCATGAGATCAACAAGTTACTGCCGTACTTCTCTCTGTTGAATCTGAAGGCCATTACATCTAAACAGTATCAAGATGCTTTAAATGATCTCAAGGAGAAAGGATATGCCGACAACACACTGGACGGTGTACATCGTACCGGCAGAATGATTTTCAAGAAAGCAATTGAAATGAGGCTGATTAAAAACGACCCAACGGAATTTGCGTACCTGAAAAAAGACAGAAAAACTGTTGAGGAATTAGAAGAGAAAGAAATCCCTAAGTATATGGAAAAGGAGGAACTAGCTTTACTATTACAAACGGCTGCTCAAAAAGGTTTAGATTTAGATTATCTAATCTTCCTTACCCTTTCCTATACAGGAATGCGTGCAGGCGAATTAGTAGCACTTAAGTGGAAGGACATTGACTTCGAGGAACATACCATTAGCATTACAAAAACGTACTATAACCCAACAAACAATACGCTGGAGTATCAATTGGTGCCGCCTAAGACGCGGAAATCCAAACGAACCATCGTCGTGGATGAAGAGGTTATTTCCGCCCTTAAAAAGCATATGCTTGCCCAACAGAAAGTCCAGAAGTACTTTGGTGAAGCTTACCTTGACGAAAGATTTATTTTCGCCAAGAAAGAGAAACAACCTGGCTACCCTATTTTCATCAAGACCGTGGAAAACAGAATGTCACGCCTGCTGAAACTGGCCGGCTTAAGGATAGAACTTACGCCCCACTCTCTGCGCCATACGCATACTTCATTGTTAGCAGAAGCAAAGGTGGGTTTAGAGGAGATTATGGAGCGGCTTGGTCACTGCGACGATGACACAACTAAGAATGTCTATCTCCATGTAACGAAAGAAATGAAAAAAGAGGCTTCCCATAAGTTCGCGGAACTCATGAGAAACCTCTAATTTTAGGAGAGAAATGTTAGCAAGATGTTAGCATTCCACTCCCCACTTTCATAAAACCCTCATATATCAAGGGGGGTGGGCGATGATTACATCATGCCGCCCATTCCACCCATGCCGCCCATACCGCCCATATCAGGCATGCCGCCGGCATTCTCTTCTGGTTTGTCAGCAACGACAGCTTCTGTTGTCAGGAACATAGCTGCAACGGATGCTGCGTTTTGAAGAGCGTAGCGGGTAACTTTAGTAGGATCGACGATACCGGATTCGATCATGTTGACCCACTCGCCTGTTGCTGCGTTGAAGCCTGTGCCGACTTCTTCGCGCTTAAGGCGCTCTACGATTACAGAGCCTTCAAGGCCTGCGTTATGTGCGATTTGGCGCACTGGCTCTTCGATAGCGCGAAGAACGATGTTGATGCCTGTTGCGATGTCGCCTTCTGCTTCAAGGCCGGCAACGCGGTTGTATACGTTTAGAAGCGCTGTTCCGCCTCCGGCAACGATGCCTTCTTCGACAGCTGCACGTGTGGAGTTCAGGGCATCTTCAATACGCAGTTTGCGCTCTTTCAATTCAGTTTCAGTTGCAGCTCCGACTTTGATGACAGCTACGCCGCCAGCAAGTTTAGCCAGACGCTCCTGAAGCTTTTCACGGTCAAATTCAGAAGTAGTTTCTTCCAATTGAACTCGGATTTGGTTAACGCGTGAAGAGATTTGTGCGCTGTCGCCAGCTCCTTCAACGATTGTTGTGTTTTCTTTGGAAACTACGATTTTAGCAGCACGGCCGAGCTGTGCGATGGACGCAGACTTAAGGTCGCGGCCAAGCTCTTCTGTGATGACTTCTCCGCCAGTCAAGGCAGCGATGTCTTCAAGCATAGCTTTACGGCGGTCACCGAAGCCAGGAGCTTTAACTGCTACTGCGTTGAATGTGCCGCGAAGTTTGTTCACAACAAGTGTTGCAAGAGCTTCGCCTTCTACGTCCTCAGCGATCAATAGCAATGGCTTGCCCTGCTGGACAACCTGCTCAAGCACTGGAAGGATTTCCTGGATGCTTGCGATTTTCTTGTCAGTGATCAGGATATATGGGTTATCAAGTACAGCTTCCATTTTGTCTGAATCAGTAACCATGTAAGGAGAAGCATATCCGCGGTCGAACTGCATTCCTTCCACTACGTTCAATTCAGTTGTGAAACCTTTTGATTCTTCGATTGTGATAACGCCGTCGTTTCCTACGCGCTCCATAGCTTCTGCGATCAGTTGGCCGACTTCTTCGTCAGCTGAAGAGATGGCAGCAACCTGAGCGATGGAAGCTTTGCTTTCGATCGGCTTGGAAATTGCTTTTAATTCTTCGATGGCAGATGTAACGGCCTTTTCGATACCTTTGCGGATTCCCATTGGGTTAGCGCCGGCTGTTACGTTTTTCAATCCTTCGCGGATCATCGCCTGGGCAAGGACAGTAGCAGTAGTCGTACCGTCACCAGCTACGTCATTTGTTTTGCTTGCTACTTCAGCAACCAATTTTGCACCCATGTTTTCGAATGCATCTTCAAGCTCGATTTCTTTAGCGATGGTTACACCGTCATTCGTGATAAGCGGAGAACCGAATTTCTTTTCAAGAACCACGTTGCGTCCCTTTGGTCCTAGTGTTACCTTCACTGCATTTGCAAGTGCATCCACACCGCGCAGCATGGAGCGGCGAGCGTCTTCACTGAATTTAATATCTTTAGCCATTGTTTCTTTACCTCCCTGAAATTATAAAATTAAGGATTGAACATAAACTAAATGTAAGTATTTTTTGTTATGGAAGCTGCACTCAGCCGATAACAGCCAAAATGTCACTTTCACGGAGAATTAAGTATTCGCTGCCTTCGTACTTCACTTCTGTTCCAGCATACTTTGAGAAGATGATTCGATCGCCCTCAGAAACCTCTAAAGCGACTTTTTCACCGTTATCCAGAACACGGCCTGTTCCGACAGAAACAACTTTTCCTTCTGAAGGCTTTTCTTTTGCAGTATCCGGCAATACGATACCGCTGGCAGTCTTTTCTTCAGATTGGACAAGCTCAATTACTACGCGATCACCTAATGGTCTTAACAATTGAAACAACCTCCTCAAATTATATATACATGTTTTATTGATTAGCACTCATCAACCGAGAGTGCTAATACCAATTATTATATTAAATAAAACTGGTTGATTTTGCAAGCAGGAAACCTAAAGGAACCGTAATTTTTTTCTCTGTCCCGTTTCGCAGGCATGACCCGCCCGCGACTTATATAGTATAGTCTTAATAGGGTCCATTTTAATCCAAATTTTTGAACAACACTCTGTCTTTTAATAAATTTGCACATGTATTGATAGATGGAAAAGTTGTAATAAAGGAGAACATTCATTTGAAAAGAGAATACTGGCTCGTCATAATCGTTTATGTTGTCATGCAGCTTTCAGGGCTTGCCGGGATTCCGCTTGTCGGGTACATTCAGGTGCAGATGGGAATGGAACGTGAAGATATACTTCTTACCTCCGGTGCGTACTGGATCATCATCAGCTTCCTTGCCGCCCTGGTTATCATCCTGTTCCTGCTTCGCAAGGATTTGGATAAAAATATGTACGCACGTGATGCAGCACCCCTGCCAGCGTCCATTCTGTGGGCTGTCGGCGGTGTGTTTCTTGCCTTGTTCGCCCAGTCCCTCGCAGGGAACATCGAGCGCTGGATGGGTGTCGACCCCGGCTCCCAGAACACCCAGGATATCATCAGGCTGATTGAGGCTGTGCCGTTTGTCATCATCGTCAGTTCGGTCGTCGGGCCCATCCTCGAGGAAATTGTTTTCCGGAAGATCATTTTCGGTGCCCTGTACAAACGATTCAATTTTTTCATTTCAGCGGTCATCAGCTCGGTCATCTTCGGTCTTGTCCACGGAGAGCCGGCGCATCTGCTGCTATATTCCGCCATGGGCTTCTCGTTTGCCTTCCTTTATGTAAGGACACGGAGAATCATGGTTCCAATATTTGCACACGTGGCCATGAATACGCTTGTAGTGATCATGCAGACATTATATAAGGAAGATATTCAAAAAATGATGGAAGAAGCAGAAAAGGTACAGGGATTCATAGGAGGATTATTATGAGAAAACAGTCGCCATTGATTATGGCTATCATCTATCTGGCGCTCGGCGTTCTCTTCACCGTGTTTGCCACACAGAATGTATCACAGTCGGGATGGGGGTTTTTCTCATACTTTCTTGTCTTTTTGGCCACTTTGGACTTCGCGTCGGCCATCCGGATGTTTGCCCTCCATTTAAAGGTACGGAAAATGAGGAAATAAAGAGAAAAGGCTGTCCCGCCTGAAGCGGGGCAGCCCTTTTTATATCAATTCTTTTTCATTTGCCGGGTAGTGTTTTAGGAAATACACAAATGACTGAAGCTCCACTGCGAGGTCAATATGATGGACTCTGATTTCCGGCGGTACATTCAGCCGGGCCGGGGTAAAGTTGAGGATTCCTTTGATATCTGCCTCGACCAGGGAATCGGTGATAGGCTGTGCGACACCTGCAGGAACCGTCAGGATCGCCACACTAATGCCTGCCTCTACTAGCTTTTCCTTTAATTCATCCATATGATAGATCGGAACATCTCCAATTGAAGTACCCACCTTGCCTTCTTCCACATCAAAACCTATTTCAATCTTTGTATTATTGTTTTTCAAGAAATTATAATTCAAAAATGCCGTGCCTAAATTTCCAACGCCGATGAGGGCCACCTTCGTCAGTTCATCCTGATCCAGTGTTTTGCGGAAGAACCCAAGCAGGTAATTCACATTATATCCATAGCCTTTTTTCCCAAGGGCGCCAAAGTAGGAGAAATCCCTCCTGATTGTCGCGGAGTCCACTTTCACGGCCTCGCTTAATTCAGCTGAGGATACCCGCTGCTTGCCCTGAGAGTGCAAATTGTTTAAAAAACGGTAATACAGCGGCAGTCTTCTTGCCGTAGCCTGAGGTATCTTGATTTGTTCTTGTGCCATAGCCGTTCCCCTCTTCTGCATTCGTTACCCTTGATCGGGCTCTTGTTCCCTTTTGTAATCCTGGCTCGATACTCCGCCTGTCTTTTCAACGAGATAAGTCGGCCCTATAACCATGCCCTTATCCAGTGCCTTGCACATGTCATAGACTGTAAGGGCTGCGGCAGAAACGGCTGTTAGCGCTTCCATTTCTACTCCTGTACTACCCTTGGTCTTAACGCTCGCTGTGATTACAAGGGAGTGTGCGCCGTCTTTCGGTTCCCACCGGAAGGAGATATCAATTCCATTAAGCGGAATTGGATGGCACATCGGAATGATGCCTGCCGTATTTTTCGCGGCCATGATTCCTGCCACCTGGGCGACAGCAAGTACATCGCCTTTCTTCATTTCCTGGTTTTCTATCTTATGGTATATTTCCTCGTTCAATAAAATGCTGGACACCGCCGCTGCGGTCCTAACGGTCTCAGGCTTTTGGCTGACATCCACCATCCTTGCCCTTCCCTGTTCGTTAAAATGTGTCAAATCACCCATAATAGCACCTCTCTACGATGATACACTATTTTCTTCCTTCTGTGTACGCTGTTTTTGTTAACTATATCACATGTTGGAGGCCACAGTTGTAATTATGCTTTCTGCACATGCTGTCTCCTCAGCATATTATACTTTCCACTTTATTTAAAAATAAGGTACACTAACGGTAAGTTATGAGGTGAAAAATATGATTCTTCTTCAAGTAAATGCACTGACAAAGTATTATGGCGCCGAAACGGCCCTTTCCAATATAAAGCTTGAAATCCAGAAACGCGACCGCATTGCCCTTGTAGGCAGGAACGGGGCAGGAAAGTCGACGCTCCTGAAAATCATCGCGGGGCTGATGTCCTATGACGGCGGTGAAATCATTAAGCCAAAGGATGTCTCGATCGGCTATCTCGCACAGGATACCGGCCTTGAATCCTCCTTATCGATCTGGGATGAGATGCTTACAGTATTTGCACCGCTCCGCAGTCTTGAACAGGAGCTCCGGAATCTGGAGCAGCGAATGGCCGATCCGGCTGTATATAATGATGATGCGATTTATCAGCGGACTCTGAAAGAATACGACCTGTCACAGGTGAAGTTCAAGGAGATGGGCGGCTATCAGTACGAAGCCGATATCCGGTCCATCCTTCACGGCCTCCAATTTTCCGGCTTTGATCCAGGTACGACTATATCCACTCTCAGCGGCGGCCAGAAAACCCGGCTTGCTCTCGGGAAACTCCTGCTGACGAAGCCTGACATACTTATTCTCGATGAGCCGACAAACCACCTGGATCTGGAGACGCTCTCCTGGCTTGAGCAGTATCTGCAGGGCTATCCCGGTTCTGTCTTGATCGTCTCCCATGACCGCTATTTCCTTGATAAGGTTGTCAGCCTGGTCTATGAGCTGTCGCGGACGGCAATCAAGCGCTATAACGGCAATTATACGGACTATCTTACCGCAAAGGCAGAAAACTATGAACGTGAAATGAAGCAGTACGAAAAGCAGCAGGATGAAATTGCAAAGCTTAAGGATTTTGTTCAAAAGAACATTGCCCGGGCATCCACCACAAAGCGGGCACAAAGCAGGCGGAAACAGCTTGAGAAGATCCAGGAAATGGACAGGCCCCAGGGCGATGAAAAATCAGCTTCATTCAGCTTTGGAATTGAAAGACAGAGCGGAAACGATGTGATCGGCATTCATAACCTTGCGATCGGCTACGATGACCGGACAATAGCAGACAACATTTCCATCAGGGTCTCAAGGGGCGACAGCATAGCCCTTGTCGGGCCGAACGGGATAGGGAAGTCCACCCTTTTAAAAACATTGATCGGTGCCATGCCGGCCCTCCGCGGAAGCTTCCAGATAGGAACCAACGTGAAAATCGGATATTATGACCAAAACCAGGCCAATCTTATGTCCAATAAGAGGGTGCTGAATGAGCTGTGGGATGATTATCCCGGCCGGAATGAAAAAGACATCCGCACGATCCTCGGGAACTTCCTGTTCTCCGGCGATGATGTATTAAAGCCGGTCTCCACCCTCAGCGGAGGAGAAAAAGCGCGGCTGGCACTCGCCAGGCTGATGATGGAAAAGGCAAACCTGCTCATTCTTGATGAGCCGACCAACCACCTGGATCTGGACAGCAAGATTGTGCTTGAGAATGCCCTGGTTGATTATCCAGGCACCATTCTCTTTGTCTCCCATGACCGCTACTTCATCAACAGGATTGCATCCAAGGTGGTCGAGCTTTCCCCGCATAATGCGGTGGAGTATCTCGGTGACTATGACTATTATGCAGCCAAAAAACAGGAACAGGCTGAGCTTGCTGAATTTGACGCGGCGAACGAGCCTAAAAATAAACCTGAAAAGCCTGCAGGCAGGATTGATAAAGAGGTACAGAAGCGGGAAAGGCAGAAGAAGAGGCGCCTTGAAGAGCTGGAAAGTATGATTGAAGAGCTTGAGCCGCTGATCAGCGAATACAATGAACAGCTTTGCGATCCAGAGATATTCCAGGATCATGAGAAGGTTCTTGAAATTAATGCCAGTCTCGAAAAAGCAAAAGAGGACCTCGATACTTTGCTTGAAGAATGGGCAGAAATTGAAGAATCCCTTCAGGAAAGCTAAAAAACCAGAGCATACGCTCTGGTTTTTCTTATGAATACAGTACCATTTCGAGGCCGAAAACTCCCCGTTTTTTTATTCACAAAACTATCCACAACCTATCAGTCTATATAGCAAGCATCAACATACTTTTCCACATTATCCACAATAATAGCCGTTTTTATCCACAAAAAGCACAGTTATACACAGCAAACAGCGGTGGTCACGAAAAAGTTATGCACAAAATATTGTGATAATTATGAGATAATCCACAAAAATAGAAGTTGAGGCAATGGAACAAAAACCAGATTTGTCTTCCTCCACGGCTGGATAGCAATTCATTTAATCGTTTTCTATAACTTGCTTTAGTAGAGTTGGTGTAAAGTGTTCAACCCTATCTAAGAAACCTGTTGATTGGATAGGAAGGCGCGAAGACTCCTGCGGGATAGGCTGGAAAGGTGAGACCCCGCAGGAGCATCGCGACGAGGAGGCTCACCGCCAGCCTCGCGGAAAGCGAAGTGCCTGAAACGGAAATCAACAGCCCCCATCCACCTTTTAAATATTATGAAAAAACTGGAGGCAGCCCGATTTCTATCGGAGCTGCCTCCAGTCTTACATAGACATAGCACAAACGATTATAATTCAAGACCCGGATTTGCATTAAGTGCGAGCCCTGATCTTTTACCTTTTTCGAACATAACAGAACCGACAGCCGCAATCATGGCCGCATTATCGGTACAGAGCGACAGCGGCGGAATAACCAGCTCTACTTCCGGGAGTTCTTCAAAGGCAGCAGCGAGCGCTGAGCGCAGTCCTTTATTCGCAGCTACGCCCCCGGCAAGAAGCACCTGTCCCACTTCATACTCCCGGACAGCCCGGAGTGTCTTGGTGACCAGCACATCAATAACACTCTCCTGAAAGCTTGCCGCCAGGTTGGCAGCTACAATTTCTTCGCCGCGCTGCTCAGCATTATGGAGCGTATTGATCACCGCAGATTTCAAGCCGCTGAAGCTGAAGTCATAGGAACCCTCTTCAAGCCAGGAGCGGGGCAGCTTGACTGAAGGAGTGCCCTCATGTGCCAGCCTGTCGATATGCGGCCCGCCGGGATAGGGAAGACCAAGGGTTCTTGCTACTTTATCATAGGCCTCCCCTGCAGCATCATCGCGCGTCTCGCCGATTACCTCAAATACACCATGCTCTTTCATGTATACCAACTCAGTATGCCCGCCCGAGACAACCAGCGAAAGTAGCGGAAACTTCATTTCCGTAATCAGCCGGTTGGCGTAAATGTGCCCGGCTATATGGTGTACACCAACAAGAGGGATCCCATGCGCAAATGAAAGCGCCTTTGCTGCATTTACCCCAATCAGCAGAGCCCCTACCAGACCCGGGCCCTCTGTGACTGCAATGGCATCGATATCTCCGTAATCTATTCCAGCCTGGTTCATGGCTTCCTCGATCACCAGGGTCATTTCCTCTACATGGTGCCTTGAAGCAATCTCCGGCACCACACCGCCAAAGCGTTTATGACTCTCAATCTGTGAGGCCACCACATTGGCCAGAATTTCCCGTCCATTTTTGACAATGGCGACTGCCGTTTCATCACAGCTTGTTTCTATGCCTAAAATTATTTGATTCTTCATCTTAATTTCACCCACATCACTAATGCGTCTTCATAATTATCGGTATAATATCTTTTCCGGATCCCGCCGTTTTGAAACCCTAGCTTTCTATAAAGCGACTGTGCCGGCACATTGCTCACCCTCACTTCGAGAGTGATGCTGATGGCGCCCATTTGCATCACCGTCTGCATCATCTTGACCAATAAAGCCTCTCCCAGGCTCCTGCCGCGGTATTCGGGCAGGATGGCAATGTTTGTGATATGTGCCTCATCCAGCACCAGCCAGGTGCCGCAATAGCCAATGACCCTGCCCTCATCCTCTAAAACTAAGTAAAGGGCATATTTATTATTCATCAATTCGTTCTCAAAGGCTTCCCTGCTCCAGGGAAGAGTGAAAGACTGATGTTCCACTGCCAATACCTGTTCGATATCCTCTGGAATCATCCGCCGGTATGTGTAATTCCCCATTTAAAACTCTTCCTTACACTATATATTTATTTTTGCTGTTCCAGCCACTTTGATTCTGCTTCGGCAAGGCGGATATAATTTGGGACGAACTTATGGATATCTTCGTCTTTCTTCAGCACTCCAATTGCTGCAAGCTCCCCAGGACGCGGATTATAGAGGGCCGGCGGTGCGAATACAGCCTGGCTGCCCATCACGGCCGTCAGGGCTTCCTTGTGAATCGGTACATCATTCCCAATGAACAGCACCTGCCGCTCCTGTTTTTTCAGCTGCTCTGCCCAGTCCAGCGCCAGCATATTCGTGTCACTGAATACTTCGATGAGCTCATCCCCACTATATCGATAAAGCCCTGTGTAGATCTGTCCTCTTCTCGCATCAAACAGGGGCGAAAGCTGACCATCGAAATACCGCCCATTTGCAGCCAGCACCTCAAGACTTGATACTCCTGACAAAGGAATCTTCAATGTCCAGGCAAGAGTCTTTGCGATAGTGACGCCGATCCTCACCCCAGTATATGAACCTGGCCCTTTCGCAACCACAATCTTATCCAGCTCACTGGGCTTAACACCGCATTCAGTAAGCAGGGCTTCAATACATGGCATCAGCCGGACAGAGTGATTCTTCGGAAGGTTGGTTACATATTCGCCAAGCACCTTAGAATCCTCCATGAGCGCTATTCCCATCACCCAATTAGATGTATCTATCGCTAAAACCTTCATTTAAAAATCTCCTTGCATAATCCCTCATAACGCAAGCCCTTTGGCGAAAACACAAACTGCCTTGAGTTACCAGGATGATGATATATATGAATCTCCAGCAATTCGCGGGGCAGCTGGCTCTCTATGAGATGGGCCCACTCCACAATCGTGACGCCCTGCCCATGGAAGTACTCATCAAACCCAAGATCCTCTTCCTGATTCTCCATCCTGTATACGTCCATGTGATAGAGCGGCAGCCTGCCCTGATATTCCTTAATGATTGTGAACGTCGGACTATTCACATTGCGCCTAACGCCAAGCCCTCTTGCAACCCCCCGGGTAAACGCCGTCTTTCCCGCCCCCAAATCTCCCTCAAGGGCAATCACATCCCCTGGCAGAAGCCGTTCTGCCAGCTTTCCTGCAAATGCTGCTGTTTCTTCTTCATTATTTGAAATCCATTCATAAGCACTCATGAATACTTCACCCTTCTCTACCAAAAAACCTTAGGAATGAAGCATCCTAAGGAAACGATCATAATATATGTAGTTTACCTTATTTTATCTAAAAGAGCCAAACCAACGGGGTTAAAGTGGCTAATCGAAAAAGGATCAGACTCGGGACACTTGCTGACGATTGAGTCCGGTCAGTTGGTGTAGACTGGACTCTGGGGGATGGAGAAAATAGCTTGGCGAGTAAATAATGGGTTTTGGCAAGTAAACGACCAAGTATCGCTAGTAAATCATTATTTCGGCGAGTAATGGACCAAGTTGGGCTAGTAAACCCTGGATTTCAGCGAGTAAAAATCTTTCTCCTTCAAATGCCTCAAAAATTGAAGTCAAAGTGAGTGAAGGAATGCTATTTTTATTTAAAATGAGTTGTTTTTTAAAAAATTCAGCCTGCTTTTTACCCTAAACCGCTGCCTATTCTTGAAAAAACTGAATTATCGCTTTCCCTCGGCAAGTGGATTCTTAATATGCAGATAACCGATGGACAGTTAGAAGGACCACCCCGAAGAACTGCTTAAATGTTGATGATATTTCATTATTATAACCAAATAAAAAAAGCGAAACGAATGTTTCACTTTTTTTGCGATTGCGGGGACAGGATTTGAACCTGCGACCTTCGGGTTATGAGCCCGACGAGCTACCAGACTGCTCCACCCCGCGACGATATAAAGTATAAAATTTTGCTTATGCCCAAAGCTGATATTGAGACTGTCCCGATTTCAGAAAGATTATTCAAGCAGCGGTTCAATCGGTACAACTCGCTGATTATTCATCGGAAGCTTTGCTCGTTGCTCCACCCCGCGACGATATTAAGTATAAAATTGTTTCTGCCTGGCGGCGTCCTACTCTCACAGGGGGAGAGCCCCCAACTACCATCGGCGCTAAAGAGCTTAACTTCCGTGTTCGGGATGGGAACGGGTGTGGCCTCTTTGCCATAACTGCCAGACAGATATGAAGTAACTTTCGTTCCTTCAAAACTAGATAACAAAGGCTGATTTGCATTACGTTTTCGAGTATAAACAAGATAGGTTAAGTCCTCGATCGATTAGTATCTGTCAGCTCCACGTGTCGCCACGCTTCCACCTCAGACCTATCTACCTGATCATCTTTCAGGGATCTTACTAGCTTGACGCTATGGGAAATCTCATCTTGAGGGGGGCTTCATGCTTAGATGCTTTCAGCACTTATCCCGTCCGCACATAGCTACCCAGCGATGCCTTTGGCAAGACAACTGGTACACCAGCGGTGCGTCCATCCCGGTCCTCTCGTACTAAGGACAGCTCCTCTCAAATTTCCTGCGCCCACGACGGATAGGGACCGAACTGTCTCACGACGTTCTGAACCCAGCTCGCGTACCGCTTTAATGGGCGAACAGCCCAACCCTTGGGACCGACTACAGCCCCAGGATGCGATGAGCCGACATCGAGGTGCCAAACCTCCCCGTCGATGTGGACTCTTGGGGGAGATAAGCCTGTTATCCCCGGGGTAGCTTTTATCCGTTGAGCGATGGCCCTTCCATGCGGAACCACCGGATCACTAAGCCCGACTTTCGTCCCTGCTCGACTTGTAGGTCTCGCAGTCAAGCTCCCTTGTGCCTTTACACTCTGCGAATGATTTCCAACCATTCTGAGGGAACCTTTGGGCGCCTCCGTTACTCTTTAGGAGGCGACCGCCCCAGTCAAACTGCCCGCCTGACACTGTCTCCCGCCCCGATAAGGGGCGCGGGTTAGAATTTCAATACAGCCAGGGTAGTATCCCACCGATGCCTCCACCGAAGCTGGCGCTCCGGCTTCAAAGGCTCCTACCTATCCTGTACAAGCTGTACCAAAATTCAATATCAGGCTGCAGTAAAGCTCCACGGGGTCTTTCCGTCCTGTCGCGGGTAACCTGCATCTTCACAGGTAGTATAATTTCACCGAGTCTCTCGTTGAGACAGTGCCCAGATCGTTACGCCTTTCGTGCGGGTCGGAACTTACCCGACAAGGAATTTCGCTACCTTAGGACCGTTATAGTTACGGCCGCCGTTTACTGGGGCTTCAGTTCAAAGCTTCGCTTGCGCTAACCTCTCCCCTTAACCTTCCAGCACCGGGCAGGCGTCAGCCCCTATACTTCGCCTTGCGGCTTCGCAGAGACCTGTGTTTTTGCTAAACAGTCGCCTGGGCCTATTCACTGCGGCTCATCCGGGCTATTCACCCAGATGAGCACCCCTTCTCCCGAAGTTACGGGGTCATTTTGCCGAGTTCCTTAACGAGAGTTCTCTCGCACACCTTAGGATTCTCTCCTCGCCTACCTGTGTCGGTTTGCGGTACGGGCACCCTTCATCTCGCTAGAGGCTTTTCTTGGCAGTGTGGAATCAGGAACTTCGGTACTAAATTTCCCTCGCCATCACAGCTCAGCTTATGTGAAAACGGGATTTGCCTCGTTTTCAGCCTAACTGCTTGGACGCGCTAATCCAACAGCGCGCTTACCCTATCCTACTGCGTCCCCCCATCGCTCAAACGATGAATAGGTGGTACAGGAATATCAACCTGTTGTCCATCGCCTACGCCTTTCGGCCTCGGCTTAGGTCCCGACTAACCCTGAGCGGACGAGCCTTCCTCAGGAAACCTTAGGCATTCGGTGGAAGGGATTCTCACCCTTCTTTCGCTACTCATACCGGCATTCTCACTTCTAAGCGCTCCACCAGTCCTTCCGGTCTGGCTTCTCAGCCCTTAGAACGCTCTCCTACCGCGGACACCCTAGGTGTCCACCCACAGCTTCGGTGATACGTTTAGCCCCGGTACATTTTCGGCGCAGAGTCACTCGACCAGTGAGCTATTACGCACTCTTTAAATGGTGGCTGCTTCTAAGCCAACATCCTGGTTGTCTAAGCAACTCCACATCCTTTTCCACTTAACGTATACTTTGGGACCTTAGCTGGTGGTCTGGGCTGTTTCCCTTTTGACTACGGATCTTATCACTCGCAGTCTGACTCCCAAGGAAAAGTCATTGGCATTCGGAGTTTGACTGAATTCGGTAACCCGAGATGGGCCCCTAGTCCAATCAGTGCTCTACCTCCAAGACTCTTAACACTTGAGGCTAGCCCTAAAGCTATTTCGGAGAGAACCAGCTATCTCCAGGTTCGATTGGAATTTCTCCGCTACCCACACCTCATCCCCGCACTTTTCAACGTGCGTGGGTTCGGGCCTCCATTCAGTGTTACCTGAACTTCACCCTGGACATGGGTAGATCACCTGGTTTCGGGTCTACGACCTCATACTCATTCGCCCTATTCAGACTCGCTTTCGCTGCGGCTCCGTCTCATCAACTTAACCTTGCATGAAATCGTAACTCGCCGGTTCATTCTACAAAAGGCACGCCATCACCCGTTTCCCAAAAGGGACATAGGGCTCTGACTACTTGTAGGCACACGGTTTCAGGATCTCTTTCACTCCCCTTCCGGGGTGCTTTTCACCTTTCCCTCACGGTACTGGTTCACTATCGGTCACTAGGTAGTATTTAGCCTTGGGAGATGGTCCTCCCTGCTTCCGACGGGATTTCACGTGTCCCGCCGTACTCAGGATCCACTCTGGAGGGAACGAAGTTTCGACTACAGGGTTGTTACCTTCTTCGACGGACCTTTCCATGTCTCTTCGTCTACCCCGTTCCTTTGTAACTCCGTATAGAGTGTCCTACAACCCCGAAAGGCAAGCCTTTCGGTTTGGGCTACATTCCGTTTCGCTCGCCGCTACTTGGGAAATCGCATTTGCTTTCTGTTCCTCCGGGTACTTAGATGTTTCAGTTCCCCGGGTCTGCCTCCATCACCCTATGAATTCAGGTGAAGGTACTGTTCCATTACGAACAGTGGGTTTCCCCATTCGGAAATCTCCGGATCAAAGCTTACTTACAGCTCCCCGAAGCATATCGGTGTTAGTCCCGTCCTTCATCGGCTCCTAGTGCCAAGGCATTCACCGTGCGCCCTTTCTAACTTAACCAATTCGGCTGATGTTCTTCCCCTAAGCCCGAAGGGCTGTCAGTTCTTGAATCATCGACCTATATTAAAACAATAAAACTTAACTCGGTTTATTACTCGATGCGGTAAAATGACGCAAATCATTTTTGCCTTATATTGTTATCTAGTTTTCAAAGAACGAAAAAATAAATGATAAGCTTCGCTCTTCTTCGTCAGCTTCACTCATTCACATCCTCACGTACGTAAAGTACGATCCGGTGTTCATTCGCTTGCTTCCTCGAATAGCTTGCTTCTAATTTATTTTTGGTTTTGAGAGAATGCTCCCTCAAAACTGAACGAAACAAGATCGCTTTTTCCTTAGAAAGGAGGTGATCCAGCCGCACCTTCCGATACGGCTACCTTGTTACGACTTCACCCCAATCATCTGTCCCACCTTAGGCGGCTGGCTCCATAAAGGTTACCCCACCGACTTCGGGTGTTACAAACTCTCGTGGTGTGACGGGCGGTGTGTACAAGGCCCGGGAACGTATTCACCGCGGCATGCTGATCCGCGATTACTAGCGATTCCGGCTTCATGCAGGCGAGTTGCAGCCTGCAATCCGAACTGAGAATGGCTTTATGGGATTCGCTCGGCCTCGCGGCTTTGCTGCCCTTTGTACCATCCATTGTAGCACGTGTGTAGCCCAGGTCATAAGGGGCATGATGATTTGACGTCATCCCCACCTTCCTCCGGTTTGTCACCGGCAGTCACCTTAGAGTGCCCAACTGAATGCTGGCAACTAAGATCAAGGGTTGCGCTCGTTGCGGGACTTAACCCAACATCTCACGACACGAGCTGACGACAACCATGCACCACCTGTCACTCTGTCCCCCGAAGGGGAACGTCCTATCTCTAGGAGTGTCAGAGGATGTCAAGACCTGGTAAGGTTCTTCGCGTTGCTTCGAATTAAACCACATGCTCCACCGCTTGTGCGGGCCCCCGTCAATTCCTTTGAGTTTCAGCCTTGCGGCCGTACTCCCCAGGCGGAGTGCTTAATGCGTTAGCTGCAGCACTAAAGGGCGGAAACCCTCTAACACTTAGCACTCATCGTTTACGGCGTGGACTACCAGGGTATCTAATCCTGTTCGCTCCCCACGCTTTCGCGCCTCAGCGTCAGTTACAGACCAGAGAGTCGCCTTCGCCACTGGTGTTCCTCCACATCTCTACGCATTTCACCGCTACACGTGGAATTCCACTCTCCTCTTCTGCACTCAAGTCTCCCAGTTTCCAATGACCCTCCACGGTTGAGCCGTGGGCTTTCACATCAGACTTAAAAGACCGCCTGCGCGCGCTTTACGCCCAATAAATCCGGACAACGCTTGCCACCTACGTATTACCGCGGCTGCTGGCACGTAGTTAGCCGTGGCTTTCTGGCCAGGTACCGTCAAGGTGCCATCAGTTACTATGGCACTTGTTCTTCCCTGACAACAGAGTTTTACGATCCGAAAACCTTCTTCACTCACGCGGCGTTGCTCCGTCAGACTTTCGTCCATTGCGGAAGATTCCCTACTGCTGCCTCCCGTAGGAGTCTGGGCCGTGTCTCAGTCCCAGTGTGGCCGATCACCCTCTCAGGTCGGCTACGCATCGTGGCCTTGGTGAGCCGTTACCCCACCAACTAGCTAATGCGCCGCGGGCCCATCCTTGAGTGACAGCCGAAACCGTCTTTCCTCTTTCCCTCATGTGAGGGAAAGACCTATCCGGTATTAGCTCCGGTTTCCCGAAGTTATCCCGATCTCAAGGGCAGGTTGCCCACGTGTTACTCACCCGTCCGCCGCTGACTTCAGGGAGCAAGCTCCCATCCATCCGCTCGACTTGCATGTATTAGGCACGCCGCCAGCGTTCGTCCTGAGCCAGGATCAAACTCTCCGAAAAGTGTTCGATATAGCTCATAAAGTTTAAAACTTGTTTTGTTTACTTCCATATAGGAAGTAACTGGCGTCTTGTTTCGTTCAGTTTTCAAAGAACATTTTTTAAAAATGGAGCGGGTGATGAGAATCGAACTCACGACATCAGCTTGGAAGGCTGAGGTTTTACCATTAAACTACACCCGCATATTTTATATTTCAGGAAGAATAAATGACCTGGTCGGGAAGACAGGATTCGAACCTGCGACCCCTTGGTCCCAAACCAAGTGCTCTACCAAGCTGAGCTACTTCCCGTATATATGGCGCGCCCGAAAGGAGTCGAACCCATAACCTTCTGATCCGTAGTCAGACGCTCTATCCAATTGAGCTACGGGCGCATATATCTTATTATAAAAATTAATGGTGCGGCCGAGAGGACTTGAACCTCCACGGGGTTAACCCCCACTAGGCCCTCAACCTAGCGCGTCTGCCATTCCGCCACGACCGCAAAAGCGACATATAATAATTTAACACATTCTATACCATAAAACAACTGGTAATTAATGGTGCGGGTGAAGGGAGTCGAACCCCCACGCCGTAAGGCGCTAGATCCTAAGTCTAGTGCGTCTGCCAATTCCGCCACACCCGCATATTAATATAAGAAAAGAATGGTGAGCCATGAAGGATTCGAACCTTCGACCCTCTGATTAAAAGTCAGATGCTCTACCGGCTGAGCTAATGGCTCATATGGCTGGGCTAGCTGGATTCGAACCAACGCATGACGGAGTCAAAGTCCGTTGCCTTACCGCTTGGCTATAGCCCAAAAATAAATGGCGGTCCCGACGGGAATCGAACCCGCGATCTCCTGCGTGACAGGCAGGCATGTTAACCGCTACACCACGGGACCTCAAAAATATAGAACTTCTTCGTCTAAATCCGCTCTTCTTGCCGGACTTTCAAAAAAAGCAATGACCCCTACGGGATTCGAACCCGTGTTACCGCCGTGAAAGGGCGGTGTCTTAACCGCTTGACCAAGGGGCCTGAATATAAAACTGGCGGAGAAGGAGGGATTTGAACCCTCGCGCCGCTTACGCGACCTACACCCTTAGCAGGGGCGCCTCTTCAGCCTCTTGAGTACTTCCCCATAAAAAAATGGCTCCGCAGGTAGGACTCGAACCTACGACCGTTCGGTTAACAGCCGAATGCTCTACCACTGAGCTACTGCGGAATAATGACATCTATATAGAAATCAATTTCTCACGAAGTGCTTCAAGTTGCTGTTGTCTTATCGACTCTTATGATTATAAACAGTTGTTTGTTTACCGTCAAGAGTTTTATTAAAACTTTTTCCGGGTTAACTCTATCTAAAAATGGCGGAGCAACGGTATATAACTATATCACGTCTATATCACTGAGTCAAGACATCCGCATATATCAATTTGCCTTTGCATTTTCCACAGACGAATCTTGTGGTATCAACCCTTCTTTTTCTGAGATATATCTGGCCGCAGCCGCTGCACATATATCTCAGCTGCTTTCTTCCCTTTTCTTTCTTTTTCTGGGGAAGGCTCTGGCAGAACCGCGGTGATCCGGTCTCGGACAGCAGCTTCCTGAAATCCTGGTCTCTGTGCTTATATCCCCTGCCCTCCAGGTGAAGGTGGTAGTGACAGAGTTCATGCTTGATGATCCCGATCAGCTCGCTCTCTCCATATTGTTCATAGTACTTCCTGTTGACCTCGATATTATGGGACTTGAGCAGATACCGTCCCCCTGTAGTCCTAAGCCTGGGATTGAATAGCGCCTTGTGTTTGAATGGTTTTCCAAATACGCTGAGTGACAAGGATTCAACCATCCTTTGTAAATCATGATCATTCATAAAGCTTATATCCTTTCTTGGTAACTGTCGTGGTGCTCTTTATAGAGTCCCTCTGGTAACGTGACAACCCATTTCTACATACACTTAATTACTATCCATAAAATACGGAGGTTTTCAGCATGCCTAAGTGGTTTCAAAATCAAATGAGAAAAGCCTTCTACGAAAAGAACTTTTATCAGGTCAAGCTTTTGAATCAGTGCTGGTTTTTTTACAGAAAAAGAGAGGCCGGCCCAGATTGATGAACGGCCAGTCCCTCTCTCGCAGTTAATAGATCCTGCTATTCCGGCTTCAGCATGGATAAAGCGATTCTTTGCTTCTTCGCATCCACTGAATCTACCCACACCGTAACCACGTCTCCTACAGAAACAGCATCCATCGGATGTTTGACAAAGGTTCGGCTGAGCTTGGAGATATGCACTAGGCCATCCTGTTTAACACCAATATCAACAAATGCCCCAAAGTCCACTACATTTCTGATTGTCCCTTGAAGCTCCATTCCCGGTTGAAGGTCCTCCATCTTCAGGACATCCTGTTTCAGTAACGGCTTAGGTAGCTCATCCCTTGGATCTCTTCCTGGCTTCTGCAGCGCTTCAACAATATCCTTAAGCGTAAATTCACCTATTCCAAGGTCCGCTGATATGCCTTGATAATCAATTTGGCTTAGTTGCTTTCTGAGCTCCTCACTTCCTATATCACCAGCTGTAAAGCCCATGCTTTTCAGGAGGCTCATGACTGAAGGATAATTCTCAGGATGAATGGATGTCCTGTCTAAAGGCTGCTCGCCATCGGGTATGCGGAGGAACCCGATAGCCTGCTCATATGTCTTGGCACCCATGCGGGGAATTTTCTTCAGGGCGGCCCTGGACTTGAATTTTCCTTCTTCTTCTCTTCTTTTCACGATATTGGAAGCTACTGTCTTTGAAAGTCCGGCTACATACTGCAATATAGCGGCAGAGGCGGTGTTTGCATTGACTCCGACCTGGTTGACAGCCGTTTCGACTACAAAGGCAAGTGAGTCACTGAGCTTGCGCTGTGATACGTCATGCTGGTATTGGCCAACGCCTACCGACTTCGGATCAATCTTCACAAGCTCAGCAAGCGGATCCTGAAGCCTTCTCGCGATGGAGACGGCACTGCGCTCTTCCACCTGATAATCAGGGAATTCTTCCCGGGCTGTGTCAGAAGCCGAATAGACGCTTGCGCCTGCTTCGTTCACAATCAGATAGAATATGGTGTTTTCCATTTCTTTCAAAACATCCACAACAAATTGTTCCGTCTCCCTCGAGGCCGTTCCATTTCCGATGGCCACCACTTCCACTTCATGCCTGCTGAGGACATCCTTCAGCTTTTTAGCTGCCTCTGATTTTTTATTTACAGGCGGATGCGGATAAATCACGCCGATTTCAAGGACTTTTCCCGTTTCATCCACAACAGCCAGCTTACAGCCAGTACGAAAGGCAGGATCCACTCCAAGTACTGTCTTCCCTTTAAGAGGGGGCTGCAGCAGCAGATTCCGCAGATTTTCTGAAAAGATGTGGATCGCCCGGTCCTCGGCCTTCTCGGTCAATTCTTTTCTGATTTCCCTTTCGATGGATGGCTGGATGAGCCTTTTGTAAGCATCCTCGGCAGCCTCCTTCAAAAGGTGGGCACTGACGCCATGAGCCTTTTTAATAAACTTGTTTTCCATGTATCTTAAGATGGTGTCGGTATTTGCACGAACAGCAATTCTCAGGATACCTTCCTTCTCTCCGCGGTTCAGGGCCAGGATCCGGTGAGGGGCAGCCCTGGACACTGACTCCTCATATTCATAATACATTTCATAAACTTTCTTCTCGTCCTTTTCCTCGTCCTTTGCAGCAGATTCAAGCTTTCCGTTTTTAAAGGTGGAAGATCTTATCCACTTTCTCAGCTCTGCATCGTCTGAAATTTGTTCAGCGATGATATCCCGTGCACCCTCTAAGGCCATTTCGACTGATAAAACTTCTTCTGAAGTGAATTCGGCTGCCTTTTCTTCAAGGCTTGCAGAAACGGGTTCAGTCAGCAGCCAATCTGCCAGCGGCTGGAGGCCCCTCTCTTTTGCGACTGTTGCTTTGGTTCTCCGCTTTTGCTTGAATGGCCGGTAGAGATCCTCGATTTCCTGAAGCTTCACGGCACTTTCTATCTGCTTTCTCAATTCAGGGGTAAGCTTGCCCTGCTCTTTAATAGCCCGCACAACTTCTTCTTTTCGGGCACCAAGGTTTTCAAGGTAGCTCCAGCGTGTCTGGATGTCTCTTATTTGCACCTCATCCAGGGATCCGGTCATTTCTTTCCGATACCTGGCGATGAACGGTACCGTATTGCCTTCTATGAGCAGGGCGATAGCCTGCTGGACCTGCTTTTTGGAAAATTTCAATTCTACTGCAATCTGGCTGATCATGCCGGTTAATTTTTCATCCATATGGCTTTGTAACCCTCCAAACTTTTATCCTATCCTCTGTTACATAGTAACAAATTGCACCGGGGTTCGCGAATCTCGATTTTTAATCAATCGTTTGATTAAAATGAGCCACTGGCATCTGCCGTGGCTCATTTCAGAATCATTTCTCCCAATTCTCCTTGATGAAGGAATCGCGTCCTGATTCAATTCGTTCCTCTTTGTATTTTTCAGGATTCTTTTTATAAAAGTCCTGATGATAATCTTCGGCAGGATAAAACACTGAGGCAGGGAGAATCCCGGTCACGATAGGCTTACTGAAACGCCCGCTCCCGGCAACTTCCTGCTTTGAAGCCTCGGCTTCTTCCTTTTGCCCGGGTGTATGATAGAACACAGCCGTGCGGTACTGGCTGCCCCTGTCAAAGAATTGTCCTCCATCATCTGTAGGATCGATTTGCGGCCAGTACAAGTCAAGCAGCTGCTTATATGGAAACAGGTCCGGATCGAAGGTGATTTGAACTACTTCAAAATGTCCGGTGGTGCCTGTTTTTACTTGCTCATATGTGGGATGATCAACAGACCCCCCCATGTAGCCAGAGACAATCCCATGGATCCCAGGCAGTTCGTCAAATGGTTTTACCATGCACCAGAAACAGCCTCCAGCAAAGGTGGCAAGTTCCCTTCTTTGAGTCATTATATATTCCACCTTTCCTTATCATCGTTGATTCATTATAAACCGAAGCCGGCAAAATGAAAAAAGATATATCCTGCTGCGGCAGGAAAAACAAAAAAAGCTTACTTTAATGGTTCATTAAAGTAAGCTTCCCAGTAAAAAGGTTGTGTCATCTGAATAGGCATTGTTTTCCTCAAGCAGCAGTCTCGCAGTCTGCTGAAGCGGGACGTGGGGTTTGAGTACCCTCTTGGCCCCGATCATCTGCAGGCCGTCCGAATGAAGAATGAAATTTGACTGAGGTTCATATTTAAAAAATTGAGTATGATACCGCTGGGTTCTTCCTGATAGATATCCCGTAACAGGAAGAGGATAGAGCAGCTTGCCATCCGGAAGGCAGCAGAAGAATCTTATGTTGCCCACAGAACTGTAAACAAACTCATGTGTTCTGAAGTCTGCCTTAAGAATGGACACGGCAGCTCCCCTTTTATTGACGAGGACTTCATTGCAGAGCTTCATCAAAGACTCTACATCCAGATGAGGGTTGTTTTTCACTACATCCACAACGGCTGAAGAGGATTCATAGGCAAACTCGCCGCTGCCAAGTCCGTCAGCCAGCACACAGATAAAATAATTATCGGTCACCGTATAATAATAACTATCCCCACAATAGGGCATATCATTTTTTGACGATTGTGAGATAAGAAGCTCCAGATGCTGTTCCTTTATGTGGGTTTGGATCATTTGGCATACTCCGAATTAATTTCGGCGTTAATTGCCTCCTGAAGCTTCTTAATGGCACGTCTCTGTAGACGGGAGACATGCATCTGGGAAATCCCCAGCTGCTCTCCGGCTTCCTTCTGGCTCAGATTCTCCAGATACGTATGTTGAATGATCTTCTTTTCCCGGTCAGTCAATACATGCAGGACGCGTTCAAGCACAAGCCGCTGATTCACCTTTTCGAAACCTTCGTCCACATTACCGAAGATATCAAGTAAGGTGACCGTTCCGCCATCTGAATCTGCCTCGATGGAATGATCAATTGACAACGCCTGGTAGCTTTTGCCCATCTCCATCGCTTCAAGCACTTCTTCTTCCGAAACCTCAAGATAAGAAGCAATTTCTTCAATCTTAGGGGACCGGTGTAATTCTGTAGTCAATTCTTCGACCGTAACCTTTATCTTCGGACCAAGCTCCTTGATCCGGCGAGGAACGTGTACACTCCATGTCTTATCACGCAGGAATCTCTTTATTTCCCCGATGATGGTCGGTACGGCAAATGCTTCAAAGCTCTTGCCGAAGGTTTCATCATACCTTCTGATTGCACCCAGAAGTCCTATCATCCCAACCTGGATGATGTCTTCATGGTAGGACTTTCCCTTGGAATACTTCCTTGCAATGGTCTCCACCAGACCTTGATAGTGAAGTACAAGGGAGTTCTGTGCCTCTTCGTCCTGGTGCAGCTGATACTGCTTGATCCAATTATTTACTTTCTCCTTGGCCTGGTTAGGTTGAGATTCTTTCTGCATCACTCTCCACCTGCTCTCCTACTAAAAACTTAGTCATGAACACAGTTACACCTTCATGCTGATGTATCTTAACATCGTCCATGAGGGACTCAATAAGGTATAAGCCTAAGCCTCCTTCTCTAAGAAGTTCCACGTTCTGGTCTGCACCATACGGGCCTAGGCCTTTCCGTACCTCTTCAAAATCACAGCTGTGTCCATTGTCGGCAACCATAACTTCCAGGCGGTCCTCATACAAACCAAAGCCAATTTTGACTTCGCCGTTTTCATTGTCCTTGTATGCATGCTGGACGGCATTGGTACAGGCTTCACTGGTAGCGATCTTAAGATCCTCAATATCTTCGTATGCAAATCCCATCCTGCTCGCAATACCCGAAAGGGTAAGACGGATAACACCTATGAATTCTGGTTTTGCAGGGAATTTCATTTCTATATAATCAAATGTTTCTGTCATAGTACTCCACCCTCAGTATTACTATTAATATCGATGATATCAGCAAGTCCTGTGATATCGAATAAACGGCGAAGGCGATCGGATAATCCCACTAAATAGAATTCACCGTTATGGGCACGGACGCTTTTGAATAATCCTACAAATACGCCAAGGCCTGTACTGTCCATATAAGATACGTCGGAAAGGTCAACGGTCATGTGAACATTTTCCTGTTCCGATATAGGGAAAAGGGTTTCCCTTACCTTTGGTGCGGTGTAGGCATCAATTTCGCCTTTAATTTTTACTTTGGCTTTTGAATCTATATCTTTAACATCAATAATAATATTCATTAAACTGACCCACCTTCTTCTTTTCGAATTGCACTCAATATTTACCCTCTACAGTTTTACCTTAAACATTTCTTTTAAGAATAATCAGTGTAAAATCATCCCTTAACTGGAAATGCTGCATTTTTTCTAACTGTTTATAAATATTGTTCACCATTTCCTGTGCGCTTAAGTGCATATTCTTCTGGATGAATTCAATCAGTGTCCCCCGCTCAATGAACCCCTCGCTCGTGCGGCACTCGGTCACGCCGTCTGACATCAAAACAATCATGTCTCCAATTCCAACCTGTTTTTCATACTGCTCATACTGGGTCTTCTTCTCCACTCCAAGGAGAAGGCCCTTTGCTGTCAGATCGGAGAACGTCCCGGTCGCTGCATCATAATAGAATCCCGGTTCATGGCCGGCTGATGCATAGGAAAACGTGTGGGATGCCGGATTATAAAGGCCATAAAACATCGTGATGAACATGCTTGGGTCGACGTTCCTCTCAACGACCCGATTCAGGCTCTCAAGCACGCTTTTCGGAAAATGGCGGTGATCCGGAAGGCTGTCCATCGCATATTTGATCATGGACATACAGAGCGCAGCAGGGATACCCTTTCCGATTACGTCTGCAATTCCTACCCCTACACACTGGTTCTCATCCTGAATGAAGTGAAAGTAATCCCCGTTCATATGCCTGGCCGGCACACTGATAGCCCCGATCTCTAAACCCTCTAAATCGGGAATATCTGTTCCAAGGAGGGTGTGCTGAACGTTTGCGGCAATCTCCATCTCGGATTTCAGCTCCTGCTGCAGATGCTTCAGGTTCTGGTGTTCCCGGTAGGCTATTCCATAGCCCATCATAACTTCAAGAAGGAAGTCGAGCGAATGCACAACTTCCTCCGGGAGATCCTCATAAGCTTCCATCAGCGTGCTTTTATGGAAGCTGATGATCTCCTCCGGGGATATTTTATGTTCAATCGTTTTGCGGCTGTATTTCTGCCCCTGGTAAAGAGCCTGTTCGGATTGCTCTTTCAGGTAATTGAACAGCGCCTCCCGATATTTTTCTTCAAGATTCTCTCTAGATTCCATGCTGGTCCCCCCTAGCGGAGCCATTTCGTAGCGCGGATTTCAGTGCCCTTTCCCACATTGGTATCCAGGTCAAATTCATCCATCAGTCTCTTAACACCAGGCAGGCCTGCTCCTAGTCCCCCTGAAGTTGAAAATCCATCTTCCATTACTTTGCGTACATCAGGTATGCCCGGCCCTTCATCAGAAGCAATGATCAGGACCCCTGACCTGCCGGACTCATACAGCTTTTCAATGCATACTTTTCCCTGACCCGCATATAAATAAATATTTCTTGCAAGCTCACTTATTGCGGTTGTGATTCTTGCCTGGTCCACTGTGCCGAATCCCAGCTCTTTGGCAACATTCCTGCCAAGCTGCCGGGCAGCGACAATGTCCCACTCATTAATAATCTTTACGCAGGATTGGAATTCCATGTGTTTAGTCCCCCAATTCCTGTTGTAATTTCTCCAAACCTTTTTCTAAATCCAAGGCTGTCAAAACATCATCCAGTACGATGCCGAGTTCAATCAGGGTGATTGCCACTGCCGGCTGTATGCCCGTGATAACCACCTTGGCACCCATAAGTTTAGACATGCTTACAACATCACCGAGAACTTTTGCTATGAATGAATCTATAAAGTCGATGGATGTTATATCAATAACCACTCCATTTGCACTTGTCTCATGAATTTTCTCCAGCAGGTCCTCCTGAAACTGAAGGGCCGTCGCATCATCCAGTTCCCACTGAATGGAAACCAGCAGACAGTCATAAAGCTTTAAAATGGGGATCCTCATTCCACTTCTTCCTCCATCTCAATTAATTTGCGGTTTGTAATTTCAAGGGCTGCTTCAATTCCCTTTTGCAGGGAGTTCTTGGTAGCGAACTCACTGAGATTGATTCCAAGGTTGACGATCGTCTGGGCAATCTCGGGCCGAATGCCGCAGAGCATGCAGTGCGCACCCACCAGCCGTACAGCCTCTGCGGCCTGGATGATGTGATGTGCGACCATTGTGTCCACAACCGGAACACCTGTTATATCAATAAGGACCACTTCAGAACGGTGCTTTACCACACCATCAAGAAGGTTTTCCATGATTTGCTTGGCCCTTTCAGTATCTATAGTGCCGACAAGGGGCATGACCGTGATCCTGTCCAGGACAGGGATTAAGGGAGCAGATAATTCTTGCAGAGCTATTTTTTGAAGGGATACAGTTTTTTCCCAAGTTTGTGAATACATATTTACAATTTCATTATTCATCGGGGTCATAAAGGAATCAAAATCATAAACGATCGACATCTGGTTTTCCTTCGTGATAATCCCTTCCTCCATCATGCCCTCGAAGGTGATTTTGGAGAATTCGCGCAGGCCTCCATTTACGAAAGTCAGCGGCCACCCCAGCCTGACCACTTTTTCGGCAAAATCCGTGAGCCGGCTGATGAATTCCTCATGGTTATCCGTGAGCCGGGTGATGATCATTTCAATAAACTCCTGGCTTGTCCGGAAAAACATCTCATCAGAAACCGCATTGATCAGCTTATAATCCGCCTTGCTCTTTGTACTCGCAATCCATTCTTCTAAAATCTTTTCCCTGTTATCCTTAATATACTTATATATCAGCTCGTTCATAATACCCTCCTATTTTAACATACCCGACTAGGGCCCATTCCCTTAATACGAAAGTTGTTAAGCAAATGTCATGTATTGTTTATAATTCAGTCCAATGGCCATTATTTATTATAGGATTTGACTGCCGCAGAAAACCGAAGCGAAAAAACGCGCTTGACAGCTTTCACCCTCTACTATCTCACTATAAGGTTTTGCCCTCAATTACGTCAAATATTGAGGGTCTCCCTGAATATGTCTGTTCTGCCGAAAGATGCACCACTGATATTATTTCCACATTTCCGCTGATATGCCTGCATACTTGTGAAGAAAAAGATTCAAGCGTTGTCCTGCTTCCGGGCATATAACTCTAAAAATAAAAAAAACGCCTTGTCTCAAAGCGTTTTTTCTATCGGCAATGCTATTCTGATGTTTTAAAACTCTATAAGCCCCAGGCTGATCTGTAATGCGTCATCTACTTTTTTCATCATTTCATCATCAAGATGAGTGATCTTATCAGTTAAGCGCTGCTTGTCGATGGTGCGTATCTGCTCCAATAATATAACGGAATCTCGTTCAAAACCGTAGCGCTTCGCGTTAATTTCAACATGCGTGGGCAGCTTAGCTTTCTGGATTTGGGCAGTGATCGCCGCCACAATCACAGTAGGGCTGAAGCGATTGCCAATATCGTTCTGTATGACCAATACCGGGCGGGTCCCTCCCTGCTCGGAGCCGACAACCGGTGAAAGGTCGGCGAAGTATACGTCACCACGCTTAACTACAATCAAAGGCTTAACCTCCGCTTACTAAACGTTCCACACAATGGTCAGCCTCATACTCTGCAAGAAAAGCCTCGGATGCGATTGATAAATTAATGACTGCCATTTCGATATAGCCACGTTTCATAGATTCGCGAAATTCTCTTTTTTTACGTTCGCGAAGATACATTTCGGTCGCACGATAGATAAATTCGCTGCGATTGACATTTTCCTCTTTTACATACCCATCTAACTCAGATAAAAGATTTTGAGGTAATCGAACTAATATCTCTCTTGTTGCGCTGGATTCAGACACAAACAACACCTCCACCATCACTACACACCTTATATCTTCCCTTTACCATATTACCATTATTGTGTATATATGCAAAGGGCAGACCTAAATCTTTATTCTATTATCTACATAAAAAGCAGCCTTTTATGCAAGTACTAACGATTTTACTAAAATTCAGGGCATTTATAAAGGCTATTCTAACAAGGAATTATTGGTAATATGCGTTTTTCCGTATTTCTTATACACACGCGGCACCCGCCAGGCAACGAGGCAGGCAGCTTCATAGTTAATGGTACCAAGCTTCCCTGCTATCTCATCAAGGGATATGAACTCATCCCCATCCCTGCCGACAAGGGTTACTTCGGTTCCGATATCCACCTTTTCGGGGAGCCTGATCATGCACTGGTCCATACAGATCCGCCCGACAATCGGGACCCTTCTGCCCTGAACAAGAACCTCCTGCCCCTGAAGCTTCCGCAGGAAGCCGTCGGCATAACCGACGGGCAGAGCCGCTATCCATTCATCCCCCTGCAGTGTATAGACCCCGCCATAGCTGATTCTGTCACCTTTGGATAACTTTTTGATGGAAACAACTTTTGTTTTAAGCGACATGGCCTGATGGAGTTCGAACGGCAGATGCGGCTTGATTTCCTCAGAGGGAGAAAGGCCGTACATGGCAATCCCAAGTCTTGCTGCATTGAACTGGCTGTCCTTGAACCTGAGCGTTGCAGCACTATTGCTCGCATGGATGAGCCTTGGCCTCTCTGTTAAAGCCTCCAGGAATTCCCTGAATCTCTTTAGCTGCAGTTCATAATAGCTGCTGTCTTCTTCATCTGCAGCAGCAAAGTGGGTAAAGATCCCCTCAAAGTCATAAAGATCAGAACTGGTTATCAGCCGCTCGGCCTCCCTCAACTCCTCAGCGGATGTAAAGCCAAGCCGCCCCATCCCTGTATCGCATTTGATGTGAAGCTTGACCGCCTTGCCCCCGGTCAAGCTTTTTCGTGCTTCCTGAAGCCATTCCAGATTGAATACGGTCAGTGAAATGTCAAGATTTGCAGCAACCTCTGCATCCTCAGGCCTGGATGCTCCGAGCACAAGGATTGGACAGCTGAATCCCTTATTCCTGAGATATACAGCTTCATCCAGGAACGCAGCCGCCAGGGCATTGGCCCCTCCCTCAAGAGCTGTCCTGGCTGTTTCTTCATAGCCATGGCCGTAAGCGTTCGCCTTTACCACTGCATACAGGGTAACATGCGCGGGAAGATGTCCCTTCACATTCTTCACATTGTTATATATATGATCCAGATTAATTTCAGCCCAGGTATCCCGGTAAAAGCTGGTAGTTTCCACTGATGACCCGCCCTTTATCATGGTTTGATTTTTTATCCTCTTATTATTGCGGTTTATGAGTTCCAGGTCAAACCTGCAGGTCTCCCGCACCCACAAGAGTCAGGGGCATCCGGCGGGGATTTTATGCTAAAAAAACCCTGCCGGCAGCAGCAGGGACTGTAATTCCTTTATTTTACCGGGGCAGCCTCAACCGATCGCGCCACCATCAGCATTTCATCCTTTGATAAATCCTTGGAGGCAAGCATATAATCCACTCCGTCATAAGTCCAGGAGAGAGTATGCCCGGATATGGCTCCGATGGCAAACCCAAGATCTACCGGTTCACCGTTCATTTTGGTAGAAGCGAGAGTTGTTGTTGCAGCTTCGGCTTTTTCCTGTATCAACGTATAGCTTTGTTCCCCTCCATATGTCAGCACAAACCGTTTGCCATTAGCGGCAGTAAGCTCTTCTTCATCAATCAGCTCCACACCGTCAATCTTTGCCGTCGGCCTCTTGACAGTGAAGGCTGTGTCCTTCGGTTCGCCCATCACAGGTGCGAGCTGTGCGCTTGTCATGTTGCGTTTCATATCGAAGGATCCCTTGTCGAAGGAAGAATTGAACTTCACCTTGGTGAATTCAACTGATACCAGTGTATTTTTATCCGGATCCTGCACTTTGACGCTCACCGGTGACAGATCCTTCCGGCTGAAGGTAATCACCTGAAAAGGAAGCATTTTATTATTCTGATAGCGCGTCTTTGTTTCAAATACATAGTGCTTTTTCGTCTTTTTAAACACGGCATCCTTATCTTCCATAACATCCTTCACAAGCGACTCGAAAAGATATGCCTGACTGCTGTTCTTAGGCCATTCACTTTGAAACTTAAAGCTTTTATTGAGGGCTGGAGTCAGGACGAATACGCCTTCCTTGTTCCGCAATATCATCTGGCTCTGATCCTTCTTCGGATTCTTCAGGTTGACTCTGTAAAAATCCGGATTCTTATGCCAGACTTCCACATTATAAACCTGGGGATCTTCACCCATCTGAAGAGTCATTTTGGCGTTCGCTTTGTATCCCTTCATCGAAGTTACCTTTTCATCCAAGGCGCTCACCACATCTTCCTGCGATTTCGCTCCACAGGCGGACAGGGCGGCCATCAGCAAGAATCCAGCAACAACCACCAACCACTTTCTCATCTCTTCAACCCCTTTTTTTATTTAAAAGGGAGAGGAAAAGGCGGATCAAAAGACATTGAGGGATTGCTCCAATCCACATGCTCCCGGGGCTGCCCGAAAAAAGTTCCGGACAATCCCCAGGCTGTCTTAGAAGTTATTATGAACAACCTTTCCAGCAACACACTTTAACCAGGCCTTGTCTCTCCTATAGCACTACCATGTATATGAGGAGGGACTGGCCAATATGTCCAAAGAAAATGACAGGCTGTTCACACTTCTTCAATGACTACCTGCGCGGCTGCGTACTCTGCAGTGTGGGTAATGCTGAGATGGACGCCCCTTGATACAGGACTTGTAAATACCGGCTTGCCGCTTGCCGCTTTTGCAATCTCAATATCCAAAAAAGACAGGCTGGATCCAATACCCGTTCCTGATGCCTTCGCAAAAGCCTCCTTGGCAGCAAATCTGCCGGCCAAATATTCTATTTTCCGCTTTTCTCTAAGCTTAGAGAACTGTTTTCTTTCGTTTGGCGTTAATATCCGCTCAGGAAGCCTGGGCTGTCTTTTCAGCAGCTCCTCCATTCTGTGCATTTCCACAAGATCCATTCCTATTCCCTTTATCAACAGAAAGACCTCCCTTCTTATTCATATAGCCAGTCATAACCGGCGCCTTGGGCGTGTACAATTTAGAGCAGGCCATTTTAGCGGAAAGGATGTTTTTATTTGTTTGTCCGGAATGAGGACCCCGCTCAATTTTATAGGATCTATCCCGCAGCTGCCTTGATGGTCATAATCAATGTTTCCGTCTACCTACTGATCAGCCTTCCCATCTTTCCGGGTTCAGTTATTTTCAAAAGCATGTATGGAGTCAATCTTTATATAGTAGAAGGAGACTATTGGCGGCTGCTCAGCCCCGTCTTCCTGCACGGCACATTCAGCCACCTTGTATTCAACAGCATTTCCCTTATTATCCTGGCACCATTCATTGAACGGGCCCTCGGCTCGTGGCGCTTTATAGTCCTTTACCTGGTGTCCGGGGCAGGAGGCAACGCAGCGACATGCCTCATTGAACCGCCCACATTTACCCATACCGGGGCAAGCGGAGCTGTATTCGGCCTCCTCGGCTTCTATCTGGCCGTCATATGTTTTAAAAAAGACTGGCTGTCTTTACAAAACTCCCGTATGCTGCTTACGCTGTCCGTAATTGGCATGACAATGACTTTCCTGCAGCCGCAGGTTAATATATCGGGCCATATCGGAGGCTTGCTGTCAGGATTCGGGGTATCTTCCCTTCTACTCCTGAATAGGAAAACCATTAATAAGTAAACCAGTTCATGATAGACTGAGCATCTTTCTTCTCTAAATCCCGGACTTTCCCTGATGCTGCACCAGTTCCTGAAATAATGACTGCCGTTATCGTAAGGAGGCCGCCGGCACGCTGCAGCGGGGACGCTGACACCTGGAGGGATTGGATCTTCCCTTTATAAATCAGATAAGTTTTCCTTGAGATCCCCCTGTTCCTGAGCATTAATAGTTTATCAGCCATATACCAGCCTGCATCCCGGAAACAGATGCCGCCAAACAGCACTGCCGCTGCGACAAGGAGAAATGACGCATACCCCCATCCCGGGAACAGAAAACTTAGAGCTGCTGCCGCAGGCAGGCAGATCAAGACCGGCCTGCCTATAAATCTAAATTTGGAACGGTCCGCGGCACCGTGCAGGCTTCCGGGGAGGGGATATTCCGGAAGCAGGGAGCCGAATATAACTTCAAGCTTCTCCTTTTTAATCAGCGGCAGCAGAATCGTTTTGGAATTCCCCCTCCCTTTTGTCCCTCCTGCATAATAAAGGGATACACTAACATACCCTAATGGCTGCCGGAATGGATTTTCACTGATGAGGATAGCCTGGATTTTTTTAAATGGTATTGTTACCTGCCGCGTCTCAATCAGGCCGCTTGAAACGATAAGGTCAGAACTCGTTCTTTCCACGGAAAAATTGGCGAGCTTAAGCAGGATATTGATAATAGCGGCACCATATGCCAAAAGGAACGCAGCCAGGAGCAGCAGGGCGATCGCCGCTGAGCCCGAAGCGGCATAATCCTCAATCCCGAGGAGCACCCTCTTGTACGGGATTACCTCCTGAAATTGCAGCAAAACCGCAGCAGCACCGGAAAATATAACTCCAACTCTGCCGGATGTAGCTGCAAAGATCCAGAGATCGAGATGGGCCGGGCTATAAGTCCTGTTTTCCGGCTTTCCTTCTGGGGGCGGCAGGGCAGCCTGTCTCCCTCCCGAGATGATCAGTCCCAGCACTTCGGCCTTTCTGCTCGTAATGGCTTCAAGGACTGCTTCCGGTTCGCCCCCCTTTGTTCCACCGGCAGTCTCTATCTTGATGCTGACCACCTTGAACAGCCGCTGAATCACTCCCTGGGTAATGTCCAGCGACTGAATTTTATCGAGGCGGATATAACGGCTTTTTTTCAAGAGTACTCCCTGATAGATACGCAGCTCCCCATCGGTGATTCCATATGAAAAACTTCTCCAGCGAAAAATACCGACTGCAATGCTTATAACGACCGGCAGAATAGAAAACAGCAGCTGATACCCGGCGCCTTCTCCTCTGCCGCTTACAATCAGCAGAAGGAAAGGCAGCAGCATTCCCTTGAGTGTTCTTAAAGTACTCACAAGTATCCCGGCCGGATGCAGCCGCTCAAACTTAGACATCTCCCTCCTCCACACTTGCCATTGCAGATATGTATTTCCTTAACTGTTCCGCTTCACCCACGGCAAGCGCTGGAATTTCATGTGAGGAGGCAGCAGTCGACACCTCGACGGAAGACAGCCCATAACGCGCAAGGAGCGGCCCCTGTTTCGTATCCACATGCTGAACCCTGGCCATCGGAATGAGCGTCCTTCTGATCACAAAAATTCCTTTTTGAATTTCAATTTCCTTCTCCCGCACCTCATATCTCCAGTGCCGGATTCTAAGAGCGGGAAGAACCCATACGCCAAATACCGTACCCAGAAGAGCAGCGAGCGAAAGGGCATAAGGAATCCACATGGAAATGTCCCGGTACACAAACAGAATAAACGCCCCACCTGCCACGGCCCAACCTATCAGGGAAAGAAGCAGGCTGCTGATCATCCATACTATCCTTGCTTTATTGGAAATTCGATTTTCCGGTCCCACAAAATCTCCCCAGCTTCCTTTATGTTCTTACCAAAGTATACTATATCCCGGTACTTTAAGGTTCGGCAGACGAAAGGCCGCTATCTGAATCATGATCCCCCTGTGTTTTTAACCATCATTTAAGAAAGAAGCTTGCTGAATTTATGATTTCCACTTGTGAGGAACTCTTTAAGTCTTCCATCAAACGAAACAGCGCCTCATCCTTTTTCTTTGCTTCAATCATACAATCAATCTGGGGGACTGTTCCTTTGATGGAGTCTAAAAAGCGCAGGAACATCCCGCTGTCTACAAACTCCGCATGAGCCCTGAACTCTTTTTCAGACCGGGGGCTCGAGATGTGCATCTTGACCGGAAGCTTCGAGTGAGCCCATGTGCCAAGAATCCGCTCCCAGCTCCCCTCCCAGTCTTCCGCTCCCCTGTTATGTGCCAGATGATGGTGATAATCAAATACCAGCGGGATGCCGAGCTTTTCACAAAGATACAAGGTATCATCCAGGGTAAAGGTCGTGTCATCGTTCTCAAGCATAATCATCTTTTGCAGCCCCGCTGAGATCAGTCCCCAATTATGGATAAATTGCTCGAGTGCCTTTTCGATATCGTTATAGCCACCGCCGACATGCAGCACACACCGGTGTTCCGGTTCAATTCCCATTCCCTTAAGCAGACCCTCATGCATCCGCAAGGTTCTAATTGACATATTCAGTATTTCTTTGTCGATCCCATTAAGAATGACAAAATGATCCGGATGAAAGTCGACCCTCATCTCAGGATGCTCAACCAAAAACCCGGCAACTTCAGCAAGAGCTCCCTTTAAGGGTTTCAGATAATTCCACCCGGGGAGCTCCTCATGATTGGCGAGAGGGATAATCCTTGAAGTCAGGCGGAAAAAGTGGATATCATTCGCCAGATTATGCCTGAGCAGCCTCAGGCAGTTATGTATATTTTCTACAGCTATCCTCTCCAGCTTGCGGATGGCAGCCTCCCTGTCCTTAAGCTTCGAGAACTGTGCAAAAGTCATCGTCTTAGACGGAGATGCATTCTGCAGTTCCACACTCATCGCCACATACCCCAGGCGCACGATCGTCATTTTGATTCCTCCCCGGTCCTTTTTTATAAGTATTCCATACTGCTTCAATATCTATGAAACCCGACTGAGGCTAAAATTCTCTTTTCATCAGGAAACCCGGGACATACACGATCTCTGATCCGGCTGAGGACTGAAAAACGTAAAAAAAGGACCCCAAGAGGGATCCTTTGATCTATTAATATTGTTTTTCTCTTTTGCTGGCGCCTTGGCCGCCTCTGCCAGCAGGTTTTCTGCCGCGTTTTTGGCCATATTCACGCCGTCCTCCGCCTGTAGAAGTCTGGCCTCTTCCGCTTCGGCTTCCGCCGCGGTCTCCGCCTCTTCCGCGTTTAGAGAAAGCAGGTGCTTCTTCTGTAAGCTTGATTGGAGTCTGATCTGGCTCTTTTGTCATCAATTTAATAACAGAAGCCAATATGTCTTTTGCTTCGTACTTGTTTAGAAGTTCTTCGGCAGTAGCCTGGTATAGAGAGGAATCTTCTCCTTCAACTGCAGAGACAATCTTTTCCATAACCGCTTTCTGCTGGCCTTCAACAGCCTCGCTCAAGGTTGGCGGCTGCATTTTGTCCATACGCTTTTTCGTTGTATTTTCGATTGCATACAACTGGGATCTTTCACGGTATGTTACAAATGAAACAGCTTCACCTGTTTTGCCTGCACGCCCTGTTCGTCCAATTCGGTGAACATAGCTTTCTGGGTCCTGAGGAATGTCAAAGTTGTAAACATGTGTAACGCCTGAAATATCAAGTCCGCGGGCAGCTACGTCAGTCGCTACCAATACATCGATGTTTCCTTCTTTGAATTTCTTAAGAACAGACAGACGCTTAGCCTGACTCAGGTCTCCGTGGATCCCTTCTGCCATATAGCCTCTTACATTAAGTGCAGATGACAGTTCATCAACACGTCTTTTTGTACGTCCAAATACGATCGCAAGCTCCGGAGTCTGGATATCGAGCAGGCGGGTAAGCGTATCGAACTTTTCGCTTTCCTTCACTTCAATGAATGACTGCTTGATTTTGGAAACAGTCATTTCCTTCGCTTTCACTTTAACCACTTTCGGTTCGCTCATGAACTTTTCAGCAATCTTCCTGATCGGTTCAGGCATTGTAGCTGAGAATAACAGAGTCTGTCTGTTTTCTTCAGGAACTGTAGACAGGATTGATTCGATATCTTCGATGAATCCCATGTTCAGCATTTCATCCGCTTCATCAAGGACTACCGTGCTGACATTCCCTAAGCGGATCGTCTTGCGGTTGATGTGGTCAAGGAGTCTTCCTGGCGTACCTACAATGATATGCGGTTTTTTCTTAAGGGCACGGATCTGGCGGTCAATATCCTGTCCGCCGTATACTGCCATAACACGTACGCGTTTTCCGAAGCCAAGTTTGTACAATTCTTCAGAAACCTGGATGGCAAGCTCACGTGTTGGAGCAATACAGATGCTTTGGATCTGGTCTTCTTTGATGTCGATTTTCTCCATCAACGGAATACCAAAAGCTGCTGTCTTACCTGTACCTGTCTGTGCCTGGCCAATGATATCCTCCCCTTGGATGGCAAGAGGAATCGTTTGGGCCTGGATTGGGGTTGCTTCTTCAAACCCCATTTTTTCGATTGATCTTAATGTGGACTTATCAAGTCCTAATTCACTAAACAAAGTCAATTTTCCCTACTCCTTTAAACTTTAAGATTTTTTTAGGATCTTAAGAAAAAGCTTTTTCAGTCGCCTAAAAGAATGGCTAATAGCAAAATAGGAATGCATTAGGAATACGCTGGCAGACGCCAGTATGGAAATCAGCCATTCCTTCAGGCAGGAGCGGCTTTTGTATGAATCCACGTTCAATATGACAGGTGCATGGAACTGCCATCCGCGAAAATATGCCTAAAAGCATTCTTAAAAAGTGATGAAAGGTTCAAATCATATGAAAAGCCGCTTCTAGCGGCGAATAAGACCTCTTCGCTGGGCCATTTCTAATCAAGTGCTCCGCTTTCTGTAAAGAAAGCCGAAATGAAAAATCTCTTTCAAAAGAATAAAAGGCATAAACCAAAAATTATAAATGCTGTTTATATCACCGGCATTTATACATCGGATTTTATCGCCTTAAAGAATATGTTAACAGTATAACAAAGCCTTTGCAACTAAGGAAAGTATTTGAAATAAACGATTTCCCGTTTGATAGCGCTCCCACACCTGCTGATGCTCACTTCAGGCTTTATAAAATATTATTCCTCCCCTCACCCCAAAAAGCAGCTGGCTCTGCCGGCCTTGTTTCTTTATTCCTAAGATTGCCGGACTGCATTTAATTTATACGTGAAGAACTGGCGGACTTTGACAGACACCAGCCTGTCCAGGCATTAATTCCACACCGGCTCTAATTGGATATCGGGGAAGGAACAAAAAAATCCGGAGACATCAGCCGCCGGATTAAATTGCTTAAAAAGTTTTCATAACAGTTTTCAGCCCTTTAGGAGGCCCAGCCTTTAATGTACATTTTTTTATTAATTATTCTGCAGCGCTTCTACAACCTTTTCTAGTTCCATTCCCCGGGAAGCCTTGACAAGTACAAGATCATTTTCGGAAACGGTTTCCTTCAGGGATTCGGCCAGCTCCATTTTATCCTGGAATACGTGGACATCACCGCTGTCAAAACGCTCGGAGGCACCTTTGGCAATCCATACTCCCAGCTCGCCGAATGTATATACCTTGCTGATGGCTGCGGGATCAATCATCTGGCCTACCTTGTAATGGAAATCCCGTTCGTCCGGCCCAAGTTCCAGCATATCGCCAAGCACAACATACTTCTTATTGAAACCGGCTATTCCCGCTGCCAGTTCAATGGCCGCCTTCATGGATGTAGGGCTGGCATTGTAAGCATCATTGATGACGGTTTCGCCCCTAGTGCCTTTAGACATCTCCATCCTCATTGCAGTCAGTGTAATATTCCTCAATCCTTCGATAATTTTATCCTGGGGCACCTGAAGGCACTGGGAAGCCGCGATGGCAGCCAGGCTGTTCAATACATTGTGGGTGCCGAGGACTGGAATGCTGAGCGTTTTTCCAGGCATCACATTCACTTCAAAGCTTGTGTCTGCAGTTCCGCTTGTTATATGCAGCGGATACAGATCATTCGTATCACTCTTTCCGAAAGAACGTATTTCAAATGGAGATCCCGGCTTTATGCGCTCTGAAAGAAGAGGTTCATCGCCAAAATAAATCAGCGTACCGCCCGGCTTCAATCCCTCTATGATTTCAAGCTTTGCTTCGGCAATTCCTTCTCTTGATCCCAGATCCAGCAGATGTGATTCCCCAATGTTTGTGATTACGGCAACGTCCGGTCTGCCCAATTGTGACAAGAACTTAATTTCGCCTTTTGCGCTCATGCCCATTTCAAGGACCACCACATCGGTATCCTGCGGCATGGAAAGGATCGTAAGCGGCAGGCCGAGATGATTATTATAATTGCCGGATGTCTTATGTACTTTATAGACAGTGCCAAGGATGGAAGCTGTCATATCCTTGGTTGTGGTCTTGCCGTTGCTTCCGGTAATGCCGACCACCTTTGCCCCCAGTTCATTCCGATAGCTTTTGGCAAGCTCCTGGATGGCAAGCAGGGTATCCTCCACTACGATTATAGGAAGGTTTTCCGGCGGGTTTGGAACATCCTTCTGCCAGAGGGCAGCCCCGGCCCCTTCTTGCAGAACCTTTTCAACAAATTCATGGCCGTCAACGCGTGCACCTTTAAATGGCACGAACAGATTTCCCGGAGTGATTTTCCTTGTATCGATGGCAGCTCCTTCAAACATGGTCTCCTTAAAGCTGCTGATATCATTCAAGCCTCCGACAGTTTCATAAATCTCCGCCAATGTTTTTTTTATCATGGAATCCTCCTGCATATGTAAATTTTCAGTTTCGAATTAAAGAGGCAGAAGCCCGGCATCTGGTCGATTCCGCTTCTGCCCATGCCCCTGCTTTTTTGCCCAGTGCCAGGGGCTCTCTTTTAGAATGTATATTTTATCTTCTGTTTTTCCTCATGGCGTTCCACCGCATAGCCGACCAGCTTTTCAATCAGCTGAGGATAATCGACACCTGTATGCTTCCATAGCAGCGGGAACATACTGAAAGGTGTAAAGCCCGGCATAGTATTTACTTCATTGATATAAATACTGTTATTGTCATCGACAAAAAAGTCCGCCCTGACAAGGCCTGAGCAATCGAGAGATTTAAATGCCCGCACAGCCTGCTCCTTCAATTCTTCATATAGAGCCGGATCAAGCTCTGCCGGGATGATCATCGCGGTATCTCCATCTTCATACTTCGCCTTATAGTCATAGAAATCCTTTTTAGCGACGATTTCACCGGCAACCGACACTTCCGGATTATCATTTCCAAGGACACCCAGTTCAATCTCGCGTGCCTTCACACCCTGTTCAATGATGATTTTACGGTCAAATTGGAAGGCTTCCGCAAAGGCTGCTTCCAGTTCTTCGCGGTTTGTACATTTGCTGATCCCGACGCTTGAACCCAGGTTGGCAGGCTTAACGAAGCAAGGATAGCCAATCTCGGTCTCTACCTTTTCATAAGAAGCTCCGCGGTTGTTCTCCCACTCGGATCGGATGAACCACACATACCCTACCTGCGGCAGGCCGGCCTGTGCAAATATATTTTTCATGATGACTTTATCCATTCCGGCAGAGGAAGCAAGGACCCCATTGCCTACATAAGGAAGATTCAGGAGTTCAAGCATCCCCTGAACGGTCCCATCTTCTCCGTTTGGTCCGTGCAGCAGAGGGAAAATGACGTCAAATGAGCCCTTTTCTTCCTCTTGAAGAGTGAGTGCCTGGTCCATTGATACCGGACTGCTTCCGGCCTTAAACTCCAGTTCTTTGACCGAAGAGGCCGGCGCAGTGAGCTGCGGGCCGTTAACCCATTTTCCCTCCTCAGTTATGTAAATGGGATGAATGTCAAATTTATTTAAGTCAAGCGCCTTGATGACGGCAAGCGCTGTCTGCATGGATACCTTATGTTCAGCTGATTTTCCCCCGTAAAGCAGGCCCAGTTTCATTTTCATCGTAAATACCTCCAATTATCTTTAAAGCACATTCTATTGTACCATTTATCCGGATAAACGAAACAAATTACCACTGTCTTCTATGCTTGTTTATAATGGAAAAACTTCCTTTTTACTGCGGAAAGGGGGGGGATCTGCATCTATCAGCAGGCTTCCTGCAGCCAGGTGTGCACTTCATTGATCTTTCCGGCTTACCTGCAGTGCCCTGCTCCACCCCACGCCTAATTGTGTTTGAAAATCATTCCTTTCAGCATATGAAAGGACGGGCTGTACCTGTGCAGGAGAAACTAAAATTTAATATTAGTGCGGCGAGACGATTCTCAGGCCGATTACCCCAATGATGATCATCAGCAGGAAAAAGATGCGCAGGGGCGATTTTGATTCCTTAAAGAAAATCATCCCCAGCACCACACTTCCGGCCGCGCCGATCCCTGTCCAGACGGAGTAGCCAGTACCAAGGGGTATGGTCAACAAGGCAATTGACAGGCAGTAGAAGCTGATGATGGCTGCCCCGAAGGTCAGCAGACTGTAAAAAGTATCTTTAAAACCATTCGAGAGCTTCATGAAAATGACAAATCCGATTTCCCCAATGCCGGCAGCAAGCAAGAACAGCCAGTTCATGTTGTTTCATTCCCTTCTTTTGCGCCGTCTGTTGTGGTCAGCTTCAAGCCAACGATCCCCGTAAGCAGAATGACAAGAAAAACGATTTTCATCAAGCTTACAGCTTCACCAATAAAGAACCCGATAATGACGGTACCCGCTGCCCCTATTCCGGTAAAGACAGCATAGCCCGTGCCGATCGGAATATAGGCAATCGCTTTTGAAAACAAGAAAAAGCTGATGATCATGAAAACCACCGTAACAATAGTGGGCACGGCTTCCGTGAACCCTTCAGATTCCCTCAGCCCGAATGCCCAGACGATTTCCGTCAATCCGGCTATGATTAAATATATCCAGCTCGGTTTCATTGCATCAAGACTCCTTTTTAATGGAAAACCAAAAGAATTTCCAGATTTGTTCCCGCCGTCTCAATAATTCATCCAGCTCATAAAGATGCTGCTCAAAGAAAAGGCCGTCAAGCAGGCAGAAAAAACTGGAGTGAACTTCATCAAGATCTAAGTTCTTTAATATATTCCTCTTCATCCCGAGATCCAGGATGGATTTCATCATTTCTCCGGAAAGGACCTCAAAGTGGATGATCTCCTTTTTAATGCGCTCGTCAAGGCTCGCTGGCGGAAAGAAAACAGCCCGCTTATAGAAAAGCAGCTCTTCCCCTTTTCCTGCAAAATCCCCAAGATGATAAAACAGCGCTTTTATATCCCGTTCTATCTCCCCGCTGTCCTTCTTTATCTCTTGAAGCTTTTTCATTTCCTTAAGAACAATATCCCTCAATACTGCTATATATAATTCTTCCTTAGAAGAGAAATGCGCATAGATGGAAGGTGTCTTAATCCCAACCGCCCCTGCTATCTGTGACAGGGCTGTTCCCTCATAGCCCCCGGCAGCAAATAATTCTAGAGCTTTCTTCCTTATAAGATCTGCAGTGTTCAACCGGTTTACCGCCTTTCTGTTTTACCTAACTATCGTTAGTTAGATAATAGCAGAAAAAAGATTGTTTGTCTTCTTTTGGTTGTGCAGCTCTTTCCAGTGCTTTATGAAGTGATTGCAGCCTCTAGATCGGCATTCACAATTTCTATGGAAGGAGAAATAGAATGAAGACCTTTTTGGAGATGATGCTTGACTGAAATGTCCTTCATTGGGGGGATGAGGACCTTTTTGGAGATGATGCGTGATTGAAATGTCCTTCATCAGGGGTATGAAGACCTTTTTGGAGCTGGAGCGTGATCGAAAAGGCCTTCATCCCCGCAGCCGGAGGCGGAGCATCTCCAGCTGAATTTACCCTTTTTATCCGCTAGATTGCGAACACATCTAAAACTATTCTCCCTTTCCCAAGTTTAGGCAGGCGAAAAAGAGATAAAAATAGAGAAACTGATTATCATGGGTTTTATCTTTACACAAACTTATTGGCTGGACTCAACATAATGGGCTGTACTAAAAAACGTTGCTCTAGACCCACCATTTATCGATTTGGTAACATAGCAAAAGATTATTTACGAGGTGAGAACGTGGGAGCAAGAGAATCCATTGCAAAAAAAGTAGCCTGGATCAGCGTCTGGAGCAATATCATACTTACGCTCGGGAAGATCCTTGTCGGACTTTCCGCTAATTCTGATGCAGTCTTTGCGGATGGAATTCATTCCGCGGCAGATGTTTTCGCGTCTGTCATTGTCCTGCTTGTTATCAGGATTTCCAATAAGCCGGCCGATGAGGACCATCCCTATGGCCATGGCAAGGCGGAGGTCATCGTTTCAGGCATTGTCGGCATCGTGTTATTATTGGTCTCCTTTTATATTGTTTACGAGGCGGTCATTGGCTTCTTCCACCCAATTGAGACACCGAATCTGATTGCGGTTTGGGTTGCCCTGTTCTCCTATGTGACGAAGGAGATTCTGTACAGATATTCACTTAAAGTATCGAAGGAGTATAAGAGCAAAGCAATTGAAGCCATCGCATTTGATCATAAGGCGGATATCGCTGCCTCTATCGCGGCCGCTGCGGGTGTTTTCCTATCCATCCTGGGCGGCAGGTTCCATATCGATATTTTGCTATACGGCGACAAGATTGCGAGTATATTCGTGGCCTATCTAATTTTTAAGATAGCGCGGGAAATGCTTGCTGAGGCTTTTCATATCCTGCTTGAAAGAAGTGTGGCACCGGAAATTCTCCAGCAGTATATCGAGGTGATTGAAAGCTATAGCGACGTGAAGAGGATTGATAAAATCCGCGCCAGGGAGCATGGCCATTATGTCCTGGTGGATATCCGTATATCCATCGACCATGACAAGTCCATCAAAGAGGGTCATGATCTTACAAGGGACATTCGGAATGCCCTCATCAGCAAGTTTGATAATGTGGAAGAAGTGCTCATCCACTTGAATCCGTATTTTTCAGAAGATGATACTTAAAGAGCATAAATAACCGCAGGCCCGTTTGGTGCCTGCGGTTATTTTTCAATCTGCCATTCTCTTGTTTTTCTTTGGAAGACAATATGCCCCGCCGGAATGCCTGTGGCAGCCGCTGTAAAATCCTCCATCATATCATCCATATTCACATAATCCCCGAGGAGCCAGAAGGGAATTTCAATTCTATTTCTGTTCTGCTGTATATGCCTGAAGGAAATAGCAGCCCCTTCTGCGAGATAGGCCCGGAGTTCCTGCAGCACAGAGGCAGGCATTGGCCCGTACTCTGCCTTCTTCCGGAGACCGCCAAGCCAGGATCTTTCCCTCTTGAGCAGTTCAAGTTTTAATGGGATCAGATTCCCCAGCAATTCATAAAAAGTATCCATGGATCGGTAATACGTTTTATTAAACCAGCCGTCATCGTGGGCAAGATAAACAAACGAATTATTGAGCTGACGGTAGAAGGGAGGCTTCAGATGTCCTTTGCAATGGCCGAGATAAAGCAGTTCTGCTATTTCGTGGCCGTCCAATTGATCCAGGCTGCCTTCTTCTTTAAAGTCGATCCAGCAGAAATCTCCATAGCTGTATACATTCTGCTTCATCAGACTCGGCAGCTCTTCCCGGGTCACATAGTCCATGAGCGTATTCAAATTGAATTCTCCATCCTCATACTTATGCTTTAAAAGCAGCAGATTAGGAAGAACCTGGTTCAGGCTCGCTGTGAATTCCTTGAACTCCATCCCATAGGACACCACAAACCTTTCAGAAGCCTGCAGGTGAAGGTATAAAACATCCCGAGTCTCTAATTTCATTTATTTTACCTCCGATATGAAAACCACCCATCCTGCCAATCCGCTTCATAATCCTGTGGACTCAGGTACCGGTCGATTATAGACTATTTTCATTCTTTCCGAAATAATAAGTAAATATATCATATATAGGGAACATTTACTATTATACCAATTGCAGCAGCTGACTGGTGCGGGCAGTATAACCGCTGTGCCTGCGCCTTACTCCGCTGAACAGCCTTTTTGTGTTTGTTCCTGCTCTTGTCCTCCGCGCATGGGCAGCGAATAAAAACTCAAGTTTCTTTTATATCATAGCTAAGTTCCCCTATTGCCTTTATAATTTGCGGGAGTCCGTTCTGTTCCTCATTATAAATCCTCATACTGAGGGACAGTAACCTGTTCTGCACGTTCATGCCTTGACAATTTACCTTCAACAGAGAACGTACACTGTTTGCAGGCTATGCCTTTAAAACCAAGCTCCCCTTTCCTCACAAACTTCTCCTTTCAAGTCTCGTTTACCTCTACCTCCGCGCCAGTCGTGAAACCTGCACGCAGTCAGGGTTTAAGCAAAAGTTCGGATAAAATATAGAAATGCTGTAAAATAGCAGGGCAGACATCATGGAACAAAAGGAGACTTTTTTGTGCTGACCATATATCTTGTAAGACATGGAAAAACAGAATGGAATGTGGCCACGAGGTGGCAGGGCTGGGGCAACGGGGAATTGACCCCTGAAGGCGTGACGGGTGCTGAACGCCTTGCCGGCCGGCTGAAGGATGAGCCGATTGACCTGGTGTATTCAAGTTCGAGCAAAAGAGCCTGGCATACGGCTGAGATCATCATTGGAAACAGGCCGATCCAGATCCTGAAGGATGACCGCCTCCGCGAAATGCATTTTGGCGACTGGGAAGGCAGGACCAAGGAAGATGTCATCAGTCAATATGCCAATGAAGTAAAAGCTTTCTGGGAAACCCCGCATTTATATGCCCGAAATCAGGGAGAACTGTTTCAGGATGTATACGCACGGGCGGAAAATATGTGGAATGAAATTTTGGAAAAGCATTCCTCAGGAACGCTGCTGATCGTTTCCCACTCAATCTTTTTAAGGGTACTGCTTTCTTTCATTAAGAAAACACCCCTCGAAGACCTATTCAAGCAGACTCCCCTTTTGAACACGAGTCTGACCAAAATTGAAGTGAAACAGGGACAGCCTGAAATCATCTTTCAAGGAGATGTTTCCCATCTTCCCGTGCAGGAATAAAAAACAAAAGGGAGCTTCGTGACAATTGCAACTCCGCCCCTTTGCCCCAAAAAAGCCGGCGTCCCGTAAACGGGTATGCCGGTTCTTATTTATTGAAGGTCCCGATATAGGCCGCCTCCGGCCGGTAAATGGCATTATCTTCCGCCTGCTCCAATACATGTGCACACCATCCTGCTGCACGGGCTGCGGTGAAGGTCGGAGTGAAAAGGTCTGCATCAAAACGAATGGCCCGCATGACAGCAGCGGCGTAAAACTCTACATTTGTATAGAGGCGCCTGCCGGGTTTATATTCTGCAAGCAGGCGGATGGCCCGGCCTTCTACATAGCGTGCCAGATCCAGCCATTTATCCTGCCGGCCAATGTCTTCAGCAAGTGAACTCAATGCAGCAGCCCGCGGATCCTGCGTCCGGTAGGCCCGGTGCCCGAATCCCATCAGCTTCTCTCCCCTCTCTAATCTGCCTCGCAGCCAATCCTCCGCTCTTTCTTTGGATCCTATTTCATCCAGCATGGCGGTTACACCGCTTAGTGCCCCGCCGTGAAGAGGGCCTTTCATCGTGCCGACTGCCCCGCATATCGCAGAAACTAGATCTGATTCCGATGAGCTGATCACCCTCGCCGAAAAGGTGGAAGCATTCAATCCATGCTCCATCCCAAGAATCATATAGGCTTCGAGGGCCCTCACATGTACCGGATCGGGAGTTTGTCCGCTCAGCATAAATAAATAATTTTCCACATGACTTAAATCTGCCCGGGGTTCATGATGCCGGGTACCGTTCCTTTCGTGATGGTAATGGGCAATGATAGAAGGAATCATGCCGGTTATCCGGGCTGATTGATCAGTGGTGGGCTTCCAGCCGTATTCTTCTGTCCCCAGGGCAGATACTGCTGTACGGAGCGCCTCCATCAGGCCCATTTCTGACGGGAGCATATTAAGCATCTTCCTGATATAATCGGGAAGGGCCCTTGCCTCCCTCATTCGGTCTTTTAATCCGGACAGCTCCTCTCTGCCTGGCAGCTTTTTGTGCCAGAGCAGATAACAAACCTCCTCAAAGCTGCATTCTTCAGCCAGTTTCCGCGCTTCATGCCCCCTGTACACAAGAATGCCCTGCTCTCCATCAATAAAGCTTATTTCCGTTTCCGCCGCTGTTACCCCTTTTAAACCTTTTGCTATCACGAGAATCTCCTCCTTTTCTATTTATTATATCTGGCTGAATTGATATATAATAATGAATAATCAGACAATATTTGATTATGAATATTAATCAGGAGAGAGGGAATATCCTTGGAATTCAAATGGCTGAAAACCTTCATTACAGCAGCAGATCTTGAAAACTTCCGCCAGACGGCAGAGGAGTTATTTATTTCGCAGCCAACTGTAAGTGTTCATATAAAACTCCTCGAAGAAACCCTCGATGTCCTGCTGTTTGAGCGGATCGGCAGACGAGTGCTCCTTACCGAAGCAGGCAGGAGATTCCTGCCTCACGCTGTAGCAGCAGCCGGGTCCTATAAGGGCGGTCTTGAAGACCTGCACCGGCTGAAGCAGGGGCTGGCGAAAAAGCTCACACTGGCCATCTCCCCGCTCATCGCTTCCTCAATCATGCCTGTGATCCTCCACAGATATATGGAGCTGAATCAAGACCTGGAATTAGAGGTGCAGGTGTTAGACTCCAAGGATATCGGCAGTGCGGTCCTGTCGGGGAAAGCAGATCTCGGCCTCTCCCGGATGAATATCCTCCACCCTGAATTAATTGTCAGCCAGCTTTATGAGGATAAGCTGCTGCTTTGCGCACCGCGGGACGGGCGGGATATTGAAAGCGGACCTCCTCTGGACGCGGCTGAAATCCTCTCCACCAAGAGGCTCATCATTCATAACCACCCTGAGTATTGGGAAGGACTGCTGAAGGAGCTGAAGCAGCACCTTCCTTTACAGACCATGGTTGTCTCAGAGGTCCATGTTACAAAGCGTTTCATCGAGGAAGGGCTGGGCGTTTCATTCCTTCCTGTTTCCACCGTGCGGAGAGAGCTCCTTGAGGGCAGGCTGCTTGAAATAGACTTCCCGCTATTCCCCCTGCCTGCCGCACGGACATATACAGTCATGAAATATCAGCACTCCATTCAGCTGGATTTCCTGTCTTTTTTGAAAAAATTCCGCCTCCCGTGATGTATTCCGGCAGAACGAACACAACAGGGGGTGAATTGGAGCAAGGCAGAACAGGCCTCCTTTCCACAAAAAATAGAGACAGATTTCTCTGCCTCCTCAATTTTCGCCATAGAGCCTTTTTTTCTTGAACAAACGCATAATGGATCTGCTTAGCACAAACAAGACAAATAACAGTAAAATGGCCAGCCCTGCCTCATTTTGGCCCGCCAGCTTTGCAAGTACACTGAGTGTGGTAGTCAGATACAGCAGCCCAAGCATGGTCTTGATCTCTGCACTTGTGAAATAATTGGTCAATCGGACTCCTGCCTGCGCTCCCAGGAGGCCGCCGGCAAGAAGGAGTACCGGAAGTTTATAATCGAATTCCACATTCAGCGCATAGCTGGTAAAACCGGCTGCCACAATCATTAAAACACCGACAATGCTTGTGCCTACAGCCTTTTTGGCTGATTCACCAAAGAAAGAAATCAAAAGCGGGACAATGATAAAGCCCCCGCCGACTCCAAGTGCTGAAGAGACGAAGCCGCCGGTAAAGCCGATCAAGACAAGAGTCATTAACGGTCTCTGCACAATGACCTGCCCTGCCCCTGAAGCGGCCCTTTTGCTTTTTTTCAGCATGGAAAAGGCAAAATAGAGAAGCAGCACGATATAGAAAATAGGAATGATTGTATCATCGTATCCTTTTTTCTCAATGAAAAAGATGAGCGGCTGTGCAAGCTGGGTGGCTGCAATACCGCTCAGGCCAATGATCAGTGAATTTTTCAAGTTCGTATTTTTCTGCCTGAAGTGGCCTGCCATCCCCGATACAGAAGTTCCCATTGTATAAAACAGGCTGACCGTAATCGCCTCAACCGGACGGACTCCGGTCAAAAGAAGGATGGGCGTCAGGAACATCCCGCCCCCAATGCCGAACATCCCTGACATAATGCCGATCACAACACCGAGCATTATGTAAAAAAGAATAAGATCCATTTCTAAAACTCCTAACACTATCAATACTTCTATCTTACCACTTCAAGGGAATTCTATAGCCATTTATCCTCAGCCTCCCGCACAGCGGTAAAAAGAAAAAACCTTATGGGGAATGTCCCCATAAGGTTATGCAGCTTTCTCTCCGCTGCCCGGCTCGATTTTGTGTCCTTCCCATTTGGCTATAACAATGGTCGCCAGGGAGTTTCCTACGATATTTACGCAGGTGCGGGCCATATCAAGGATTCTGTCGATTCCCGCGATAAATGCCAGGCCTTCTACCGGCAGGCCGACTGACCCCAATGTGGCAAGCAGGACCACAAAGGATACGCCAGGAACTCCGGCAATTCCCTTAGATGTAACCATAAGCACGAGAAGCAGGGTGATCTGCTCGCCGATGCTCATATGAATTCCATACATCTGGGCGATGAAAATGGCGGCAAGCGCCTGGTAAAGAGTGGATCCATCCAGGTTGAATGAGTATCCGGTAGGTATGACAAAAGAAGTTATAGTCTTAGGCACACCGAGCTTTTCCATTTTTTCAATCAATCTAGGTAAAACGGTTTCTGAACTTGAAGTTGTATATCCCAATATCAGTTCATCCTTCAAATATCCCATTAATTTGAATATGCTGAAGCCGCAGAATTTAGCGACAATTCCCAGGACAACAATCACAAAGAATATCATGGTCCCGTAAACGGTGATTACGAGCTTCCCAAGCGGGACCAGCGAGCTTAACCCAAACTTGGAGACGGTAATCCCAATCAAGGCAAATACGCCGAGCGGGGCCAGCTTCATAATCAGGTTGGTTACATAGAACATGGCGTCCGCTGTTCCCCTGAAGAATGCAAGAACCGGCTTTCCTTTTTCCCCGATGGCTGCAATCCCGAGGCCAAACATGACTGAAAAGAAGATGATGGCCAGCATGTCACCGTTAGCCAATGCCTGGATGGGATTGGCAGGTACAATATTGACAAAGGTTTCTGCAAAGGAATGGTGTTCCTGCGTTTCCGCTGTATCCACATAAGAGTGGATATCTGTCTTGGATAGACCGCTTCTGTCTACGCCTGCACCCGGCTGGAAAATATTCGCCGCCAGAAGACCGATGACAATCGCGATGGTTGTGATCACTTCAAAATACAGAAGTGTTTTTCCGCCTATCTTGCCGAGTGATTTCATATCACCCGTGCCGGCTACCCCCACAATCAGACTTGAGATGACGATCGGCACTACAATCATTTTAATTAAACGGAGAAATATATCCCCTATTGGCTTCAAGTACTCCTCAACGGCCGGGTTTCCGTAGAAAATTGCCCCGACTGCGATACCTAAAGCAAGACCGATGAAAATCTGCCATGCGAGACCGATTTTTTTCATGATGTATCTTCCTCTCCTTAAATTATTTAGTCCATTAAGACAAAAAAAGTACACTGAGGGCTCCTCAGTGTACAGATATTCTGCTACACATGTTCCCTAAGCTGCATACGAGGTTAGCTGTCGGATTCGGACATGGAAACAATGCCCTACCTTTTTTAAAAAAGGATTCACCCCTAGTAATGCGATGCATTACAATTCCCGGTTCCCCCGCTCATTGGACTAAGCGTATTGTATTAAGATATTAGTATAATATATTAATATAAATAATGTGTAAATAGGAATTTATATGCAATGGCAGTTTTGAGGCTGCTTTTATGGAATACGAAGGTTGATTTCCGTTCCTTAATGCCGCATTTCACGGCGGAAAGGGGCTTCGGTTTTTCCTGAGAAATCTCAAAAAAAAATAGCGCCTTAAGCCTAAGACGCGCTATTTTTGGGGGTCATGGTATTTAATTTTTGCAATTATTTTACTTCAGGATAATAAAAAAAGGATAGATGCTGCTTCAAAATCACGATTTCCGCAGGTGTTTGCTGGTAGACTTCACCATCCATATCCGCTTCCATCGGTGCACTGGTTTCAATGGACAGGTTCCTTGCCTGGAAATACAGTAGTTCATTTTCCTCCGCATTCCCCGCCTGCCAGGTTTTCTTCAGGTTCATCAGCTCCCGGAACATGGCCAGATTGGAATTCTTCACAATAACTACATCGAAAAGGCCGTCATCTGTCTGTATATTCGGGAATGGAAGGGCATTTGTCCCGATGAATTTTCCATTGAGCACCAGGATCATAACAGCCGTATCCTCAATGACCTTGCCTTCATAGGTAATCCTGAAGGGAAATGGAGGGGTCTCATGGATGGTGCGCAGGGCGCTCAGCAGATAGCTCACTTTTCCTAGCATCTTCTTCTGGCCGGGATCAATATTATTGGAGGCCTCCGCTATCAGCCCTATCCCCCAAAAATTAAGGAAATAGCTCTCATCCGCCCGGCCTGCATCCACATCTATGACATTCCCTTCCATCAGGGCCTGGGCCGCTTTCTTTATGTTCTGCGGGATATTTAAGGTCCTGCTGAAATCGTTGCAGGTGCCGTTCGGCAGGATTCCCAGGATCGGCCGTTTGGGCAGGGGGGCAATTCCGTTTATCACCTCATGGACCGTCCCGTCTCCGCCCAGGATGAAGACCGCATCCATCTGCCCGCCATATTCCTGGCATATTTCCCTGGCATGCCCCGGTCTCTGTGTCGCCATAAGAAGCAGCTCCTCTGTGCCGGCTGCTATGACCGGCACGCATTCCCCAAGGGTTTTATCGAGATCATTTTGTCCTGCCTCGCCGTTATATATAAGCATTACTTTCTTAAATTTCATCCCATCACCTTCAGCTTTCTAAAATGGAGCTTAAGTTTTCTTTGACGCCCGGCCACTCTTCCTTCAGGATGCTGAAGACAGCAGAGCTCCTGATATATCCATCGTGCATGATACGGTCATGGCGGTTCACGCCTTCAGAAACTGCGCCGAGCCTTGCGATGGCCGCCTGTGAACGTTTGTTCCTTGAATCTGTCTTGAATTGTACCCGGATCATGCCAAGTTCCTCAAAGGCATGTTTCAGCAGAAGATATTTACATTCAGTATTCACCCTTGTCCTCCACACAGAAGGATTATACCAGGTCCATCCGATTTCCAGGTTTTTGTGCTGAGTTAATATATTTAAAAAGCGGGTGCTCCCGACTATGCTGCCGCTCTCAAGATCCATGACCGTGAACGGCTGTTCAAAGCCTGCATCCCTCTGCTGGAGCGCCGCTTCCACCACCGCCGTCATGTCTTGCCTTCTCTTAATCCGGACGCTCATAAACTCCCATATTTCTTCATCCATGGCAGCTGCATAGAGGCCGTCTATATGCCGGGATTCCATAGGAATCAATGCTGCTCTCCTGCCCCTTAATCCTGCTGTGTCCATCCTGCTCTTCCTTTCAGCTGAACTCTCTGACTATATTAATTTAATTCTACTTCCACTGTCCATTCTCCTTTATAGGAGAATTACCCATAGTCATGCTTTACACGCTGTACATAAGGGTAAGTTAAGAGTATTACCATCACTATAAAAGGGAGAGTGAACCATGTTACACGCAGCCTTGTGGGGAGGTGCGGCAAGTCTTTCTCTATTCTTGGGATCACTTGCAGCCCTTTATCTAAAAATACCACAAAAATTAATTGGATATATCATGGCACTGGGAACGGGTATCCTGATAGGAACTTCCTGTTTCGATCTGCTCGATGAAGGAGTGAAGGAAAGCGGGATCATGTCCACTTCCCTTGTATTCATGGCAGGTGCTGCTATTTTTACGGCTGCGGAGTTTTTCATCAGCAGAAAGGGCGGAATGCACCGAAAACGCTCAAAAAGCAGGAAGGATTCCAAGGACTCCTCCGGCCTTGCCATCTTTCTCGGGACCCTGATGGATGCCATTCCGGAATCTATCGTAATAGGCGTAAGCATAATCGCCTCCGGTTCCGTCAACCTGGTTTTTCTTGCCGCCATTTTCGTCAGTAATATCCCAGAGTCCTTATCAAGCAGCGCCGGTCTCAAGAGCGGCGGCTATTCAAAAGGGAAAATAATGGCTCTTTGGGGCAGTGTGGTCATCGTCTCCGCTGTGAGTGCCATGCTTGGGTATGTATTCCTCCGGGACAGCTCAGAAGCTGTGCTTGCTTCCATAGGCACCTTCGGTGCCGGCGGACTTGTTGCAATGGTGTGCTCTACCATGCTGCCTGAGGCCTTTGAAGAAGGCGGACCTATCGTCGGGCTGATTGCATCATTCGGGCTGATTGCCTCACTATTCCTGACGGCCATATAATGAGAAGCTAATATATCATTCGATTTAAATATATAAATTAGGTCCTTCACAGGTTATTGATAAATGAATATAATGGAAATACAAGCAAATAACAGGCGATGAGAAAGAGTAGTACATATAGAACTGCATTCAGGAAGTTAGACTTCCGATTAAGAGAGCTGATGGCTGGTGGGAATCAGTATGCAGCTATATGGAATGGACTTTTGAGCCCCAATCCGAAACCAAAGAGGAGTAGGCATTGGCGGTGGATTTCCGTTATAATCCATAGAGCAAAAAAGAGCAGTAAGGCCTTCTCTTTTTAAAAATAAGGTGGTACCACGGGTTTCTCGTCCTTTAGGATGAGAGGCCCTTTTTTATTTGCAGATGAATGAGCAGGAGGAGTCTCAATGAACCAGCCAATCGTATTAACAGGAATCAAATCAACCGGGACACCGCACCTGGGCAATTATATCGGCGCCATCAAGCCAGCCCTCAGGATGGCAGCTGATACGGCAAACCAGGGAATCTATTTCATTGCAGACTATCACGCACTCAATTCTGTCCAGGATCCGTCCCTTTTCAGGCAGTACAAATATGAAATCGCAGCCACCTGGCTGGCCCTCGGCCTCGATCCCGGGACCGTCATTTTTTATAGACAATCCGATATCCCTGAATTGCTGGAACTGCATTATATCCTCTCCTGTGTTACGCCTAAGGGCCTCATGAACCGGGCCCATGCCTATAAGGCGGCTGTAGATGCCAATTATCAGAAAGGTCTGGATCGGGATCATGGAATCAATATGGGCTTATACACCTATCCTATCCTGATGTCTGCAGACATTCTCTCATTCCGTTCTGACAAAGTCCCTGTTGGCAGGGATCAAATTCAGCACGTGGAATATGCCCGTGATATCGCTGAATATTTCAATTCCACTTTTGGGCCTGCCTTCACCCTCCCGGAATATGTCGTCCAGGAGGAATCAGAGCTGCTGCCCGGCCTCGACGGCCGGAAGATGAGTAAGAGCTACGGAAATACCATCAGCCTCTTTGAAGAGCCCGCAAAGCTTCAGAAGCTCATCAACAAAATTAAGACCGACTCTTCTTCCCCTGACGAACCGAAGGATCCTAAAAACTCGACCCTATTCCACTTGTATAAGGAGTTTGCGGGTGCAGAAGAAATAGAAGCATTGAAAAACAGGTACAGCACAGGCATCGGCTGGGGCGAAGTGAAAAAGGAAGTTTTCCGCGTCATAGACAGGGAGCTCTCTGAACCGCGGAGAAATTATGGGGAGCTTATCGCCAATCCCGCGCTCATCGACAGCATCCTTGCAGAAGGAGCCGCGCGGGCACGTGTATTGGCAGCGGAGCAATTGAAGCTCGTGAAAGAGTTTATCGGCATGTAAAAAAGGACACTCCCTGGGTGTCCTTTTTCTGGAGATTATCCTTCTTTTGTAAAATCAATGATACGTATGTAATTTCCTGAGTTGTCCTTATAGATGGCGAAGCGTCCTGGCGGGATATCGACCGGGACCTTCACCACTTCCATGCTTCCGCTCTTTTCTTCATGGAACCGGTCCACGCTGTCCACAAGGAATACTCCGCCAGCTTCAGTATCCGGCTCATCATTCTCAAGCAGTAGCCGTACATCAGTCCCAGGCATGTACAAAGCGGCTGTATGCTCCCCTTCCCTCCATGCTTCCTCAAACCCAAGAGTCTCGCGATAGAACATAAGAGATTCTTTTAAATTCCTGACCGGATAGCTCAAAAAAACCAATTTCACAGGCTTTCCCTCTCTCCCCTTAAAGCGTAATTAGATTATGTTAAGCATAAGTTGATTATGTATAGCGTAACTAATTTACCAATCTATGTCAATATGCTAAACTGGGAAGCATGATGAAAGAATGGATGCCTATACCAGGAACGAATAAAGATCATTTGATCATGAAAGCATTGGAAGAGTTTAAACAGTATGGCTATAAGAACACCAATATCACAGAGCTTGCCAAAAAAGCCGATATGACAACAGGTGCCGTCTATCATCATTTCGGCTCGAAGGCCAAGCTCTATGAAGTGATCCGGACAGATATTGAACAAAGAATCATCGATAGAATGGAGGGAGCTGCCTCACTATTTTCAAACCCGGAGCGGGCTATGGAGGCTGCCCTGATCACGGGGCTGGATTTTGCCGCCAAACAGGGCTTGTGCCGATTAGTCAGCGAGGAATATCCTTATATGAAAAGAAACCGGATCGAAGCATTCCTAGAGGAATTGAACACAGAAGGCAGCCTGCCGCTTCATTTGATCCTTGGAGCCTGCTGGCGCTCTGTGCTGAGTGCCATGGCAGATGGGGGAATTACCCTTGATCAGGGAAAGAAATTAATAAAGTGGGCATTTCAAGATGAGAGCTGACGGCTCTCTTTTTTTAACCGGGTGAAGCATGCCTAATCCCTTGACCTGCTCATACTGAAGCATCAAAATTAGAATCAGGAATATTCAGATCGCTTGGAAAGAGGTGCCCCATGTTTTCGGAGGAACGGAAGAAACGCATACTTGATCTCCTCGAAAAAAACGAAAGAATCCAAGCCAAGGAGCTGGCCTCCACCCTTGGCGTTTCCATTGATTCTGTCAGGCGTTACTTAACTTCCCTTGAAAAGGATGGGCTCTTACGGAGGACCCATGGGGGAGCAGTCCGCTCAGGACTCCCGGCCAGCCGGGAAACGGAACCGGACTCCGGCAGAGATTCAAGTATACGTACCATCGCGCGGAATGCTGCGTCCTATATAAAAGAAAACGATACGATTTTTATAGGAAGCTCGGAACTCTGCCAGGCAATCGCGGAGTTCCTGACGGAAAAACACATTACGGTTGTCACCAATTCAGCAGCCGCGGCAGCACGCCTTTCTGAAGAGGATCATATAGACTGTTATGTTCTTGGCGGCCGGGTCAAAAAGGATGGGGAGATTTCGGACCCGCTCCTGGTCTCCGTCCTGCAGAATTATCATTTTGATATCAGCTTCATCTCAGGCTCGGGCCTGACCCGTTCTGGTTTAAGCACCCGGGATCCCGAAACTGCTTCGGTGCTCCGGGCCGCTGCAAAGCAGGCCCGCATGACTGTCTGCCTGATCGAAGGACGAAGCCTCGGCACTGCCTCTTTTGTCAACGTGCTCCCCCTTTCCGAAATTGATAAAATCATTACAGCCGGAAAAGCGCCGGAACCCTGGAAGGAGCATCTGCGTGACAACGGGGCAGCGATTATCGATGCGGAATAAAAACATGTGAGTTAAGCACAAGCGAAAATTGAACATATTAAAAATACTCTGCTATAATGGACAAGTAATCATGAATAGCACGAGAATGTAGGGGGGCCGGTGTTGCCGGCTGAGATTGCGTCCATGAGGCGCTGACTCTTAGAACCTGATCTGGATGATGCCAGCGGAGGGAACATTATCTCTTTTTGGATATGTTTTTGATCGCAAGGCGTCCGGGTTAACTGGATGCCTTTTTCTATAGTGATGCTTCTATCTTCCCTCCCGTTCTTGTCTACACAGAAAGGGGAAACAAATAATGAAAAAATGGACTGCCGCAATCCTTGCCTTAACCATGCTTGCAGGCTGCAGCACAAATGCAGACCCGGAGAAAAAAGATAAAAAAGAACTTCAGAAAGTGACCGTCGTACTGGACTGGACACCGAATACAAATCATACAGGCCTGTATGCGGCGCAGCAAAAAGGCTATTTTAAAGAAGAAGGCCTGGATGTGAAGATCATTAATCCTGGAGAATCCGGTGCCGATGCACTTGTAGCTTCTGGAAAAGCCGATTTCGGCGTCTCTTATCAGGAATCCATCACACAGGCCAGGGTCCAGGGCGTGCCGCTCGTATCCATTGCAGCCGTTATCCAGCATAATACTTCCGGATTTGCTTCTCCCGCGGAAAAGAATATTAAAACACCAAAGGACTTTGAAGGAAAAACATACGGAGGCTGGGGGTCGCCTGTTGAAAAGGCTGTGATCGGCTCCATTATGGAAGCGGAGGGTGCCGACGTCCGCAAGGTGAAGATCGTCAATACCGGCGATGCCGACTTCTTCACCTCCGTTAAGAGGAATGTGGATTTCGCCTGGATCTTCCAGGGCTGGACCGGCATGGAGGCCGGCTTGAGAGGACAGAAGCTGAACATGGTCTATCTGACGGACTACTCGAAGAAACTTGACTATTACACACCGGTGCTTGCAACAAATGAGAAAATGATCCATACAAATCCTGATGTTGTTAAAGCATTTGTACACGGTGCCTCAAAAGGATATGAATTCGCAATAGATCATCCCGGGGAAGCAGCCGATATCCTGATTAAAAAGAATCCTGATCTCGATAAAGAACTGGTCAAAAAGAGCCAGGAATGGCTTTCACCTAAATATCAGGACGATGCAAAGCGCTGGGGCGAACAGGACCTCTCCATCTGGACAAATTATGCCGAATGGATGGAGGAGCATAAACTCTTAGAAGGCGAATTTGACCCTAAAAAAGCGTATACGAATAAATTTTTACCATGATAAAGGAGTGTTTATATGGCAGAAGCATTAGTAAGTGTGCAGATTATCCCGAAGACGAAGAATTTGGACGATGTGATTCCTTTTGTCGATGAAGCCATTGCTGTCATTGAAAAATCCGGTGTCAACTTTCAGGTTCAGCCGCTTGAGACCACCATGGAAGGCAGCCTCAGCACCCTCCTTGACGTAGTTAAGGAAATGAATGAGAAAATGACCGAACTCGGTGCCCGCAATGTGATCACTCAAATGAAAATCCTATATCAGCCAGAAGGCATAACCATGGATGAGCTGACAGGAAAGTATCGCTGATGGACAGAATGCTTCAAAAAGGATGGCGGCCGGCACTGGCTGCCATTGTTTTTCTCATACTCTGGGAGGCGGCTTCAAGGCTCCTTTCCATAGAAGAATGGCTGCTGCCGGGTCCTTATCGGATATTGCGCACGGGCATCGAAGGGGCGGGCTCGCTCGGCCCCCATCTGCTGTCCACCATCCGGCTGACCTTCACCGGCTTTCTCATCGGGGCGCTTCTCGGCCTGGCAATTGCCGTAGTCCTTTATAACTCGGCCTTTCTAAGGGGGATTTTTTATCCCTTCATCATTCTGTCACAGAATGTGCCTGTCATCGTACTCGCCCCTCTTCTCATCATCTGGTTCGGCTTCGGTATCCTGCCCAAGCTGATCATCATATCACTGGTGTGTTTCTTTCCGGTAACCGTATCTGCGCTGAACGGTTTCAGGCAGACACCCGCCATGTATATTGACTATCTTAAAATGAGCGGTGCCGGCAAAAAGCAGATCTTCCATAAAGCGGAATTTCCTTACGCCCTGCCATCGCTTTTTTCCGGCCTTAAGATATCAGCTACCTATAGCGTCATGGGTGCGGTGATTTCAGAATGGCTCGGTTCCGAGTCAGGAATCGGAGTCTATATGACATTGGCTTCTTCATCCTTCCGTACGGACAGAGTCTTTGCCGCCATCTTCCTCATCATGCTGCTCAGCCTTCTGTTCTACGGCCTGATAGTAATCCTTGAGCGCCTGATTATCAAATGGAATCGGAAAGGAGGAGCACCGCATGACACTGCAGCTTAAAGGAATCTCAAAATCATTTGGCACCATGGAAGTTTTGGACCAAATTAGCCTTGAGGTGAAGGAAAAAGAATTTGTCACCCTGCTCGGCCCTTCCGGGAGCGGCAAAAGCACTCTCCTCAAGCTGATTGGCGGCCTTGAAAGCCCTGATGATGGCGAGATCCTGATGGATGGGGAAAATGTGAACGGACGGCGCGGACATATCAGCTATATGCCGCAAAGTGCTTCCCTCTTTCCCTGGCGCACGGTGCTTGGCAATATCCTGCTTGCCCAGGAGCTGTCAGGCAAACCTGACGAGAAAAAGGCGCTGATGTGGCTGGAACGGGCCGGGCTTGCCGGTTACAGCCCGGCCTATCCCCAGGAATTATCCGGGGGGATGCAGCAGCGCGTTTCGTTCATAAGGGCTCTCCTGTCGCCCCAGGCACTCATGTGTCTGGACGAGCCGTTTTCGGCACTGGATGAGCTGATGAGAATAGATATGCATGAATGGCTCCTTTCCATCTGGGAAAAGGAACGCAGATCTATTCTTTTTGTAACTCATAATATTGAGGAAGCCATCTTTTTATCGGACCGCCTCTATGTCTTATCCAGCAAGCCAGCTTCCATCATCGAAGAATTCACCGTCCCCTTCCCGCGGCCAAGGGATCGCTCTCTCGTGCTGACAGATGAATTTGTCTCACTGAAGAGGCAGATATTCGCCGCGCTGAAAGGCGGTGCGCTTTGAACTATATCGATGCCCATATACATCTGGACTTATATGAAAAAAAGCAGCAGGAGGAAATCATCGGTTCCCTGGAAAATTCAGACGGATTTTCTGGACTGATTGCAGTTTCAATGAACCTGGCCTCCTCTGAACAAAACCTGGCGCTGTCCAGAGTGAACCCGGCTGTCCATCCTGCATTCGGCTGGCATCCGGAGCAGGCGCTCCCAGGCGGGAGTGAACACGACGAGCTGCTGGACTGGATCAGGCAGAATGCTGACAGTATGACGGCTGTAGGCGAAGTGGGGCTTCCCTATTATCTGAATAAGGAAAGCACGCTCGATTATAAGCCCTATCTTGTGCTCCTTGAGGATTTCATCCTCCTCGCGAAAGAACTGGATAAACCGCTCGTTCTGCATGCTGTGTATGAGGATGCCGGCCTTGTATGCGGGCTGCTCGATCAGCATCACTATCATAACGCCCATTTTCACTGGTTCAAGGGCAATTCCTCCATCGTCCGAAAATTGGCAGACAGAGGCTGTTATATCTCCTTCACTCCTGACATTTTATATGAACCGGAAATCAGGCAACTTGCTGCCTGCTATCCGCTTGACAGAATCATGGCAGAGACGGACGGGCCATGGCCGTTTGAAGGGCCCTTTTCAGGAAAATGCACACATCCTTCGTTCATCCCGGCGGTTATAGAAGAAATCGCAAAGCTTAAAAAAATAGAAACAGCTGCCGCCGCTGAGCAGATTTACAAAAACACAACAACCTTTTATCAGTTAATCAAATGATTGATTAAACCGGGCATTGCGTGACGCCCGGTCTTTTTTACTGCAGTATCCGCTGCCGCGATGAAGACTTTTTCACTCCCGCACCAGCTCCACAAAGGCCTTCATACCCTCGATGAAGACCTTTTCAACCCGGCATCAGATCCAAAAAGGTCTTCATCCCTAAAAACAGCAGGCCCTTGTTTTAAAAGAACCTCCTCAAAATTACTCATAAAAAAGAAAAAGAGCCTTACTCCCCTTTTGAAACCGCTCTATTTTTAGTAAGATAGCCATATACATAATGAAAAAGGAGCAAGCTGAATGCCATTGATTGGGTTAGTGCGTATTTTTGCCATCCTCGAGGGAATTTCTTATCTGGTGCTGCTGTTGATTGCGATGCCGCTGAAGTATATGGCTGACAGCCCTGCTGCCGTGACGGTCACCGGCGGAATTCATGGCTTTCTGTTCGTGGTGTTTGTGGTTTTGGTTGCTGCTGTTAAATTGTTTAAAAGATGGTCTTTTGCATGGGCTGTATGGGAGGTATTTTTATCCTTCATTCCATTTGGAACCTTCTGGCTTGATAAGCAGCTGAAGACAAAATAAAAATGAGGCTGGCTCTGATAAAGGGCCAGCCTCATTTTTTATTTTTTGTAAGATTCCTCTTCTTCTTCTTTTTCCAGTTCTTCAAGCTCCCTGTGTGTCTGTGGGAAACCATTCGCCACCCATTCTGCGCGGTAGGCAGAATCGAGCTGGCTCAAGCCCTGCTCTTCCGGATCCTGCGGGGCGTACACACTTTCCATCTGGTCAATCTTTTCGCTTTTCCTCATATCTGTATCTTCAAGGACTTTGAATGATTCTTTCTGCCTTTGTTTATAAGCTGCCACAAAAAATGCAGCGCCCCCGGCTGAAATCAGTGAGCCCAGCATCAGGTTCATGGTTGATTTTTTCATGAATTATCCCTCCATATTAAACATTTTCTTTCCTGTCTTTTATGTATTACCCCTTTTCTTCGGTTTATAAATCATCAAAACCGTTATCGATGTGATTAACTTTTACATATTGACGGGATTTTTGTTCAAAAAAGTCTGATTTCCCGAGGTCTGCATCTTCATAAGCCTTAATCCAGCGCAGCGGATTTTGCCTGTAACCATCAAAGGGGCGCTCATATCCAAGCTGGTTTACCCTCACGTTGGCGTAAAATTTAATATAATCTTCCACATCGGCAAGCGAAATTCCCGGAATCCGGTCTCCTATGATGAATCGGGCCCATTCTATTTCCAGCTGGGCAGCCTCCTTGAAAGTATCCTGCACAAATCTCTCGAGCTCCAATGTGTCCTGTTCGGGATTTTCTGCCACTATTTCCTTGAATATCTTGACGAAGAGGTCCACATGAAGCTGTTCATCCCGATTAATATAATTGATCATCGTCGAGGTGCCGACCATCTTCTGATTTCTTGCTAAATGATAGAAAAAGGCAAAGCCGGAGTAGAAGAACAACCCTTCGAGCACAATATCGTACACGATGGACTTTAACAGATTATGGACCTCTGGAAACTCTGCAAAATCCTGATAGCCCTTCATAATAAAATCATTCCTTTTTTCAAGGATCGGCTCCGTACGCCAGAATTCAAATACTTCATCCTGAATGTCCTTCGGCACGAGGCTCGACAGTACATAGGAATAAGAATGATTATGGATAACCTCCTGCTGGGCGAGGATGATCATCAACGCCGAGATACTGGAATCTGTTATATAATCGGCCACCTTGCCGGCATAATCCGTCTGTATGCTGTCGAGCAGGGCCAGCAGGCCGATTATTTTCAGTAGAGCATCCCTTTCCCCGATTGAGAGCTCCGGGAACTGCTTCATATCCTGAGACATATTAATTTCAAAAGGAGTCCAGAAGTTCCCTAGCATCTTTTTATACTTTGGATAAGCCCACGGAAACCGGACATCATCCCAGTTCAGGATATTGGAACACTTCCCGTTTATGATCCCTGTTGATCGGTTTGGACCGTTTTTATCCATGATCGGCCTCTTGGCCGCCTCTGAGTTCATCATATTAAGCACTCCTTTATCAGCTTGAGCAGGATTCACAGTCTACAATATCGGAAGAAGTGGACCTGACGTAGTAAGTGGTTTTCAAATCGTTTTTCCAGGAGTCCATATGCAGGCCGAGCAGTTCCCGGGCCTTGATGGAATTTTTTATATAAAAATTGAAGGAAACCGCCTGGTCGATATGCTTCTGGCGGGCGGCATTCTGCCGGATGCTCCAGTCCTGGCCGATCAAGTAGGCAGATTTATAGTACCAGGTGGTATTTTCATCCAAATCCGGCGCCGTTACCGGGATACGGTAATCCTTTTTTTCCTCAGAATAAAACTTCCTGAAGATAGGATCGATGCTAGGCGTGCTCCCAGCAATGAGAGCCGTGGAAGCATTGGGAGCGACAGCCATCAAATATCCATTTCTGATACCGGTCAAGGCGGTCTCCTGCTGCAGCTTCTGCCATCTCGGATGGTCCCGGTATCCCCGTTTTGCGAAGTATTCCCCGGTTTCCCAGTCAGAGCCTTTAAATAACGGATAAGCTCCTTTCTCCCTGGCCAGCTCCATGCTTGCCCTTATGGCCAGAAAAGCAATCTCTTCATAAACTTCATCCGCGTACCCGACCGCAGCCTCGCTTTCCCACTTAATACCCTTTAAGGCAAGAAGATGATGCCAGCCAAAAGTGCCGAGACCGATGGCCCGGTACTTCTTGTTCGTAACCTGCCCCTGCACAACAGGAATCGTATTGATATCAATCACATTATCCAGCATCCTCACCTGTATCGGAACCAGCCTTTCCAGGACTCCATCTGTTATCGCCCGGGCCAGGTTGATGGAGGATAAATTACAGACCACAAAATCCCCGGGAATCTTCTCGACAATGATCCTGCCGTCTCTATATTCTTCTCTGGTCTGGATTGTTGCGCTTTGATTCTGTGTGATTTCAGTGCACAGATTGGTGCAGTAAATCATTCCCTGATGGCTGTTCGGGTTTTTCCGGTTCACTTCATCCCGGTAGAACATGAATGGCGTCCCTGTTTCCAGCTGGCTTCTCATGATGGATTTCATGATGTCGATAGCAGGCACTGTTGTTTTTGAAAGAGAAGGATGCTGAACGCATTCCTCATATTTTTCTCTAAACGAGCCGCTCCCTTTCCTTTCATCGTAAAAATCTTCAAGGGAGAAGCCCATGACATTCTTCACTTCATGAGGATCAAAAAGATGCCATTGCCCCCGTTTCTCCACCTTTTCCATAAACAAGTCCGGGATGCAGATGCCTGTAAACAGATCATGGGTCCTGTATCTTTCATCGCCGTTATTCAGCTTGGCGTCCAGGAAGGAATGGATATCTTTATGCCAGACATCAAGATAGACGCTGACTGCCCCCTGCCTCTGGCCCAGCTGATCGACGCTCACCGCTGTATTGTTCAGCTGCTTCATCCAAGGGATCACACCGGACGATGCCCCTTTAAAGCCCTTGATGCTGCTGCCGCGGCTTCGCACCTTACCAAGATAAACACCGATGCCGCCGCCATTTTTTGATAGATTGGCAATGTCTGTGTTGCTGTTATAGATCGACTGGAGGCTGTCATCGACCGTGTCGATAAAACAGCTCGACAGCTGCCCCCAGTTTTTCCCTGCATTTGAGAGGGTCGGAGTGGCAACGGTCATATATAGACTGCTCATTGCCCAATAGGCTTCCTTGATCAAATCCAGGCGCCCGCTTGCTCTTTCTTTTTTCATTAGTGTCATGGCGATGATCATGAAGCGCTCCTGCGGCAGCTCAAATACGGCTCCTTCATGGCTTTTGGCCAGATACCTGTCAGAGAGCATCTTTAATCCTATGTATGTAAAAAGATGATCTCTCTCAGGCTGTATCCATCCGCCGATCTCTTCAATTTCTTCCATGCTGTACAGCTCAAGAAGGTCCTGATGATAGATGCCCATGCCCGCCAGCTCTGCAATCAGGTTATATAGAGAACCATAGCCCCCCTCTTCCCCCCGGTTTATTTCAGCCTCTGCATAAAGCCTGGCCAGGTGAATCCGGGCAGCGGCATAGGTCCAATCTGGCTCGAGCTCCGACATGGATGCCAGACACTCCAGGATCCATTCCTCCAGGATGACCGCATACGGCCGGCTGAAGTCCGTTTTATTCTTCAATGTGTCAAAAGACAGATTGCCAAATTCTATTTGGAGCTTATCCAAAAGTGCTCCTGCTCTTTTATCTTCCATTGCTGCCTTCATGATTCTTCTCTCCCTTATTTATATTAGGAAATCAAAAAACCCGCCCATGAGAACATGAGCGGATCAAACGATAGCAGAATCATAATGTGCGGACAGAGCCAGAATTTCACCATCGTTTCATCTTCTCAAATCCCCGAAGAAATTGAAACTATCGTTCATCACTGGCAGGTCTCCTGACTCGTGCTTCTCCCTACTTTAAGACCTTCCCATATAAGTACCGTTAAGCCGCTTATACAGTGGTGTTCTTATTTCGTCCACACTTACAGTTGCGGGGACAGTTCCGGATTCTAACCGGATTCCCTTTTAATTCCTTACTAGAAGGACACCAACTTTGAACATCTATATTTAGTTGTTTGATTAATATAACGATACAATATATTGTGTTTTGATTCTACCATACTCATTCTATTGATTCAACAATTACCCTTTTTTAAAAGGCAGTTTTTGTATTTATTAAACAAGAAAGTGGATTTCCGCTGCGGGCGCTGAGCCTCCCCGGCTTTGCCTGCGAGGTCTCACCTGTCCCCCAGCTCCCGCATTGAAAAGCGGAAAGCGGTGCCTGCCTAATAGCGCTCTTTCTTCCCATAGCCGGCTTGGCTTATGACTCGAGGTTTCAGCTTGGAGCTGGATCAGGAGTCTCGCGCCTTCCGCTCCAATTAACTTTGTTAAATGATGAAAACTCCTCACCAAACCTATTAGAAAACAACAATCATATCAAGAGAGTCTATAGCAAATATCGTAAATAAATATATACCGTAGACAGGATGATGCTCAAAAGCATGAGTGGAAATCCTATCAGCAGGTATTTGACAAAGGATATATGGTGGCCTTTTTTTGCCGCCAGTCCTGCAACCACGAGATTAGCACTTGCGCCGATTAATGTGCCGTTGCCACCAAGGCATGCCCCAAGTGCAAGGCTCCACCATAATGGCTCAAGGTTCGTTATGCCCATGGATCCCATATCCTTGATCAGCGGGATCATGGTGGCGACAAATGGTATGTTGTCAATAAAGGCAGAAGCGATGGCGCTGACCCACAGGATCAGCATCGTTGCTGCCGTGAGGTTCCCTTTTGTCAGTTCAATAGCCTGGCTTGCAATGGATTTGATGATTCCTGTATCCACAAGCCCGCCGACGATAACAAACAAACCGATGAAGAAAAAGAGGGTTGTCCATTCCACTCGCTCAAGCGAGCTTTCCAGATGATCCTCACCCGTAAGCAAAAGGAGCAGGAAGGCCCCGAACAGTGCAATGGTAGCCGTTTCAATATGGATGAATTGATGCAGGAAGAATCCTGAAATTGTAAGTACGATTATGAATATGCACTTGTTTAAAAGAGTCGTATTCTTGATTTCTTTCGTTTCATCGCTTTTCATCAATTCCTGCTTCAGGCTGTCTGTTGTTCTCAATTTCTTTCTGTAAATAAAGGCGAATATCGCTATCGTCACAAAGAGAATAAAAAAGCTTATGAGTGCCAGATTCGTAATGAAATCAAGAAATGTCAGGCTTTTCACGGCACTCCCGATCATGATGTTAGGCGGGTCGCCGATCATTGTTGCTGTTCCTCCGATATTGGAAGCCATGATCTGTGAGATGAGATATGGCATTGGATTGACATTAAGCCTGGATGTAATGCTCAATGTCACTGGTACAACCAGCAGGACTGTGGTTACATTATCCAGAAGAGCGGATGCCACTGCCGTCAGGACTGCCATGGCAATGAGGATTCTGAGCGGATCCGCCTTGGCAAGCTTGGCTGTTTTAATGGCCAGGTACTTGAAGATACCCGTTTCCGCAGTGATCGAGACGATGATCATCATACCGATCAATAAGCCAATGGTGTTGAAATCGATATGGTGGATGGCAGCTTCCTGGTCCATAATGCCAAATAATATAAGTGAAACTGCGCCTAGAAGTGCAACAATCGTTCTGTGAATCTTTTCTGTAATGATGATTGCGTATGTAATTAGAAAAATGGTGACTGCAATCAGTGCTTGACTCTCCATCCCTATTCCTTCTTTCTTTCTGAACATAAGAACTATTAATCTCTATTCTACATGGGTTTACTGAACTTTGTTAATTATTTGCAGGCTCTCCATTGCAGGATAAAAAAACAGCCAGGTTTTGGATGAAAACCTGGCACCATATTGTGTTTGTTCCTGCTCTTCTCTATTTCAAGCCAAGCATGGAATACGGGTTTGTTTTTATACTTCTTTCAGCTCGCCGATCTCGACTGTAGTCTTTTCTTCGAGGTCGAGCGGGTGGACCATAGCTGTTCTGCCATCCTCATTCAGGTTGTCGATCCAGACAGCCACCCCATTATATTCCACACTGATGTCTGCTGAAGAAGATAAAATCTGTCTCACTCGGTTTGCATCCATTTGAATCACTCCCTAAAAGATTTCCTTTTAGTGTGTGAGAGAAATCCATTTTTATGCCATCTTTCAAGGAAAGAGTCAGAGGCGGCTTTTTTCTGTTTCTATTTTTAAAACCATATCGATATGGGGGATATTATCTTCCAGATAGATTTCGCTCACTGCCTGGAAACCGAAGGAGCCGTAGAATTTGTTCAGGTAGTTCTGTGCCTGGATCTTCACAGCACTCTCCCCCAGTTCCTGCCGGATCACCTCCAGGCCCTTTGCAACCAATTCCTTTGCCAGGCCCTCCCCCCGGTACTCTTCCTTTACCATCACCCGTCCAAGAGAAGCCTGGGGATAGGAAACCCCTGGCGGCAGAACACGCAGGTAGGCCATAATTTCACTATCTTTTTCCTTGAAAAGATGATAAGCTTCCAAATCCTTACCATCCACTTCCAGATAAGGGCAGTCCTGTTCCACAACGAACACCCTGGTTCTCTCCTGCAATATGTTATAAAGTTCGATAGAAGTTAATTCATTGAATTTTTTTAGTCTCCAGACCATTTTAGGCAGCATCCTTTGTTTATGAATTCACAGCAGCGCTTGCCAGGTAATTGTAAAATAATTCTGACGGGCCGACAACTAAAAAAACTGCTGAAACCAAAGTTTCAGCAGCAGGTATCATTATTTTTTTATTTGCAGGGTCTTCGCTTTCTGCGAAACTCTGACCTGATAGTAATCGAAAATGAATCCGTAAATATAACATACAAGGAACATTGATCCAATCATATCCCAGATCACATGCTGTTTCACAAACAAGGTGGACAGAATGATCAAGCTTCCCAGACCTTGGATCAGGAGTGTATGGAATTTGTGCTTTTTCTTGATATGAAGGGAAGCAAGCATGATGACGTAGGTCGTTAGGACGTGGATGCTTGGAAAACAATTATACGGCTGATCATTGCTATAGATGAACTGGACCAGGGGATAGAATGGTGTGTCTATGGTCAGGTCAGGCCGCGAAACAGTTGTCTGGAAAAAGAAAAACACGGCAAAGCAGATGAGCTCGCCTATCACAATCGTGATCAGGGATTTCATATAGACCTTTGTGTCCTTGAAACAGAAATACATTAAATAAAACAATATATAGCCATACCAAATAATATACGGAATGATGAAAACAGGGACAAAAGGTATATGCTGATCGAGCGGAGTCGAGATGCTCACAGCTTTCTGCGGATGTTCATTCAGCACTTTATATACCGTCCCAAGCAGCGGGATGATCAGAAGCAATAATAAAAAAGGAAATTTCCTTTTCACTGCATCAATCACTCTCATCCCTCCTTTCTATGTTCTTATCTTGTTCTACCCTTATTTCATTTTATAAAGATAGCAATTAAGCATTTATATCTGGTAATTTTTACATGCGGTCTTTTTGGGAAATAATTCGGGAAATGGGGATTGTCCCCCGCAAAAGAAAAGAGACCGCTAGTAACATCTTACCAAATCAGTCTCAGTGCTGGATACGCAAATGTGAAAATTTCATGTCTATATGACTAGGATGGCTTTGTTTTGGTAATCAGCCCGGTTTAACCGAGTCTGTTTTTTTATCTGGATTTTCTTTCCCATCCCTCTTTTTCTTAAGGTTAAAGTAGGCGTCCATCACCCTGCTTCCGATGTTTTTGTTCATGCCGTGATCACTGGATTGATACGCCCATGGCACCACTACCGACATGGCTATCTCAGGCTTTTCGCTTGGTGCATACCCAATGAGGGTGATATTCCAGGTCGGAGGCGGCTCTTTCCCGTAATTCTTCCGGTCCGGTCCGTCATAAAAGGCCTGGGCCGTCCCTGTTTTGCCGGCAATGTCATAGCCCTTGCCTCCGAATACCTTGTATCCGGTGCCTCGCTGCTGCTGCATGACCATTCTGAAGCCTGTCTGTACATTTTCAATCCATTCAGGCTTCATGCTTAAACGGTTCAGCACAACCGGTTCTATATCTCTTAAGACAGGGCCGAGCTCTCCCTCTTTCCCGCCCGGCTGCCGAATCTGCTTGACGAGGTGCGGCTTGATTCTATACCCTCCGTTCCCGATCGAGGAGACATACTGAACGAGCTGAAGCGGTGTATACGTATCATTCTGGCCGATGGCTAAATCGAGCAGGAGTCCGGGCCTCGTCTCGGCATTTTTTACTCCTGAGGTTTCATTTGGCAGGTCAATGCCCGTCTTGACGCCAAGGCCGAACTGGGAAAAATTGTTCCTCATTATATCAAAAGTGCCGTCCTTCAGGTTCAGGGCTCCATCCGGGATATAATGAGCACCCCCAATTTTCATCGCTGTTTTGAACATATATACATTCGAAGAAACCATCAGTGCTTCCCGGTCATTGATCCAGCCAAAATTGGCATAGGATTTCTTCACTTGTGTACCCTTGATCTTCACAGGTGCATCAAACTCGCTGTTTCCCGGATAAATCGCACCCGTTTCATAGCCGGTCAGCACGGTTGCCCCCTTGACTACAGATCCCATCGTATAGGAAGTCGTGAAGGTGCCCAGGGCATCATCCTGTATCTTATACTCGCCTGTTTCCTTGTCCCTTACATACCTCTTGCCGGCCATGGCCCGGATTTCTCCCGTATAAGGATCCATCAGAACCGTATAGGCCCGGTCGAGGAAAGGTGTGTCGCCATATCTATGCTTTGTTTTTACGAGTTCTTCTTCCACGATCTTTTCTGTTATCTTCTGCAGCTCCATATCAATGGTAAGGACAAGGTCATTGCCCCTCTGCCCCTCGGATATCGTCTTCGAGCTGACCGTTGTCCCCTTATAGGTGACATTCTGCACCCGCTCTCTCTTGCCGCTGAGCACGTCCTCATACTGCATCTCCAGATAGCTTTTTCCAATACGCTCATTCCGGTTGTAACCCATCGCTACGTATTGATCCGCCTGCTCCTTCGGCAGCCCTTCCTCAGAAGTGGTCACAGCTCCAAGCACAGAACGCAGGGTCTTGCCGAACTTGTACTCACGTTCCCAGTCAATGGAGGTATCCACACCCGGAAGATCATCAAGGTGTTCACTGACCTTAGCAAATTCTTTATCTGTCACGCTTTTATTTTTGATGAACTGGGCAGTCAGCGGATAACCGCTGTTCATCTCGCGAAAGATGGCCAGCACCTCGAGCTCTCCATCCAGTTCCTTCAATTCTGCGTTGGTGATTCTGGCCAGCTGGAACTGATACAGATCCTTTTCTTCCAGCTTGCCCGTCTCGACCATCCTCTTTTCGGTCTTTGTTACCTTTTTACCCGCCTTTTTCGGATTAAGCAGAATCCAGAAGTCCCGCTTGTCACGGTCTGTTACCTTCTTTGGATCCTTATAAATGTATGCGGATAGCTTTCTTGCAATGCGGAGCATTTCCTTTGGTTTAGTGTCCTGCTGACGTGTATAAGTGATAGCCCGCTCCGGTGTATTATCCACAATGGTTTTCCCGTAGCGGTCCATGATCTCTCCCCTGGGCATCGGATTTTTCACCGTCACATCTTCCGTCCGTTCCACTTCCCTGCGATAATCCTCCCCATAGACGATCTGGACAAAGCCAAGCCTTACCACCAGTACAGAAAATAAGATAAACACGAAGAAGAAAATCAAATTGAACCTGATAGAAACATGGCTTTTGCTCTTCTTTTGGGGTTCGATCTCCACGACTTCTCTCCTCGCTTCCTTTTGTTTACAAAAATTTTATCACATTTTATTCCATAATTAGTAATAAACTGTTAAGTTCTCTTAAAATAAGCGGAGGCACGGGAATATTTAAGGACTGTAATGACTTTTAAATTTAGCCGGAAAGGATTTTGATAGTTTTAGGACAAGGTTGTCCCAGTTTTAAGAGGAAGTAACCTTAGTGGAGTTTTATGATCAATACGGTCCGCCATTTTAGAGAAACTGGTCTTAATCCTTTTTTTATGACCAGTTTGGCCCTCATTTTATGGAGAGTTGATCTAAACCGGTTTTTTATGCCTTGCTCGGCCTAACCATTAAGGGAAACGGGTCGTAATGGTTAAGTTACGATCACTTTGGCCCTGTCTTTCCCACTCCCGCACTTGGTCCGCGAGGCCGGCAAAAAAGAGACCCCCGCAGGGATCTCTTCATTTTCGATGCATTTTAAACTGCAGGAACAGTTCGTTATAATAGGCAAGGTTCCTCTTACCCAGGTTTTCATAGACTTCAAGCTTGGAGGTCATATCTTTATCCGGATAAAATCGTTTATCCCCGACCGTTTCCTTGTCCATATAATCCAGGGCTTTTTTATTCGGTGTGGAATAGCCTACATATTCTGTGTTTTGAGCGGCAGTTTTGGGATTCAGCATGAAGTTGATGAACTTATGTGCTGCCTCCGGATTCTTGGATGTTTTAGGTATGACCATATTATCAAACCAAAGATTTGAGCCTTCTTTGGGAACGACGTATTCTATATCTTCTTTTTCCCACATCAGCTCGGCAGCTGTACCTGACCATACCACCCCGATTGCTGCCTCATCATTTTGGAGCAGCATGCGGATCTCATCACCGACAATGGCTTTGATATTGAGAGTGAGCGAGTCGAGCTTGGTTTTTGCCTGCTTCAGATGCTCCTTATTTGTATCATTCAGGGAGTAGTGCAGAGAATTCAGTCCCATTCCCATCACCTCACGGGCGCCGTCCACAAGCAGAATCTGATTCTTCAGATCCTTATCCCAGAGGTCATTCCAGCCGGTGATTTTCTTTCCGCCAAGAAGCTTAGGATTATAGGCGATGCCGACTGTTCCCCAGAAATAAGGGATGGAATATTTATTATCCGGGTCAAATGGCAGGTCCATGAAGCGGGAATCAATATATTTCAGGTTAGGCAGCTTCGAATGATCGAGCGGGACCAGCAGCCCCTCTTTTTTCATTTTATCAATAGCGTATTCAGAGGGAACAGCAAGATCATACGCAGTTCCGCCCTGTTCGATCTTGGTCATCATCGCTTCATTGGAATCAAAGGTTTCATAAATGATCTTGATGCCGGTCTCTTTTTCAAATTGTTTGACCAGCTTGGCGTCAATATAATCTCCCCAGTTATAAATGGTGAGCGTATTTCCGCCAGAAAGTCCCTGCGCCGAATTGAGCCTGTGCACTCCGTATAGAAGCGCAGCCGATATCAGAACAATGATGATAAAACCGCGGATTAGATTTTTCATTTTGGGACCCCCATTCTGCGGGAATGGCTGTTACGTGCGTTAAGCATATAATATCCGATTACCAGCACCAGTGTCAGCACAAACAGAATCGTAGACAGGGCATTGATATTCAATGAAACCCCGCGCCTCGCCAGGGAGTAGATTTCCACTGAAAGTGTGGTAAAGCCGTTTCCTGTCACGAAGAAAGTAACGGCGAAATCATCCAGTGAATAAGTCAGGGCCATAAAGAACCCGGCAAATATCCCGGGAGTGATGAAGGGCAGGATGACCTTTGCAAGAACATCAAAGCTGCTCGCTCCGAGATCACGGGCCGCATCTATCAAGGTCGGGCTCATTTCATTAATCTTGGGCAGCACCATCAGCACAACAATCGGGATACTGAAGGCGATATGCGAGAGCAGGACGGATGTGAAGCCAAGCTTAATGCCTGCGATGGTAAACAGGATTAAAAAGGAGGCGCCGATGATGACATCCGGGCTGACAATCAATACATTATTCAGCGAGATATACGTATTTTTCACCCGCATCTTTTTCATATAGGCAATGCCAAGGGCTCCCAGCACCCCAATGATGGTCGCAATCGCGGAAGACAGGAGAGCCACGATCACCGTATTCATGACAATGATCAGAAGCCTGGTGTCACCGAGCAGCTCTTTATACCATTTCAGGGTGAACGACTCAAAGTTATTCATCGTTCCGCCGCTGTTGAAGGAGTAGAAAATCAAATAAAAAATAGGAGCATATAGAATGAAAAACACAATCGGCAGATAAAGGGCGGTCCATTTAATTTTTCCCATATACCTTTACCCCTTTCCTGCCTTTGCCTGTCAAGATCATGATCAGGACCATGGCAATGATTAAGAACACGGCGATCGTGGCCCCCATACCCCAGTCCTGGGTTACGAGGAAATGCTGTTCGATCGCGGTTCCAAGTGTGATGACCCTGTTCCCGGCAATCAGCCTTGTGATCATGAACAGTGACAGGGCCGGGATGAATACAGCCTGGCAGCCGGCCTTCACTCCGTTCACAGTCAGCGGGAAAATGACCCTTCGGAAGGTGACCCATGAAGAAGCTCCAAGGTCTTCAGCCGCATATAGCAAGGTTGGATTAAGCTCGATCAATGAGTTATAAATCGGCAGAATCATGAATGGAATGAAAATATATACACTGACAAACACAAAGCTGAAGTCCGTAAATAAAATCTGCTGGGTGCCGATCCCGACCGCTTCAAGAACCTGATTGGCGGCCCCCTTTGTGCCAAGAAGCCCCATGAATGCATATGTCTTCAGCAGAAGATTGATCCAGGATGGCAGGATGATGAGCAGAAGCCAGAGCTTCCTGTGCCTGGTCTTTGTCAGAAGATAGGCTGCCGGATACGCAATGATCAAGGAAAACAAAGTGATCAAAAAGGCATACCAGAATGAACTCAGAGTCATCTTTAAATAAACGGGTGAAAAGAAGGCGGCATAATTGCCAAAGGAAAAATCGCCCTCAATATTGAAAAATGAATAATAAAGAACAAGCAGGATGGGCGCAGCAACAAACAACACGAGCCATAACACATATGGGATAAGATATAAGTTCCTCGTGCTTCTATTCATGGCTTTCCTCTTTATATGCCTCAATCCGCTTATCGAATTCCTCTTCCGTTTCGCCCGGTTTCATAACATGAATGGCTTCCGGTTCAAAATACAGGCCGATATCCTCGCCCACCTTGACCTTCTTCGTGGAATGGACGAGCCATTCATTTCCGTCCTTGTCATAACTGCTGATTTCATAGTGGACACCGCGGAAAAGCTGGGAGTCCGCTCTTACCTGCAGCTTCCCGAGCTCAGGCGTGGTAATCAGAAGGTCTTCCGGACGTATGATTACATCTACCGGCTGGCCCGGGCTGAATCCCCTGTCCACACAGTCAAACTGCTGCCCTGCGAAGGATACCAGGAAGTCCTTAACCATTCTCCCCTCTACAATATTGGACTCTCCGATAAAGTCGGCCACAAATCGATTGATTGGTTCATCATATATATCAATGGGAGTTCCGCTTTGCTGGATGACTCCTTCATTCAGTACAAAAATTTCATCTGACATGGCAAGTGCCTCTTCCTGATCATGAGTCACAAAAATGAAAGTGATGCCCAGGCGCTGCTGCAGCTCGCGAAGCTCATACTGCATTTCCGTACGAAGCTTTAAATCAAGGGCGGAAAGCGGTTCATCAAGCAGAATAACCTCCGGCTCATTTACAATAGCCCGGGCAATGGCCACACGCTGGCGCTGGCCGCCTGACATTTCGCTGATTTCCCTGGACTCATAGCCTGCCAGATTGACAAACCTCAAGGCCTCCATTACTTTCGCTTCAATATTTGCGGCCCCGAGCTTTTTAATTCTAAGGCCAAATGCCACATTTTCAAATACATTCAGGTGAGGGAAAAGAGCATAGTCCTGGAAAACGGTATTCACCTGGCGTTTATTGGCCGGCAATGTATTGATGATTTTTCCATCGAAGTAAATATTTCCTTCAGTCGGTTCTATAAACCCTGCAATCAAACGCAGGATTGTCGTCTTTCCGCAGCCCGAGGGTCCCAGGAGGGTGTAAAACTTTCCTCTTTCAATCTCAAAGCTTACTGAATCGAGCACTGTTGTATGATCATAGCTTTTTGTTACATTTTCAAAACGTATAATTTGATTAACACTCATAATATCCCTCCCGGAATCTTGTCTGCTGGAAATTTAGCCAAAGTTTTACATGAAACTACTTTATTATACAAAAGGGGACACAGAATTCAATGTAAACGGATAAAATAAGGCGGTCATTTTTTTACTTTGCCGGCTTTTTAATGAATTTGGCAGAATAATAGTTCCGTTCATTTCAGACCCCAGGCTTCAAGCAGGAGCCCCATGCCTTTCTCCAGCTCTTCCTCCGGTATCCCTGCAAACCCCAATACGATGGAGGGTGCGCCATTTTCCCTCTCCACGAGAGAATATTTGGAAAGACCGTAAATCCGGATGTCATGCTCCGCCGCCCGGCTGATCAGTTCTTTCTCGGTCATCCCTGCCCAGACGCGGAGGATCACATGAAGCCCGGCGCTGTCCCCGATGATTTCAATGATATTTTCATAGGGCCTCAGCAGCTCTGTCAGCGTCTCCAATTTTCTCCGGTAAATCTTCCGCATCCGGTTCAAGTGCCGTTCGAAGTCCCCTTCTTTCATGAACCTGGCGAGTATATGCTGATCGAACCGCGGAACGCTTGAACTGTAAAAGGAAAATTCGCGCTCATACTTTTTCAAAAGCTCGGGCGGCAGCACCATATACCCAATCCGGATTGAGGGCATGAGCGATTTGGAAAAGGTGCTTAAATAAATGACTTTCTCTCCCTTATCCATGCTTTGGAGCGAGGGAATCGACTTTCCGCTGTATCGGAACTCACTGTCATAATCATCCTCTATAATATAACGGCCCGGGGCTTCATGTGACCAGTTAAGCAGCTGTGTCCTCCTGTTGATCGAGAGAACACTCCCATAAGGGAACTGATGTGATGGAGTGACATATACCGCATCCACCATTCCATCTTTGATGGGCTCCACCCTGATGCCCTCTTCATCCACCTCGATTGGAATGATTCTTTTATCGCGGCTGGAAAGAATATGGCCTGTGAGCTGATACCCGGGATCCTCTATGGCATAGGCACTGGCATCCTCAAGCAGGTGCACCAGCTGAGGCAGAAGATATTCGGTACCTGAGCCGATGATGATTTGATCAGGTGAACATACCGCCCCTCTTGAATGGTAGAGATATAGGGCAATTTCTTTCCGCAGCGCAAGCTCCCCTTTATAATCCCCGAGCGAAAGCAGCTCCTGATTTTCTTCACAGAAAATATCCTTGGCATACTTCCTCCAGCGGGCAAAAGGAAACGGCGCCGTATCAATGCGGCTTGGGTGGAAATGAAAAAGAGGCTCGACCGCAGCTTTATTTTCCGGCTGGCTGCCGGGACTTCCCTTGCTGACGAAAGCCAAGTCTTCATAGGCCAGTACATAATACCCTTTGCGCGGGATGGATTCGATATATCCTTCTGCCACAAGCTGTTCATAGGCTGTTTCTATCGTATTCTGGCTGATTTGCAAAAATTCGGCGAGCTTCCTTTTGGATGGCATCTTCGTTTGAAAGACAAGGCGGCCCTCAATAATTTCTTGTTTTATATATTCATACAGCTGTTCATACAGAGATCTTTTATCTCCACGGTCCAGCTGGAATGACAGCATATCCATGCATATCCCCTCCGTTGAATTTCTATCTGACATCATCATTTTATATAAAACTGGCACTTTTTATCAAGTCAACTTCTTCATATACTTACAATAAACAATTTTCAAACAATTCAGGAGGGTTAAGATGTCTCATTTACTTACTGGTACAGACCGTGTCAAAAGAGGAATGGCTCACATGCAAAAAGGCGGGGTCATCATGGATGTTATCAACGCTGAGCAGGCGAAAATTGCCGAGGCTTCCGGAGCTGTGGCTGTCATGGCCCTGGAACGGGTGCCTTCAGATATCAGGGCTGCCGGCGGTGTCGCAAGAATGGCGGATCCGCGTATCGTCGAAGAAGTCATGAACGCAGTCACCATCCCTGTAATGGCAAAGGCACGCATCGGCCATATCGTCGAAGCACGTGTGCTTGAAGCAATGGGTGTGGATTACCTGGATGAAAGCGAAGTACTGACTCCTGCAGATGAAGAATTCCATCTGCAGAAAAATACATTCACCGTTCCCTTTGTCTGCGGCTGCCGTGATCTGGGTGAAGCAGCCAGAAGGATCGGCGAAGGCGCATCCATGCTCCGCACCAAAGGAGAACCGGGAACAGGAAATATCGTCGAAGCCGTCCGGCACATGCGGACCGTCAATGCCCAAATACGAAAAATCACCCACATGAGCGAAGACGAACTCATGACCGAAGCGAAAAACCTTGGAGCCCCTTATCACATCCTGCTTGAAATCAGGCGTGAAGGCCGCCTCCCGGTCGTCAACTTCGCCGCCGGCGGCATTGCCACACCGGCTGACGCAGCTCTCATGATGGAACTCGGTGCAGACGGCGTATTCGTAGGATCCGGCATCTTCAAATCAGACAACCCGGAAAAATTCGCCCGTGCCATCGTGCAGGCAACCACACACTATCAGGACTACAAACTCATAGCCGAACTATCCAAAGAACTCGGCACAGCCATGAAGGGAATTGAAATCTCAAAACTAACCCCTGAGGACAGGATGCAAGAACGATGAAAAGCGGTGGACGGTGCTCTTCAATGGTGGCTCAGCAGCAGCAGATTGATCCGGCCGCCATCGTATGGGAAGCGAAACTACGCAGAAAGGCAGTGACCTGAATCAGCGATCAGAATACGGCTGTACTTCTTTGGCTGGCCGCAAGTAATCCTGCAGTTTCTGCAAGTAATTGGTCGTTTCCACAAGTAAAATTGAAAATCCGCAAGTAAAATCCTTTTGGGTGGCTTTTGAGTTAAAAATGAGGACAAAAATAGGTAATCTTCTCTCTTTTCAAGCGAATGAGGCCCATTTTTATTAAAATCCAGCAGTTTTTTTAGAAACCGGCTGGATGAAGGCCTTTGAATACAGGCAGCACGCGGTAACCACAGGTTACACCGCCAGCCTGGCCGGCACGGTAATCCAAAAAGGAAGGAAGATGCACAATGGCAAGAATAGGGGTCCTTGGTTTACAGGGGGCTGTGGAGGAGCATGTCCGGAGCATCGCTGCGGCCGGCCATGAGGGGCTCGTAGTGAAGCTGCCGCATCAGCTTGCAGATGTGGATGGCTTGATTATTCCGGGCGGTGAGAGTACCGCCATCAGGAAGCTGATGGATCAGTTTGGTTTCATTGAGGAGATTCAATCTTTTTCAGCGCTTAAGAAGCCGATTTTTGGCACGTGTGCCGGAATGGTGCTGCTGGCAGGAACGCTGGCCGCTGCGGACGATGTTCATTTGGGCTTGATGGATATTACGGTGGAGCGTAATGCATTCGGCCGTCAGAAGGATAGTTTTGAGGTGGAGCTTGAGATAGAGGGGCTCCTGGATCCTTTTCCGGCTGTATTCATTCGGGCTCCATACATAGTAGAAAGCGGGAGTCAAACAGAGGTGCTGGCAGTTCATGATGGCCGTACCGTAATGGCTAGGCAGGGGCATTTGCTCGCCTGCTCCTTTCATCCGGAATTGACGGAAGACCATGGAGTTCTGCTGCTGTTCCTTGAGATGGTGGAGCAATCCCTGCAGGCGGCTATAACGAAATAATAGGGGGGCGGAAAATATGAAAATAGTTCAAGCGACAATAGAAGATTTAATTCCTGTTTCCCGGCTTTTTGATTTGTATCGGGTCTTTTATCAGCAGCCGGAAGATCAAGAAGGAGCCCTTGCCTTTCTTAAAGAGCGGTTCATTAACCAGGATTCTGTTATATTTACCGCAGTTTCGGAAGAAGGGAACTACGTAGGATTTACCCAGCTGTATCCCCTCTTTTCTTCTGTATCCATGAAGAAATCTTATCTGCTTAATGATTTGTTCGTGCATCCCGATGCACGCAGCAGGGGTGTTGGCGGGCTTCTGCTTGATGCCGCAAGGGAATATGCCATCAAGACCGGAGCAAAGGGGCTTTCTCTGCAGACAGCCCTTGATAATACAGCTGCACAGGCACTCTATGAAAAATACGGCTATAACCGGGAAACTGAATTTATCCAATACAATCTGCTCACCCCTGGAAATTAAGCGGGGAAGGATCACCTGCAACCCGCGCAGGTGATTTTTTTAGGCCTTCACCTCGTACCAGAGCTGCTGCGGAGCGCAGTCACCTACTTGCGCATCCCTTATCCTGATGCTATCTTTTAAAGGATTGACAGATTAAAGGAGGATACATATGTTAAAAAAATCGGCCCTATTGGTGCTTACATTATCTGTTTCCCTCGTGCTTGCCGCTTGTGGAAATGGAGGGAATAAAGATACGGAAAAAACTTCGGCCTGGGATAAAATCAAGAAGGAAGGAAAGCTGACCGTGGCAACTTCCGGAACACTGTTTCCCACTTCCTATCATGATGAAAAATCAAAAGAGCTTACAGGCTTTGAGGTGGAGCTCGTCCGCGAATTGGCTAAGCGTCTGGATTTGAAGGCTGAGTTCACTGAAATGGCATTTGACGGAATGCTCGCTTCTGTCAACAGCGGCAAGGCAGATCTTGCCGCCAATGATATTTCCATCACGGATGAACGAAAAGAGAAGTTCGCTTTCTCCACTCCTTACAAATATTCCTATGGAACGGCAATGGTCCGTAAAGATGACCTTTCCGGCATTAAGACACTTGATGACTTAAAGGGCAAAAAAGCCGCCGGTGAAGCAACGACTGTCTTCATGGATATCGCACGGAAACACGGGGCCAAGGAAGTGATTTATGACAACGCATCAAGCGACCAGTACTTGAAGGACCTGGATGCAGGACGCACAGATGTGATTCTGAATGACTATTATCTTCAGCGTCTGGCTGTGGGCTACTACAAGGATTTGAATATCACGATTCATCCGGACATTCAATATTATCCAAACAACCAGGCCATCATAATGAAAAAAGGAAATGCTGAACTTCAGAAAAAACTAAACCATGCACTGAAGGAAATAAAGGAAGACGGCACACTTGAGAAATTGTCCAAACAGTTCTATGAAGGCGCTGATGTTTCAAAAAAACCTGACGTAAAATTCCAGGACTAAAGCAATCGAAAGGGGGACGGCATCATGGATCGAATACAGTGGGAATATCTCTTCAATCCTGAGCTTGCGGCCGAGTCGGTCCCCTATATCCTTGAAGGAATCGGCTATACCCTTCTGATCTCATTTGTCAGCATGGGGGCCGGCCTTTTGCTCGGCCTTTTCCTGGCACTTGCCCGGACTTCGCCTTCAGTTCTTTTAAGATGGCCTGCCCGCGCCTATATCTCCTTGATGAGGGGGGTTCCTATCCTGGTCATCCTGTTCCTGCTTTATTTCGGATTTCCCGTGATCGGGGTAGAATTCAGTGCCATAACCGCAGCCATCGTCGGCTTCACCCTGAACAGCGCAGCTTATATGGCAGAAATAAACCGGTCTGCGATGACCTCCCTTGATAAGGGACAGTGGGAAGCCGCTTCATCGCTCGGGCTCTCCTACTGGCAGACACTCAGGGGCATCATCCTGCCCCAGGCTGTCAGGGTCGCCGTTCCGCCCCTTGCCAATGTATTGCTTGATTTGATTAAAGCCTCTTCGCTCGCTGCCATGATCACCGTGCCGGAGATGTTCCAAAAAGCCAAGATTGTCGGCGGCAGGGAATTTGATTATATGACCATGTATATTGTTGTCGCCCTCCTGTATTGGGTAATCTGCACACTCGTATCATTCTGGCAGGAGTACCTTGAGAAAAGGTACAGCCATTATACAAGCGCTTGAGCATAGAGCCGCCATCTTACAAGACCCGCCAGCACTGGCGGGTCTTGTGATTTCCCTTAGCCCAGATTGCTCCCATCATTCACAATGCTCTCCCAATAACACCAGGCTCTAAGGTACTCCTCAAAATCCTTTGGATGATGTTTGATGGATGCCGCCATTCTAAGGTATAACCCAACCAGCACCTCTTCATATAGAGAGGACTCCCTTTTAAACGTCAGCTGTTCTGCTGCATGATCTATCGTTTTTTTTGTTAATTCCTCCGGAGATGAACAAAAGGCATAAATCAGATCATAGCTGGGCGGTCCAAGAACAGGCGCAGGGTCGATCACCCCGCACAGGCGCCCTTCCTTAAAAATAAAATTATGCACCCCGAAATCTCCGTGTAGCAAAAATGGATCGCCCTTTATCCGGCTTTTTTGGACAAGGTTCCTGACGAGAGGAAAGACATTCGGATCCACTTTGGAATGAAGGATAGAATTTGCCTCACTGATTCTATCCATCAAAAAGCTCTGCCAGGACTCAGCCGGCTCATCTGCCCATCCCCAGCCCCTGACTTTAGCAGGCTTGTAATGATTCAGTAGTCCACGCACCAGCACCCTGAGCCATTCTTTCTTACTGCTCCCTGTGTGCCCTGCCGATCCATCCAAAAAAGAATAAACCAAATACATATAGGAAGGTTCCGTGTAAATTAGCTCCGGCAAAAAATGAGTTTCCTTGTATGAATGGAGGAAATGGGCTTCCGATTTTACAATCTCGCGCTTATTTATTTTCGCCACATACTTCACATCTTTTAGTTTTAAAAGATACAATTCACTCACAGTTCCGCCGCTCAGCTGTTCATAGCAGGCTGGCTCTGAATGTAGTATCCCCTTTTGTATCAGCTGTTTAATAATCTGCTGGATATTCATCCCTGTTCCCTGCTCTCACCTATTTTTGTATCGGACCTCATCCGATTATAAAGAATTCTGCCTAAAGATCCGCAATCCTTTTCTGTCCTAAAAGCAATCCAGGAACCACGCCCTTTTACAGCGCTTAATCAAACGTTTGTTTAGATTTTCCCGGAATCGGGAATTCATCTACAAAAAGAGAATTGAGGGATATGTATGGAACGCCTTGAGGTACAATCGTTCTATTTTAAAGATGATGGAACCATTCCCAATAATGAGCTCCTGCCCGTTATCCTATATTCAGGTGCCTGCGCAGGAAGGGAAGATGAAATAGAGAAGACTTTCAATAAAAATAACTGGCTCAACAGCTGGACTGGCGGAATTTTTGATTTTCACCATTATCACAGCAATTCGCATGAAGTGCTCGGGGTCATTAAGGGAACTGCCACTCTGAAGCTTGGCGGTGAAGAGGGCAGAGAGCTGAACGTGAAAGAAGGAGATATTCTCGTTCTCCCTGCCGGCACCGGCCATAAAAGAATTGCGGCAAGCGCGGATTTCGAAGTGGCTGGCGCTTATCCTGATGGTATGCCGTATAACACCAATACCGGAAAAGAGGGTGAACGGATCGCAGCCATTGAGGATATCAAGCATGTTCCAATGCCTGAAAAGGACCCCGTCTATGGAGTGGATGGTCCCCTGCTCGGAAATTGGGCAGATAAAACTCAGGATGCCAAGGAAGATACCATAGATATTAAGATCCGCTGATAAAAGAGAAAGAAGCTGCCGGAGTCAGAACCGGCAGCTTTTATAATTTCAGTAAGCCCTGGCCCAATAGACCAGCTTCTCAGCCGGTTTCCCGCAGCAGACACATCCATCAGCAAGCTTCTCCTGCTCAAAAGGCATGCATCTTGATGTAGCCCCTGTTTCTTCTTTAATCCTGTCTTCACATTGCCTGTCACCGCACCACATGGCTTTGACGAATCCGGCTTTTTCTTCAATTATCTTTTGGAGTTCCCCAAATGTAACAGCATCCGCTGTCTTTTGTTCCCTATGCTCAAGAGCCCTTCTGTACAGATTTTCCTGGATATCCGTCAACAGCTCATGAATCCTGCTTTCAACTTCAGCCTCAGGCACGATAATCTTCTCCCCGGTGTCGCGCCTTGCCAGCACCACCTGCCCTTTTTCAATATCCTTAGGACCAACTTCCAGCCGCAGGGGAATCCCTTTCATTTCATACTCATTGAACTTCCAGCCCGGCTTTTTATCACTTGCATCTATATCCGCACGAACAGAGGCACCGAGCTGTTTTTTTAGTTCATAGGCATAATCGAGCACGCCTTCCTTGTGCTGGGCTACAGGAACAATCATCACCTGGACCGGTGCTGCATTCGGCGGAATCACCAGTCCCCTGTCATCTCCATGGACCATAATCATGGCACCAATGATGCGGGTTGTGAAGCCCCAGGACGTCTGGTGGACATATTGCTGTTTTCCTTCTTTATTTAAAAACTGAATTCCAAACGCTTTTGCGAATCCATCGCCCAAATGGTGAGAGGTGCCTGACTGCAGCGCTTTGCCATCATGCATCAAGCTTTCAATGGTGTAGGTCATCTTGGCTCCGGCGAATTTTTCTTTATCCGTCTTCTGTCCTTTCACCACTGGGATCGCCAGCACTTTTTCGCATACTTCGGCATAGACATTCAGCATTTTTACTGTTTCGTCGAGTGCTTCTTCGTCGGATGCGTGGCAGGTGTGGCCCTCCTGCCACAGGAATTCAAGGGTCCTCAGGAAAGGCCGGGTGGTTTTTTCCCAGCGCACAACGTTGGACCATTGATTATAGAGCTTAGGCAGGTCGCGGTAAGAGTGGATGATGTTTTTATAGTGCTCGGCAAACAGCACTTCTGATGTGGGACGTACACACAGGCGCTCTGCCAGTTTTTCTTCTCCTCCATGAGTGACCCAGGCGACCTCTGGGGCAAAACCTTCTATATGGTCTTTTTCCTTTTGAAGGAGGCTCTCAGGGATAAACAGCGGCATATATAAATTTTCATGGCCTGTTTCCTTGAAGCGCCGATCCAGCTCACGCTTAATATTTTCCCATAATTCATACCCATACGGCCGGATGATCATAGATCCCCGCACGCTTGAGTAATCAATCAAATCCGCCTTTGTCACCACATCGGTATACCACTGGGCGAAATCCTCATCCATCGAGGTAATTTCCTTCACAAACTCTTTAGCCATACTTCTCAACCTCATTTCCTGATAATAGAAAATTATTTTCCGCAGTTCGACTTGTCCGGAACGCGAGGAAAGCAAAAAAGCCCCCTTCAAAAAAGGGACCAGGAAATTGGCGGTACCACCCTTCTTTAAAGCAGCGCTTTACACTCTTCCATGATAACGGATGGCTCCGCATATATCTTTTCGATACAGAACTCAGAGGCAGGTTCAACGGAGTGTCTATAGGGACCTTTCAGAAAGCGGCCCCCTCTCTGGGATAGACAATTGTTCGTTTACTGATCCTCTTCGGCGTTTTTGTGTTTTATGAAATTATAGTTAAATCTTCCACATGATGTCAAATTGTTTTTATATCGAGTTAATATATTCCAATTAATAGCCTGTCAGTTTTAAAGCGTGCAAAAGCAGGTAAAAAAAGAGACACCTTAGATTAGGAGGAAGATAAAAATATGAATTGCAAATTTATAGCATATTTAGCCGCGGCAGTTGTTGTCATTGCGCTTCAGCAGCCAGTTCAGGCAGAAAAGCAAGACACAGATACAAAAGTATTCCTGATCTCATTCGACGGAATGAAAAACGATACCACCAGGAGGTATCTCAAAGAAAATAAGCTTCCCCACATTCAAAAACTGGTCAAAAAGGGCATGATGGCAGAAAGACCCTCCACTATATCACCTTCTCTCACAGCCCCTTCCCACGCAGCCATTGCCACCGGGGCAGGACCCGGTCAGACAGGAATCGTCAGCAATCAATGGCATGATCCAAAAAAAGACTATCATAACAAGGATGATGGTTTTCAAACAAAGATTGAGGTGTCCCCGATTTGGAGCGAAGCAAGAAAAAGCGGAAAAACGACTGCCACGATTGCCTTTCCAGGGGCAAACCCCAAAAAAGGGAAACAAGGGGATTTTTCTATCTTCTACGGCAAAACATGGGCAGCTTCTGCAAGGGAGCATCTAAAGTTTAAAATCGCCAGGGAATGGAAGGGTTTGCCAGACAGCTTCAGCACCCCGAAGGAATCAACCCTTCCAATCCAAATAAAAAACGAGAAAAACCATCTGCTCCATATCCTTGCCGTCGATACTTCGGATGACCAAGGACCAAACTATGATACATTCTATATTTCGGAAGATAAGGTAATCGACAGGAATGACTCAAAGACAAACGGACAACAATGGGGTTCCCTGCTGCTTAATCTGGACACAGAAGAAGGAGCCGGTTTTTCATATAAAATCCGCACTGATAACAACAATCTTGATTCCCCCGTGGCCTTCTACCGTACAGCGGTGACATCTGGAAATATCAAAGGGCCCAAAGGTTTCCCTGAAGAAATAAAGAAACGATTCAAATTCTTTCCGGTACAGGATGATAACGAGGCCCTTGAGAAAGGCTGGATAACCCGCAGGGAGTATGAAGAAATCAGCACCCGGTTTGTCATGTGGGTGACGGATGTCTCCTTGTTTATCAAAGAAAAGTATAATCCTGACCTTGTCATGATGTATGCGCCGCAGATTGACCATGAACAGCATAAGTACCTGCTGACTGACCCCAGGCAGCCAGGCTACAGCGAAGAAAAGAAAAAGCAGTATGCAGGCTATATCAGATGGTCCTACCGGCTCGCTGACCGCGTTGTCGGCAAAACAATCGAGGTGCTGAAAAAACATGACCAGCTGCTGGTTGTTTCTGACCATGGCATGGAGCCTGCCCATACTACCCTTCTGCCCAATAAGGTATTGAAGGATGCGGGTCTCCTTACTGTAAAGAAAGATGGCGGGATTGATTTCAGCAAAACAAAAGCATACGCCATCCCCAGCAGTTCCGTAGCACATGTTTATATTAATGCTGAACCGAAAGAAAAAGAAGGAACGGTACCAGAGGAAGACTATGAGGCAGTCAGGGAGAAAATCATCCACATCTTCAAGGAAGCTGAAGTGAAAAGAAATAAAAAAGGTGCTGTTGTATCCTATGAACTATCGGAAATGGCAAGCACAATCAAAAACGAGGGATTTTCCTTCCCGGTAATCAAGGAGCGGACAGGTGCAGCCTGGAATCACGTGTTCGGCGGCAGTGTGCACCCCTATGAACAAGCAGTCAAAACAAAGCAGGGCCCTGGAGACGAAGGGAACCATTCCGGGGACATCATTTTATTCGGGGCACCAGGGTATATAATGGGCAGCGGCATGACCAGACAGTCACTGCCTGCCACCGAGCTTGGCACCCATGGAGGTGATCCTCAGCGGGAAGAACTCCGCCCTGTCTTTATTGCATACGGCAGCCAATTTGATGGGGACACAAAAATCAAGAATATGTCCACACTTGATATTGCACCGACAATTTATAATCTGCTTAAGGTAAAGAAGCCGTTATTTATTGCAGGAAAACCCCTTGACAAAACAAATACAAATGTATCCAGGTAAAAAAAATTAGTTTATACCCTTTGGCTCCGGGTAAAAAAGACCTGTAGCGAAAAATAAAAAACTCATCTTAAAAATTTTCAGATGGTGAAGGAGGAAACATCAATGGCAAAGCAAGTTGTTGGAGTATTTGATTCACAGCACGAGGCAGTGGAGGCAATCAGAGGTCTAACTTCACAAGGATATGATAACGATCAGATCACGGTCATCACCAATAGAAGAGACAATGATATGCTTGAAAACCGCACAGGAACAACAGTTGAAAGCGGCACTGGAGCCGGCACCGGCACAAATCATGATGGTGATTCATTTTGGGACAAGGTGAAGGACTATTTCACAATGGATGACGACACAACCGGCCGCAGCCGTCTTTCAAGCCTTGGACTATCTGAATCTGACGAATCCAGGTATGCGTCTCAATTAGATGATGGTAAATATATTGTAGCAGTGGACGGAAGCGGCAGCAGCGCGGCGGCAGGAACTGCATATGACAGCGGCACGGACGCAACATTGACTGGTACCCCAGGCGTATCAGGTACCGACTTAAACAGTGGAACAGGGGTTTACAATGATGGAACAGGCACTGCCTATGAGTATGATAATGATAGGGATTCAACCCTGACCGGAACTCCGGGTGCAGGCACATCCGGCGTTGACCGGGGAGCAGATACCTTCAGTTCAACAGGAGGCTTTGACTCCACAGCAGGTACAAGAGATACAAACACAACAGCCGGAGCTAACTATGTCCGCGATAACGAAACGGATGAAGAGCGCACAGTGAGACTGCGTGAAGAGCGTCTGAATGTAGATAAAAGAGAAGTACAGACCGGCGAAGTGGAAGTCAATAAAGAAGTTTACGAAGAACGTGCCGATGTGGATGTTCCAGTAAAGCATGAGGAAGTGTATGTGGAGAGACGTTCGGTGAATGAACCTGCTGATGCAGCAGACTTCGACACGGCTGCTGAGAACGAAACAATCCGTGTTCCGATTGTAGAGGAGCAGATTGAAGTTACGAAAAAACCGGTAGTAACCGATGAAATCGTAATCGGCAAAAAGACCGTTGAAGAGACAGAGCATGTATCTGAAACGGTCCGCAAAGAGGATGCTACCCTTGATACTAAAGGCAACACAACTGTGGATGGGGACAGTACCCTGGGCAGCAAGCGTAACGATAAATTCTAATCGCATAAATAAAAAAAGTCAGGCAGATTGCCTGACTTTTTTTTGTAAAAATGGCGGAGGTCCTTCTAGCTGGAGGGTCTGAACATTTTTTCCAGCACTCCTGTTATGCCGTGCTCCGCTTATGCATGGGTTGCGGGCAGCAAACTCATGCATGTTTTTATGCGCTCTTTCTCAGTGTACTTCCAATTGATTTCTTCTTTTTGGAAGAGCCTCTATAATGTCTGTCCAGCATCTTAGCAAGGAGCCTTGCCAGGATATTGAAAACAAGAACCATGACAATCAGTATGGCTGCCGACTTAGTGGCTATAGCCCCTGCATCCGGGACAATTCCTTCTGAGTTCAGTTTCCATATATGGACGGCAAGAGTTTCGGCCGGCCTGAACACATTGAACGGATTGACCGGGCTGGATAAATCTGCAGCTGTGTTCAGCATTGGTGTTGTAAGTCCGGCAGTATAGATGAGCGCTGCAGCTTCACCGAATACCCGGCCGGCTGACAGGATGACGCCTGTAATGATTTCCTGCATGGCAGTCGGCAGTGATACCTTAACGAGTGTCTGCCACTTGGTGGCTCCCATGCCGTAGCTTGCTTCCTTCACATTCTGCGGCACTGATGCAATTGCCGATTCACATACGCGGGTCAATCCCGGCAGGTTCAAGATTGTTAACACAAGGGCACCGCCGATGAGCGTGTAACCCCAGCGGGCTAGTGTGACAAATATCAATAAACCAAAGAGTCCTACTACGATAGATGGCAGAGATGCCATGGTTTCAATACAGAGTCTTACGAAATTCAGGAAACGTCCCTGCCTGGCATATTCAGCCAGGTAGATGCCTGCCCCAAGTCCAAGCGGTACGGAAATTACCAGTGCCAGAACTAATAAATAAAAGGAGTTAAAGAGCTGCGGACCTACTCCCCCGCCCGCCATGGTATTGCTCGGACGGCCAAAAAGAAAGGCAGGATCCCAGAATCCCCAGCCGTTCGTGATGATCTTGAATACGAGAAAAACAAGCAATGCTATAACAGAAAAGGCTACGGCATAAAATATGCCTGTCCATATATTGTTTACTGTCCTTGCAGAACTTCTCATGCTGCATTACCCCCTTTTTTGCCGATCAGCCTGATGATCAGAATAAACATGAATGAAATGAGCAGCAGAATCATGGCGAGGGTCCACAATGCGTTATTCCACGCAGTCCCATTCAAGGTGTTGGACATATCCATGGACAGAATGCCTGTCAGGGTCGAGGTCGGGCTGTACAGGCTGTCTGGCAGCCTCACTGTGTTTCCGATAACCATCTGGACTGCGAGCGCTTCGCCAAATGCCCTGGCAAGACCTAATACCACCCCGGTCATGATCCCTTTTTTCGCAGCCGGCACTACAATGCGGCTCACGGCCTGCCAGCGGGTGGAGCCGAGTCCGTAGGAAGCCTCCAGATAGGCTGGCGACACACCCCGGATCGCGTCATCTGCAATGCTTGCAATCGTCGGCAGGATCATGATGCTGAGTACAATAATACCAGCTATCAAGCTGAATCCTACTCCTCCAAAATTTTCACGGAGCAGGGGCACAAGTATGGTGACACCCAGGAAACCATAAACAACAGAAGGAATGCCGACCAATAGTTCCAGGACAGGCTTCAGGAATCTGGCACCGAATTTTGGTGCAATATGATTATTGAAAATAGCGATGGCAATTCCGATCGGAGCAGCAATCAATACAGCCCCAATCGAGACAGCCGTGGAGCCGGCAATGAATACCAGGGCACCGTAAGACTTGTTTCCAGGGCTCCATGTACTGGAGCCAAGGATTTCACCAAGGGAGATCTTACTGTCAAAGAAGGACTGCATTCCCTTTTGGCAAATGAAAATAATAATTGCAAGTGTCACAAACACGATTAAAAATCCGCAGATTGTCACCAGTGTTCTGCCGATATATTCATTTTTTACATAGTTAATGGATTGTTTCCCCTTCATCCTTAACACCGCCCTGCCATTTATAGTCTGTCACACCGAAGAAGGCTGGCTCATCCAGGCCAGCCTTGCATTCAGTTGGTTTTTTACTTCAATTCGCTCATTGGGATATAACCCATTTCTTCTACTTTATCAGCGAACTCATCACCAGATACGTAATCAATGTACCCTTTGACTGCTTCTTTTGGCTGTCCTTTTGTAATCATATATTCATATGACCAGAATGGATATTTTTTGCTGGCTACATTTTCAATGGAAGCTTCTACATCATTGATTTTCAAGGTTTTCATGCTTTCCTTCTTGTCTCCAACGAAGTAGCTCATCGCCAGGTAGCTGACTGCACCCGGTGTGGAGTTCACTGACTGTTCAACTGCACCGCTTGAATCCTGGGCAGTACCGATGCCGTCATTGACTTTCACACCCTTCATCAAAGTCTTTTCAAACGTTGCACGTGTACCAGATGAAGCCGGTCGGTTGATTACATTGATCTTCTCATCGTTTCCGCCAACTTCTTTCCAATTTTTATACTTGCCAGAGAATATGCCTTGAATCTGCTCTTCTGTTAACGAATCAACTTTTACATCTTTGTTCACTACAAGTGAAAATGCGATTCCGGCAACCTTTGTATCTACAAGCTTGTCTGCTTGGGCTTTATCTTCAATTTTTTCAGCTGAAGGAACATCAGAGTTACCGATATCAACAGCGCCTGCGGCTACCTGATTTACACCAGTTCCGCTTCCGCCGCCTTGAACGGTTACTGAAAGGTTAGGATATTTGCCAGTAATTTCATTGGCTGCTTCTTCTGCAAGCGGCTGAAGTGCTGTTGATCCCGCTGCAGTCAAGGTTCCAGATAATTCTTCTGCTTTTGCACCATTTTTATCTGATGATTTTTCTTCAGAATTTCCGCATCCTGCAAGGGCGCCTGCCATTACCAATGCTGCCATCGTTACTTTAAATCCTTTTACCTTCATTTCTTTTTCCCCCTAATTTATATATGAGTTTGAAAATCCAGGTCTTTGTGCTCTGTGCTTTCTTAGTACATTTTCATTATAGTGAGCGAATGTTGTCTCCATATGAAGGCAGTTTTAATAATTTGTAAATTCACCAGTGGTTAACTTTTTTAGTCAGAAAACCGTTAGAACCCAGCAGCCAAGCCTAACCCGGGCATACTGCCCTCTATCAGCTATTTACATCCATGAAAAAAAGCTGTCTTGTTAACAATTCCTTAACAATTCTATTCGGAATATTTCCCGAGAAATAGCCAAAAAGATACAAAAATAGCCCTATACCATGTATAGGACCTTTAAAAAATCTGTCTTTTCCTGATATGCTGCGTCTTCTTCAGCTCTTCTATTGAAGAAGCGCTAATCCCAAACATAGCAATCCTCAGTTCCGTCTCAATCTGCTTAAACAAGTCGATAAGTGCCTCTGACCCGTCAAAGGCCGGCTTAAGGACCGTACGGCCAATCCCGGCAAGATCGGCGCCAAGGGCAAGCGATTTGGCTCCTTCCACTCCATTTTGAATGCCGCCGCTTGAAATCAGGGTCCCTGTATATCCGGCTTCCCTGGCTTCAAGGATACATTGTGCAGTCGGGATGCCCCAGCCGGCAAATGCCTCCGCTGCTGCCCGTTTTATAGGATCTGTTGACCGGAACTTTTCTACCTGGCTCCATGATGTTCCTCCAGCTCCCGCTGTATCAATGAAGGAGACCCCGGCATCTCCAAGCCTTTTGGCAAGACTTCCGTTAATTCCCCAGCCGACCTCCTTGACCCCAACAGGAACCTCGAGACATTGGCATAACTCTTCTATTTTATATAACAAGCCGCTGAAATTAGTATCTCCCTCATTCTGAAACACCTCCTGGAGGCTGTTCAAATGCAGAACAAGAGCGTCGGCATCGGTAAGCTCCACAATCCGGCGGCATTCATCGGCTCCATAGCCATAATTAAGCTGGACTGCTCCCAGATTCGCAAATAAAGGAATGCTTGGAGCATATTGACGGATCTTAAACGTATGTGCCTGTCCCGGGCTTTCCAGTGCGGCTCTTGTTGAGCCCAGCCCCATCGCCCAGCCCCGCTCCTCGGCAGCTATAGCGAGGTTCCTGTTTATATCGAGCGCCTTGTCTGTCCCCCCGGTCATAGAACTGATTAGGAAAGGGGCAGAAATCTTCCTTCCCAGGAACTCAGTTGAGGTATCAACATGATTATAATCAAGCTCCGGCAGTGCCTGATGGACGAATGTATAGTGTTCAAAGCCTGACGTGATGTTTTCCCCAGTCACATCCTCCTCCAGGCTGATCCGGATATGCTCCGTCTTTCTGCTGCTTATGGATGAATTTTCCGGCATTGTCTGTACCCCTTCCCGTGCTGTTTCCTGTGGTCCTTCATATTGCGTATTTTTTAAAGGGTGCTTCGCATAAATTGGGATCTATGCATTCTACCCACAAAACCCGAAAATAAATAACATTTTTTCAAAAACACCTTTTATGTCATACACGATGATCTATTACAACTTTCCGCCCTATTAGGTTACCCTATAGGATTCGTATAGTCTAGCTGGTTTCACGTGAAACACTTATGATGTTCCTCACCTAATTTATCTCTTCTGTCCTTAGCAGGAAACAAATTGTACCTTCCCCTTTTTTCCATATGCTACACTAAAATCAGAAGTTCAAAACCAGATGCCAGGAGGAGAAGATACGTGACATTTTCAATTGTTGGATATGACCCGGCTGAGAAAGAGTGGGGCATTGCAGTACAGTCGAAGTTTCTAGGAGTAGGAGCGGTTGTTCCATGGGCAAAGGCCGGTGCCGGCTCCGTTGCAACACAATCCTATGCGAATACCGCTTTTGGGCCGGAGGGCCTGACAGCTATGGAGCAGGGTAAAAATGCCGAGGAGACCCTGCATGACCTTCTAAAAGGCGACCCTGACAAGGAAATGCGCCAGGTGGGCTTGATTGATAAAGATGGCCGCCCGGCTACTTTTACCGGAAGCAAGTGCTACGATTGGGCAGGAGGCATAACAGGCCCTCATTTTGCAGCACAGGGGAATATCCTTGTGGATGAAAATACGGTCCGGGCCATGGCGGAAACCTTCACCAGCACGGAAGGGACGCTTGCCGAACGCCTGCTTACGGCACTTGATGCCGGGCAGAAAGCGGGCGGGGACAGCCGGGGGCAGCAGTCTGCGGCAATTCTGGTAGTCAAGGACCAGGGAGGCTACGGGGGCTTTAACGACCGGTTCATCGACCTTAGGGTAGAGGACCATTCGGAGCCGATCACCGAGCTGATTCGTATTTACCACCTTCATCAGCTTTATTTTGCCCCTTCAAAGGAAGAGAATATTACTGCTATCGAAGGGAATATCAAATCCGACCTTGCCGGACAGCTTGTCAGACATGGATATCTGGATGACCGCCATGCGGATGATACAGTCCTTTATAAAGCATTGACCGATTTTCTTCATACTGAGAACTTTGAAGGAAGGGAACAGCCACAGGGCAGGATTGACCTTGAAGTCTTAACTTTTATGAAAAACATGCAATAAACAAAACCTCCGCGGCCAGATGGCTGTGGAGGTTTTTTCGGTGAAAAAGGGGGAGCTGCATGTATTATAAGGCTCCCTGCAGCCAGGCTTGACCATCTTTTACCGGGCTTGCATTCCCGCCTCCGCTTTGCTCCGCTCCATCGCCTTAATACGTTTGTTTTTGCTCTGCTCCAGGTCCTTTCCATGCATGGGCTGCGGGTAAAAAGCTCATGTTTGTTTTCTTTCCTATATAATCTGTCCCTTTCATTTTCTTGTTAGATATTACCTAATCAATAGAATGCATGAACTTTTTATTTGGAGGCAGATTATCTATTAAGGAGGTGAAAACACATGTCATCAAGAAGTGGTTCTAACCGTCAAAAACTAGTACCTGGTGCTCAACAAGCTATCGACCAAATGAAATACGAAATCGCTCAAGAGTTTGGTGTACAACTTGGAGCAGAAACAGTTTCTCGTGCAAACGGATCTGTTGGTGGTGAAATTACTAAGCGTCTGGTAGCAACAGCTCAATCTCAATTAGCAGGTCAAGCTGGTCAATTCTAATAATTGAATAACTGGATCTTGAGGAAGGCTGGCCCTTTGGACAGCCTTCCTTCCTTGTGCAGATCAGGTCTTATTCAAGCACCTCAAGCACCTGCTGCACGTTGCTGTGAGCACGGATGTCCGCCATATTGATGCCTAGCTGGACAGCCGTCTGGGCAAGTGCAGGCCGAATCCCGGTAATCACCGGATCAATACCGAGAAGCTTCAATATGTCGTGTATTTGAAAGAAGTGCTGGGCAACAAACGTATCGAACACATGAATTCCCGAAAAATCTATGATCAGCATGCTGATATCCATACCGGCTATCTTTGGGATTACCTGATTTGTAATATAAGATGCCCTGCTTTCACTAAAATCCCCGATCAGAGGCAGGACAGCCACCCCTTTTTTGATGGGAACAACAGGTGCCGCAAGCTCCAGCATTTCTTTCTCAATCGCTTCAACTGATTCATCTGCTGTCCGGATGATACTTCGGATGGCACCGTCGAATACCTCTGTCACCTTGTCATTTACAGCAAAAATGTCATCAGGGCTGAGTGCCTCTGAAACGCATCTCTTCCTGATATCAATCAAAAATTCCATTCGGAATAAGCAAATAAGGTCTACAAGGTCAGTCTGATTGGTGCCATGTTTTTTCAAAGTACCGAGGCCTTTGTTTAATTCACCTTCTCTATCATTCCCATCCCATTCTTCCCTAAAGCTTATCGCAACAAGGTTAATCAATGAGGCCAGAAGCCTTCGGAAATGTTCACGATTCTCTGTTATGCTGCCTATATCAGATGATTCCTTTTCAAGCAGTTCTTCAATAATTTTATCTTTATCCTCTTCCAGACAGCTTCCTATATTCTTAAGTGCCTGCTTCATCATAATCTCTCCTTGCTGTATGCGCTGCAGCATATATTTTGCTGATTAACTGACTTTAGTCAAATATACCCGCGTTTTTTTATGGTAAAACTCAGCCGCGCCCTCACATGAATTATAACGGTTGATGAAATGACAGCCAGGCTGCTCCCATTGTATAAAAGAAGAGATTTTCTTATAATAGTCTTACTAAGAAAATAAAGGAGTGCATCGGATGAAAGAGGAAGATGCAGCATCACTGCCTGCACCCGATTTAGACGAAGAAACACTCTTTATCGTTTCGCAGACATTCAAGGCTTTGTCAGATCCCACGCGCCTCAGGATTTTGAACCTGCTGTTCAAGGGCGAGCATTCTGTCAACGAGATTGCTGAAAAATTATCCCTTCTTCAAACCACTGTATCCCATCAGCTGCGATTCCTGAAAAATATACGGCTGGTCAAGTTCAGAAGAGAAGGAACCACCCTTTATTATTCCCATGATGACGACCATGTCATAGATGTTTTAAAACAAACGATCGACCATGCCAGACATGTGTAATGGAAAAAAAGCTGTCCTTTAACATTCGCCTAAAAGGACAGCTTTTTTAATTGCAGCAGTTCTCAGCGGAACAGCCGCTTTCTCCCATATCAAATTGAATGGTAACATGATGAAGTTCAAACGAATCATGTAATTGTTTCTTCACTCTTTCCAGGAGCATGGGATAATCGATTCCTGCATCCACTGTAAGATGGCAGCTTAAAGCCGGAAAGTCGGAAGTGATGGACCATACATGCAAATCGTGGACATCTTTTACTTCCTCGATAGAAAGCAGGGATTTCTTCACTTTTTCTACATCAATATTGGACGGTGCCCCCTCCATCAATACGTGAAAGGATTCCTTGGCCACCCTCCATCCGCTGATGATAATCAGAATCCCGACGATGATGCTTGCAATCGGGTCGGCAAGACTCCAGCCAAAGAACATAATGGCCAGCGCTGCCACAATTGCCCCGAAAGAGCCGAGCATATCACCAAGCACGTGCAGGAAGGCACTTCGTACATTCAGATTTTCCTTATCCCCTTTCATCAGGATGAAGGCAGCCAAAATATTCACGACTAGGCCGATTACAGAGATGGCCAGCATGCCCGAGCCTGTCACGGATCGCGGCTCCATAATTCTGTGAACAGCCTCCCAGAAAATGTACAATGATATAACGATTAGCGTGAGCCCATTCAAGAAGGCGGCCAGTATTTCAAAACGTTTGTAGCCATAAGTCTTGGCAAGCGATGCGCCTTTTTCACCGAATTTCAAGGCAAAGAAACTCAACCCGAGCGCTGCCGCATCACTGAGCATATGTCCGGCGTCCGACAGCAGGGCCAGACTGTTTGTAAGTATGCCCCCTATGACCTCAACAATCATGAAAGACGCAATCATGAAAAAGGACAGCTTTAATGCTTTTTTATTGGTTGAATGATGAGAGTGGCCGTGATGGCCGTGGCTATGAGAATGTCCCATCGCTAGTCCCCCTCTATTTATATATGAGTATGTGTTCATATATATTATGTACCTTCTGGAATGTGATTTCAAGAGTGTTTATTTTCCGCTTTTTGCGGTCATTTATGTTAGAGAACTTAAAGAAGCCCTTAAGGCGTTTATACATGTTACCCCCTATCAGGCAAGTGGAAAACATGATTCTTCGAGACAAAAAAAAGAATCCGAAGATTGGATTCTCCTTTTCCAGATATGAAAGGCGGCTATGTGACCTCATTCGGGTCCTTCTGCCAGCAATAGCGGCTGAAATCCGCCATTTCGCCGTTCATCAAACCGGCTCTTATAGTATGCATGTATTCTGCTTCAAGGTCTTATTAATCAATCGTTTGATTAATTAAAGAGAGAGGATTTTCATACATTCTCACGTATGTCCGTAATGCTCCTTCCGCCAAGAAAGGCATGTCCCGTCGTCAGGTTTTCTACAGTTCTAAATCCATACTTCCCATAAACCTTCGCTATTTTTTCGTTGATTGGAAATACCCACAGATTTTGGATTCTCCTTTTTAGAGTTTCAGCCTGGATGTGACGGATCACATATCCAATCAGCCCTCTCCCCCGATATTCTTGGAGAGTCGCCACACTTTCCATGCGGGCATTCTTACCGCTCATAAATAGACAGGCTGTCGCACATGCCTTCCCTTTATAGCGGAGCAGATAATGAACAAAATGCGGAGAGTTGAATTCCTGTTCGAAGGCTTTTTCCCTTACAATCCTGCCTCCGAATTCATGGATACTGCACTCGATTTCGAGCGCTTCCTTGTAGTTATTCCGGGTGACTTCTTCAATGGATATGTCCCCGCTCAAAGCTCCAGCATCCGTCAGCCCGCCAGTCCAAACCTGGACAGGGCTTGCCAGCTCCTCAAAACCAAAGCCTTCCGCCCTCAATTGTGTGATGAATTCCTGCTGAAGCTCCAGATTATACAGGTAAAAACGCGGAATGATTCCCCTCCTCCTGTAAAATTCCTTCACCTCTTCAATCACTGCCTGACCATCCTGCACCGGCCAGCTGATATGTGCATGATTGGCATCATAATACTGCGGCTGCTCTTCATTGCAGAATAGAGATCCCCACTCCCTTTCTGTGCGGGTAGAAAAAGCTTCGAGATAAGATAAATCCATTTCAATTAACTCTTTTAACGAACCCATAATGCTCCCCCTGTTAAAGGCTGACATAACGGCAGCCCCTTTACTTTTCTATTAGAAATTGGCGGCGGCCATATTTCCCCTCTTTGGCCCTTCGCTTACTTTTCAAATGCCATGACCATTTTCCTTGCGCTTTCAGGGCTGTCTTCACCGCTGCGGTTCTTAACGGGTGCAAACTCTTTTTCCCGTGGAACCTGTAGAACGGAAATGCCATCAGCTTCTGGAAAAAGGTCAAAATAAAATTGTTCCAGCTTATATCCATTCGGCTGATCCGGTTTCATTTCGATTCCATTTTCGTCGATGCCCGGTATCGCTTTATGCGCGAAATGGTACGGAAGGGATTTATCCGACATATCCTTCAGATACGCAAGCTTAAATAGATGGATACTGATGTGCGCATTAGTCATGTGAGGGTGTTCGCGCTCTTCCTGTGTCATTTCAGAATACTCGATTACGGAAGGCTTTCCGTCCATCAAGCAGAACACACCTACTTTTTCGTCCGGGCTCCTTTTGGCTGTCGATTTAGTTGCGATGGAAGTATCCTTCTCCTCAGCAAATCCAATGAACAGCGGATCTGCAATCTGGATGATAGCATTATCCACATTATAAAGAAAAACCCACTTTACGCCCCTCTTCTCCATATCTGCCAGTGCACCGCTTGACTTCAGTGCAGAAAAGACGCCGCCATTCCCGTTGGGTGACAGAGAAAGCTGTGACTTGCTCTTCAGCATCACCTTTCCACCCGGAGTGAGGGTTGGCGCGGTAGGCTGGATAAAAAACGTGACTAGAGAAGGATCGTAGCCAAAATAATCATGGCTTTCAAAAAAGTCTCTCGTCTCCCCATCATTGATTGGACTTGTCATGATATACCAGGTAAGGAGGGTGCCTGTCCTCTCCTGCAGCTTCAAAAGCCTTTTCGCCTGGATTTCAAACAGCGATTCATGACCGGGCAGGCCAATATCAAAGGTACCCTTTGGCCCCTTATGGCCAAGCCTTGTACCCTGCCCTCCCGCGAGAAGGACGACAGCTGCTCTCCCCCCGGCTATCAAATCCAGCCCTTTCTGTTCATACCTTCTTTTTTGGTTTTCTTCCATTTCCTCCAGAATATCGTACGGCACTGGTTCAATGTGTGCCTTGGCAGGAGGATTCGGGTTCAAAAGCTTCTCTGCGGCTGACTTAATTTCATCCAGATTAACTTTCTCAATTTCGTCGAGGAGGGATTCCTGCTCTTCCGGCGACAGCTTGTCATAAAAGCGAAGCAGATGAATTTGTCCTGCCTCTGATAATTTCCCCTTGATTCTGTTGTATCGGTCCATATATATTTCTCCTTTATGCTACAGTCTTCTTCTATCCATACCCAACTCGTCAGCAAAAGAAGCAGCAACGAGAACCCCGATTTTCACTATTATTGACTCTTCCATGCCTCATCAAGCGTGTCTCTGAATAAAGCGTCCAGTTTATGAGTAAAATCGGGTATATCAAACTGGATGCTATTTGCATATTCACGCAGGCGCTGAAGTTCACCCGCTAAAAAATCGTGGATGACCGGGATCTTTAATTCCATATCCAGTTCATCGCCCTCCATCTTCCTTTTTAACAGGTTGCTGATTTCCTCCTTCAGCTCTCCATCAGACAGCAGCTCCTCCAGCAGGACAGGGAATTCCAATGGCGGAAACTCATTGAATTTTTCAATCCACAGGGCAGCCAGGATCGGCCTCAGAACATAGAAATATTTCTTGATCTTGACGCGTTCGCCCTGCAGGTACTCCCGGAAGTTCCCATCCGCCATATTTAAATAATGTTGGATGCCGGAAACGGGGGAAAAGAACCTGCCGCTCAGCTCCTTCATCTGACGCACAGCCGAGAAGGCCTTATAATAAACGATTCCCGACCGGAGCCACTCCATAAGGGGCGGATTGGATTTCCTGAAAAGCCTCAGCGCCTTCGTCAGCTCCCAGCCCGTGATGTCCAGCATATCATCGATCGGCAGCTCAATCACATCCCGCTTCTTTCCGATTCCAATTGGATCTATCGTTAAATAATTGATCTTCTTATGTACATAAATAAACCGGACATCATAATCGCTGTCCTTTGACGGAAACTGCCAGGCCCGGCTGCCTGATTCACAGGCATACAAAATCTTTACCTGATAATCTTCCTCTATCTGCTTCAGAGATTCTTTTATTTTTTCATCCATGGGACAGCCTCCTTCTCCATATTTTATACCGCAGGGAAAGGTTCTTTTTACAAGTTTATCACAAAGAATGTAAGGATATATTGCTCCTGCTGCCTACTGCGCACTTGATATTCTCAAGTGCAAGTAAATTCACTATTTCCGCAAGTAAGAAGGAGGGGTCCGCAAGTAAATCCTATGTCTCCGCAAGTAAAGTCCTCCTTTGGCAAGTTACAGTTCCCAGGAGGGGCATTTGGTGGTCAGTTGGCACTTCTTTAAGCAATTTTTTTATCCAAAAACAGGGCAGAAACTGCCCCGCATATCCTGAATTTGTTTGAAAAAGAACGTTTTTGATGATTTATTCACTTTTTTAAAATGAAGGCCTTCGCAAGGCTTGGCCGCAAGCCCGATAAAAATTATAGAAAAGCAGAGAGTGCGCCCTCTCTGCTTTTTCTGAGTCCAGCCTACTGGTCAATGACAAGTTCTCTCTCACCTGCCGGAACCTCAAAGCTATTTATAAAGGAAGTCAGAACTTCCTTGGTGATCGGGAAAGCAGCATTGCCATCAAACCGGCTATTCCTGATCCTTACACGCTCATATAGTACATCCTGCTCCACTTTTAAATAAATGTTGTGATATTCCCCCGGCATCTTCCACAGCCTTCCTATATCTATCCCTCTCAGATCTTCTCCAAAAACTTGAATCCACTACTACGCTCACGCCTGCCTCAATTAGCTTCAGCATCTTCTCGAACAAAATGATATGTGCTTTATCTAAATTGGCCCGATATTCCTCCGCAGGGTAATCTATCGCATAACGGCCAAAATTCTCCCAGACTTCTTCATCTATAGAAAAACGTGTAAAGCCCTCCATCTCAAGCTTTTTAGAAAGAGTCGTCTTTCCGGAGCCGGCTATCCCGCACATCAGTACAGCCAGGGGCCTGGACGGATCTTTTTTAGATAAAACGGTCCGGATAGCCTGCGGTTCCAGCATCTGTGTTCCCCTCCTAAAATCCATACTTACTTAACATCCACAACAATTTGACCAAAGAGCCCTTCATCAATATAGGCATTTAAAGTCCACATCCCGCTCGATGGCAGCTTCATGCTTGCTGGTACATCTGTATGGTTGTTGACTGCTGATCCGACAGCCAGCGGATGTGTCCATACTTGCTGCTCTGTATCAAAGTTAACGAGAGCCTTGCTTATTTCATTTGTTCCTTTCTTCACAGCTACCACAGTCAATTTTCCAGATGGGATCTCCTCTCCAAAGAAGTGCCACATATATTTATTCTTAATACCCGCTTTCCATGGAGTAGAGAGGATTGCAAGCTTCCCTTCCTCGCCCCGCAGCTCCATTGTTTCAAAGGGAAATACCGGGCTTTCCATCCATTCTATGTTTTTCATTACTGACATGCTGAAATAGCTGGGTACGTCATTCTTTGACACATTTACAATCAGGTCTTCATAATGCTCTCCATTGATATAAACTTCCAGCATCCACTTGCCGGGGTTATCAAACCAAAGGGCAGAAGGCATTGTTTTTACCGCTCCTAAATTAGGCTGTGTATAGTTTCCTTTATATGACCAGGTTCTTTCTTTTGAATTTGTATCCACAAGCAATACCGGTTTTTTTTCCCCTGATTTTAATTCAGTTCCGATAACCTTGAATTCCCCTTTTATATTTGAGGGGTCCCCCCAGAAATGCCATATAACTTTATTATAGGATTCATCCATCAGCCGGTTATTCGAAATACCGATCCTTCCCTTAATCCCCCTCATCTCTTCGCCTTCTGTTTCAAAGGTGTTTGTAAGCGGGGGTTCTTCTTTACTGCAGGCTGATGTTCCTAATAAAAGAGCACTAAACAGAAGATATGCAGCAGCTTTCTTACACATAATGCTCACCACCTTTTTTCTTCTATAGTAGCAGGTATATCCACTTTATTCCAAAACCGGTCGAATTAAATCCTTTAGGAACAAAAAAAGACCGGCCAAACGCCAGCCCGCGGTAAAACTATAAAAATCTCACTTTCTCCTCTTCTCCATCAAAGCCGCCATTTCCTCAGAATTCTTATTGCCTTCCAGTCTCAATTGATCAATGATGTTTTCATAATCCGTTTTATGGCGGTTTTGACTCATTTTATAGGCCGCCTGTATTTCCTCTGCCTTCATTTTAAAGCCGACAATGCCTTTCATTTGGCTTTCCAGAAGGCCTGGGGAAAGTGTTTCCCACAGGATTGGATTTTTACGGTGTTTTTCGTACTTTTCAAGCATGCTGATCAGTTCTTGTTTTAACTCTTGACAATCCATGATGACAGCTTTTCCATATATATGGACTGCCTGATAGTTCCATGTCGGAACGTTTTCAGGATCATACCATGAGGAGGAAATATAGGCGTGGGGACCCTGGAAGATCGCAAGCACCCTTTCGCCCGCCTCCAGTGTTCTCCACTGAGGATTCCCATATGCCAGATGCCCTGTGATATAGCTGTCTTTCCCTTCTGTATGGAATCCCAGGGGCAGATGGGTGGCGATGGGATTCCCTTTTTCTGCAGTGACGAGTGTGCCAAAAGAATTGGCTTGAACGAACTCCTGGATTTCACCGGCATCTGTGACCTTAAAGTACTTTGGAATATACATAACACCGCTCCTTCCCCTGTCTGCTTATAAAAGTGCCTTGGTTAATATAAAGTCGGTCTGCTCTTCATCTCCCATATAAAAGGAGTGGGCGCCTGTTTTGATAAAACCCAGCCTGCTGTAGGCCGCGATAGCATTTTCATTTTTCTCCCATACACCGAGCCAGATCTTCTTTTTATTCTGCTCTGCAGCCGTTTCCTCCGCTTTGCTGATTAGGCATCTTCCAATTCCCTGCCTTTGGAACGATTGTTTGATATAAATCCTCTCAATTTCCAGTGAATCATCACCCATGCCCTCTGTTTGCGCTTCACCGGCATTCACCTTGAGATATCCAGCCAGTTCACCACCCGCATAGGCAAAATAAAAGGCAGAAGAACGCTCAGACAGCTCCTTTTCGATTTGATTCAGATTGAATGATTTCTCTAAATAGGCTTTCATGTTTTGGGGGGAGTTTTGAGGCCCGAATGTATCCTGGAAGGTTTCGCAGCTAATTTCTTGAAGGGTGTGTAAGTCCTCTATTGTGCACTTTTTTACTTGTATCGTCATGGTCCGCTCCTTTATCGATTTAGTAACTCCGCTTGTTTCCTTTTTTCACAAAATCCCAGTCTTTTTCTATATTGCTTCTGATTTTTTGCAGAGAATGAAACAGGTTTTCCATTTCTTCATCTGTGAATCCATCCAAGGCGATCCTGTTGGAATGATCATTTTCTCTTTTTATGAACGGATACACACTCTTTCCTTTCTCAGTTGGAAACAGTTTATTAATCTTTTGATTCCTTGCATCTCTTCTTTTTTCAACAAACCCATTGGCATCAAGTTTCTTTATAGACCGGGATGCTGTTGTCCGGTCTACCTTAATCATTTCAGCTAATTTTTCCTGGATGATGCCCGGGTTTTCACAAATCCTCACAAGGTATAAATACTGCCCCTTCGTCAGGTTATATTCTTTAAATTCTATATTGCTTATCGAATCCAGTGCTCTGGCAATCATTCCGATTTCGCGGAGGATTTCTTTCATATCACCACTCCTTCATAGCCTTTATCGCTGTTGTTTTCGAGTATTTAGAGAACATATTCAGTGTAAAATAATTTTATTGCATTTGCAACATTATTAGGAAATAAAACTCCATAAATAAAAAACACAGCCTCAGTTGGCTGCGTTTCTTAACACCATAACCCGTACCTGGATTCGTTTCAGAAAGCATCCTCACTATCTTGAGTAAGCAGATAAACATAAATACACTTTTCATTGCAAAAAATGACCAACCGAACCGATTATGGTCGAACTACGTACGGAATTAATGATTACTAAAAACTTCAAGGCATTCATATCGAATATAACTATATATAAACAAAAAGAGCGTAGCCACAAACGACTACGCTCTTTATTATTTTAGTTCCCGACTCTTTTGTACGTTTACAAATCAGGTACCCCTAACCTGCCAATTACTCAACAGTGACAGACTTAGCAAGGTTCCTCGGCTTATCAACATCACAGTCGCGGTGAAGCGCTGCGAAATAAGAAATAAGCTGAAGCGGTACGACAGAGACAAGAGGTGTTAATAGTTCATGAACACTCGGGATGACAAACCGGTCTTCCTCAGTGTCAAGGCCCTTCATGGAGATGATGCAAGGGTTGGCACCGCGTGCAGCAACTTCTTTGACGTTTCCGCGGATGCTGAGGTTGACGTTCTCCTGTGTTGCAATGGCAACGACCGGTGTTCCTTCTTCAATCAGGGCGATGGTTCCGTGCTTGAGCTCGCCGCCGGCGAAGCCTTCAGCCTGGATGTAGGAGATTTCCTTGAGTTTCAGTGCGCCTTCAAGTCCTACATAGTAATCGATGCCGCGGCCGATGAAGAAGCAGTTGCGCGTGAAGGATAGGTACTCGCGTGCGATATAATCCATTTCTTCCTTCGAGTCACAAAGCACTTCCATCGCATTGGCGGCAATCCCAAGCTCTTTCACCAGGTTCAGGCCTTCTGCATTTCCGCGTGATTTTGCGATTACATCAGCAAGGATGGACAGCACGGCAATCTGGGCGGTATAAGCCTTAGTCGATGCAACGGCAATCTCTGGTCCTGCATGAAGAAGCAGTGTGTAATCCGCTTCACGTGAAAGCGTTGAGCCTGGTACATTTGTAATGGTCAGCGCCTTATGGCCAAGCTCCTTCACAGCTACCAGCACAGCACGGCTGTCTGCCGTCTCACCGCTTTGTGAGATGAAGATGAACAGCGGCTTTTCAGGAAGAAGCGGCATGTTATAGCCAAATTCAGAAGCCACATGCACCTCGACAGGAATTCCTGCCATCCTTTCGATCAGCTGTTTGCCGACAAGTCCGGCATGATAGCTGGTACCGCAGGCCACGATGTAGATACGGTCAGAGCCTTTGACAGCATCGACGATATTCTGGTCGATGTGAAGGTTTCCTTCGTCATCCTGATACTTCTGGACAATCTTACGGATAACAAGCGGCTGCTCGTCAATCTCCTTCAGCATGTAATGAGGATATGTCCCTTTTTCGATATCGCTGGCATTCAGTTCAGCTGTGTATGGATCGCGTTCGATCACAGTGCCTTCAAGGTTCTTGATGACCGCTTTTTCCTTTGTGACGATAACCATTTCTTTATCCATAAGCTCCACATATTGATCGGTCACCTGAAGCATAGCCATGGCATCGCTTGCCACTACGTTGAAGTCTTTCCCGATTCCGACAAGCAGCGGGCTCTTGTTTTTAGCAACGAAGATGGTTTCATCATTCTGCTCATCAAGAAGCGCCAGTGCGTACGAACCCTTCAGAAGGGTCAGAGTCCTGCGGATAGCATCCTCAGTGGACTGTCCTTCAGTGACGAATTTCTCAACCAAGTGGACGATAACTTCTGTATCTGTTTCACTCTTGAACGCAGTATCCTGAAGATATTCGCGCTTAAGGATTGAATAGTTCTCAATAACGCCGTTATGGACAAGAGTGAAGCGGCCGGACGTGCTCTGATGGGGATGGGCATTCTCCTGGCTTGGCACACCGTGGGTGGCCCAGCGGGTATGCCCGATTCCTGTGTTTGCCAGTACGTCTTCGCCGACGATGGCCCTGAGGTCCGCTATACGGCCTTTTTCCTTGAATACATGGACCCGGGAGCTGTCCCGGACAGCGATTCCCGCTGAGTCGTATCCTCTATATTCAAGCTTCTCCAGTCCTTTTAACAGGATTTCCTTTGCATCCTGGTTTCCAATAAATCCAACAATTCCGCACATATATATTTTCCTCCTAGAATGGCAAGGAGGCAAGATGACCGGGGGCCAGTCTTGCCCCCTTATCTCTGATTTCTTATTATTTTAGCTGTACATCTCTTTCCCTTTTGTTCAAAGAGTTGCCCCTTTGTTTTGGGAGAAAGATTTTCGGATGTGCACAGGCATCCGGGAGGCATCCGCCGAAAATTTCGATAAACCTCCACCTCGTCAACTAAGCATTCTCGTTCCGCTTAGTCCTGGCGCTTTAGTATTGCTGTTTCGTCCGATCCACCTTTCTGTTTCAATTTTGTTTTATTGCGCAATACGAAAAACAAGATAATCATATCTCATCTGAGGTGCTTCAGTCAAACTTTTTTTGGCACTCCGGGTATATACCCTCCAGTCCCTCTGCTGAAACGATGCACTTACTATTAAAATATGCATGAAAGGCATATTGGTGCCTCCCATGCATATCCATTTATTCAGACTTCCAATCCCATTTCCTGCTGGACTACTTGAGCGATTCTATCTACATACTCATTGCACAGCTCCTCGGTAGGTGCCTCTGCCATTACCCGCACAAGAGGCTCAGTGCCTGAAGGCCGGACAAGGATACGTCCGTTTCCGCCCATTTCCGCCTCCACCTGCTGGATGACGGCATGGACCTTCGGATTGTCTGTTACACCGTGCTTGTCAGTGACCCGGATATTGACGAGCTTCTGCGGGAATTTCTTCATATCAGAAGCCAATTCAGAAAGCGGCTTCTTTGTTACCTTCATGATATTCAGAAGCTGGACTCCAGACAACAGGCCGTCTCCCGTAGCATTATAATCCAGGAAGATGATATGCCCGGATTGTTCACCTCCGAGATTAAAGCCCCCGCGCTTCATTTCTTCCACTACATAACGGTCCCCGACCGCTGTCTGGGCGCTTTGGATACCATGTTCCTCAAGGCCTTTATAGAAGCCGAGGTTGCTCATGACTGTAGAAACAACCGTTGAGTGCTTCAGGCGGCCCTGTTCATTCAGGTATTTCGCACAGATGTACATAATCTGGTCTCCATCGATCACTTTTCCATTCTCATCAATGGCAATCAGGCGGTCTCCATCTCCGTCAAAAGCAAGGCCTACGTCCGCTCCTTTTTCCCTCAGGAAGGCAGTGAGGGTTTCAGGGTGGGTTGAGCCTACTCCTTCATTGATATTCAAGCCGTCAGGAGAAGATCCGATTGTGGAGATATCTGCTTCCAGATCGGCGAACAAATGAGCGGCAAGTGAAGACGTAGCCCCATTTGCACAATCAAGCGCGACATGGATGCCTGAGAAATCTTCGTCCACCGTTTGTTTAAGATACTGGATGTATTTCTGGCAGCCTTCAAAATAATCGTTGACGGTCCCGAGATCGGCTCCAACTGGCCTTGGAAGCGAATCGGATTCCATATCCATCAGGTTTTCAATTTCATTTTCCTGTTCATCTGAAAGCTTGAAGCCGTCCGGTCCAAAGAATTTGATGCCGTTGTCTGCAACCGGATTATGCGAGGCTGAAATCATGACTCCAGCCTGGGCACCCTGAGTCTTGGTCAGGTATGAAACACCAGGAGTGGAAATCACACCTAAGCGCATGACCTCCGCTCCAATGGAAAGAAGCCCTGCTATCAAAGCATTTTCAAGCATTTCTCCGGAGATCCGGGTGTCGCGGCCAATCAGCACTTTAGGACGTCTGGTATCTTTTGTCAATACATACCCTCCGCACCTGCCAAGCTTAAACGCTAATTCTGGAGTCAATTCCGCATTTGCTACACCGCGGACTCCATCTGTGCCAAAATATTTACCCATTTGCATATCGCTCCCTTTTTAAATGTCTGCATCATTTTTTATTCTGCTGCTTCTTTCTTATCAACCTGGACAGCGGCGCTGTCTGTGCTGAGTTTGCCTGTCAGTCCTTCCGGCAGTTTAGCCAGGATCGGCGCTTCGTTTCTGCCCTCGGTCAGTTTAGCTGCATCTATAGAAAGCTGTATTTTTGAAGGATCCAGTTTATTTATCTCATCCGGCGGACCGGTTATGGTCATATCTGCTGTGCCGCCGGCCGGCGTTATGAACGTCAATTCGTATTCATCCGGAAGGCCCGATGCCGTAATATCCAATCCCTTGAATGTCTTGGTAATATCCTGAACACTTGCCTCTTCGTCCTGCTGCGGTTCGTCAGGCTTCTTCTCAGTTTCCTTTTCTCTGGTGGCTGTGATGGATACACTCACCGTTGTCTGGGACATTTTCTGGATGCCATCTGGCAGCGGGAGCTTTTGTTCCCTTTTTTCAGATGAATCAATATTTCCTATATCAACTGGAAGCCGTATCTGCCCGATTTTATCCAGTTCAGACTGCTTTCCATACAGAGTAACTTCTTTTGGATTGACTGCAATCGCATCAATCTTTATGCCATCCTTCCCCTTGCCGGTTTTTACCGCTGTAACGGGAACCGTTTTGGAAGGAATCTTGATCGGCACCCGGACCTCAACGGTATCCGGGACGATGGTTACATCCAGTTTATTCAAGTTTTCATCAAGGGCCATCACCTTGGCAGATCTTTGTACAGATTGATTGGCCCCTTTATCGATTTCAATCGAAGCCCTCACAATGGAGATTTGGCTCATCACGTCCTCTGCCCCTGTAATGCGGACCGTCCCTGGAGTGGTATCCGGGACCCCGGCTATATACCCTTCCTCTAAAAGCGAGGTATTGAAATAAGGGGAAACCGAATATTCCTTCGTGATTTTTTCCTGCACTGTGACGCTTGCCTGCTGAGGCCTGATTTCGGCCTTAAGCTTATCTGACAGCTCTGATACTTGAATCTTTACCTTCTGCTCCCCGATCGGCGCATCCGCAAGGTCGATGAATACCTTAAAATCCCTCTGGTTCTTAGTGGAAAGAACAATGCTTTTTGGCCCTTTCAATACAACATCGACCTTTTCCGGAGCTCCGCTTACAACCAGATTTTTCCGGTCATAATAGAGCTCCACCGGGACATCTTCGACCGTTTCAGTTTCTTCGCTCGATGGAGTCATGAAGCTTGAGGACTCTTTTTTAGTATCAGGCTGAAAATTGATCGAGATGAACAAAAGAGCAGCTAAAGAAAAAGCAATAATCTTGATAAACCAGGGAGTTTTCATTAAGCTATCCATTTTTTTTTGCCCTCCAATTCCAAAGAGCAGGAGACGCAGCCCTGTTTTTATCAACCAATTCGATCTTCAGCATATCCTTCAGCGAATCCTGATTCAGATTACGGTACAGTTCACCATTCTTAGTTAAAGAAATGCTTCCTGTCTCCTCAGACACAACAATGGTTACACTGTCTGTCACTTCCGATACCCCAAGGGCGGCCCTGTGCCTCGTCCCGAGCTCCTTCGATATAAAAGGGCTCTCTGAAAGAGGCAGATAACAGGCAGCAGCCGCAACCTGGTTCCCTTGCAGGATGACGGCTCCGTCATGGAGCGGGGTGTTCGGGATGAAGATATTGATCAGAAGCTCTGACGAAATGGCAGAATTCAAAGGAATTCCCGTTTCGATATAATCGCTCATCCCTGTCTCTCTCTCGACCGATATCAAGGCCCCGATCCTTCTCTTGGCCATATAGTTCGTCGCTTTAAGAATGGATTCCACAAGCCGCTCCTGGCCTTCCTCTTCAACCTGCCCGGTTCCCCTGGAGAAAATTTTCCCGCGGCCGAGCTGTTCAAGTGCCCTGCGCAGCTCTGGCTGGAAGATGATGATGATCGCGAGGAATCCCCAGGTCATCGCCTGTTCCATGAGCCAGCCAAGTGTATTAAGCCCCAGGAAATTGCTCAGGCTCTGGACAATGACGATCACAAAGATCCCTTTCAGGAGCTGGACGGCCTTGGTTCCCCTGATAACCATAAGCAGCTTGTATATCACAAACCAGACAAGCAGGATATCAATGAAATTTATAAAATAATCATAGAAAGTAAAGTGGGATAACGACATGTTACTTTCCTCCAGTCAAGAAATTCGAAAAGATCTCCCTGCTTCTCTCCGAATGGGGTTATGTCTGTATGTAAACCAAAGGCTTTTAGCATCCGCTAAACTGAGATTTAACACAATACTTGAAATTATATCATGAAAGTAAATGTTTTTCTCTTAATAAGCGAGTTTTAGCCAGGCTGCACCCTAGAAAATTATGTAATAAAAGACCATCCCGGTTAGGATGGCCGATTTTAGTTTGTACTAGTAGTCAAAGAGTTGGAAACTTTTTCAAACGTGGACTTTATTTGATACCAAAGCCATTCAAACGCCTGATCAATTTCCTTGATGTCGCCTGTCACACTGCCAGCTGATGCGAGATAGCGGTTGCCGTTAATTACGGTCACATCCCCCAGGACCCTGCCCTCGATCTTTATATCTCCGTTCTTGACCAGGATATCACCCTTAATGGTCTTTCCTTCTGGGACGATGACTGTATGATTGCTGATGATCAAGTCCTGCTGCCTTGTGACCGAAAAATCACTGGATTGATTCCAGGAAGACATAAAGGCCCCGGAAATCAGTACCAAAAACATCACTGCCGCAGTGAGGAGCGGATGGCCCATCATCCAGGTTTTGACAGACCGCTTTTTCTTTTCGGCCGGCAGGCTGGCCATCACCTTTTGGGTGAAATCAGGGGATAAGGATATATTGGAAGGCACCCTCACCAGGGAAACTGCCTTATCCAGTTCGTGAAAATATAGTCTGCATTCATCGCATGCCTGCAGATGCTCTTTTAGTATCCGTTCTTTATCCGGATCGATCTCTTCGTCCAGGTAATCATGCATATATTCTATTATTTCTTCTGGACATGCCATAGAAACCACCATCCTATAAATGACGTAATTGAAGCCTTAATGCTTCCCGTCCCCTGTGTATCCTGGTTTTGACCGTGCCCACAGGAAGATCGAGCGCATCGCTGATCTCTTTTAAAGATAAATCCTCCATATACTTCAAAATGATCACAGACCGGTATTTTTCAGGAAGCTTGAGTATTTCCTTCTGTACGGCTTCCTGCATCTCCATACTTTCCGCTTCCTTCTCCGGACTGTCTGCATCGGAAGCAAGCTGCGAGTACATATCGAGTCCGTCTGTCCCCGCAATTTCAGCATCAAGATAGTAATCCGGTTTCTTTTTCCTAATTCTGTCGATGCAAAGATTGGTAGCAATTCTGTATATCCATGTGGAGAACTTCAGGTTCATATTAAAGCTTTTCAGATGAATATAAGCCTTCACAAAGGCCTCCTGCGCCAGGTCCTCCGCTTCATGGCGGTTGCCGACCATTCTGTAGCACAGGTAAAAGACCTTGTCCTTGTATTCCTCGACAATGGTACTGTAGGCATTCTGATCACCATTTAACACCTGATTTATTTTTTCTTTCACAAGCACTTCCATAGCTATTAATACCCCCGCTTTCGCGGCTATACGATTTCTACGAATCGCAAGCTGAAAGGTTTCATTTATTTTTTTATTATTTTATCAAATTTTTACAATTAATGGTTTGAAAACTGTAAAATGTGGGAACAACGTATGAAAATGCTAAATGGGAAGGTTGGATAATGTATGTCTATCGAAATTAGGGAGCTAATTAATGACATAGAAGAGTGCCGTGCGAAGATGCTCCATTTAGCCTCAAGAACATCCATGAATGACCGCCACGTAGTAGAGGCTTCCACCCAGCTGGATACCCTGATACATAAATATATCATGTTAACAAGAAAACAGTAACCGGGAAGGTTACTGTTTTCCATTTTTATGCCAGCTTCTCCCCAAACAGGGAACCCATAAGGGCAACAGCTACTTTAGCCGTCCGGTTCCGTTCGTCAAGGATAGGGTTTACCTCGACAAACTCCGCAGAAGTTACAATTTCAGATTCGGCCAGCATCTCCATGGCCAGATGGCTCTCACGATAGGAGATTCCCCCCATGACAGGCGTGCCCACTCCAGGAGCATCGATGGGATCGAGTCCGTCGAGATCAAGAGAAAGGTGCACACCATCTGTTTTCTCCCTGAGATATTCAATGGCTTCTTCCATCACTTTCGCCATGCCCATACGGTCGATTTCGTGCATTGTATACACCTTGATGCCCTGCTCCCTGATAAGCTCCTTCTCTCCATCATCCAGGGCCCTAGCCCCGATTACCACGACATTTTCCGGCTTCAGCTTCGGTCCGTATCCATGAAGGTTAGTGAGAATCGGATGCCCGAAGCCAAGACTGGCAGCAAGCGGGGTTCCATGTATATTGCCTGATGGAGATGTTTCTTCTGTATTTAAGTCTCCATGGGCATCGTACCAGATGACTCCAAGATTGTTATAATGCTTTGCTACCCCTGCGAGCGTGCCGATCGCGATGCTGTGGTCCCCGCCAAGCACCAGCGGGAAATCACCGCTCTGGATGATATGATCCACCTTTTCAGCCAGCGCCTCATTGCCCTCAGCCACAAGCTTAAGATTCTTTAGCTTTTCATTTGGATTGTGAAGGCGCTCCGCACGGCCGATGATGATATCCCCTTGATCTTCCACATCGAATTGCAGATGCTCAAGCCTTTCGATTACCCCCGCATAACGGATAGCGCTCGGTCCCATATCCACCCCGCGCCTCGTCTGCCCGAGATCCATCGGTACTCCTACAATTGAAATCTTCTTCATTGTTCGTTTCCTCCTCAGTCCTAATCTATCTCTCTTCTATTCTATAAGCTGAATCGAAATGACTCAACTCGACAGATTTCTGCATAAGTATGCGTTTTCAGCAAAATTCAGGGTGGCCGCTATAGAATCATAAAAGAGGCGCGGTATGAAGTCTTAAGAGAACGATTCGCCAAAAAAATGAGTAGTAACGAAACGGGAAAACGTAAATACATAGGCCGGCTGCCTAACATGAATATACGGCATTGCATTAAAAAAACCTTAAACCATTAATGGTTTAAGGTTAAAAAGGTGTATGTAGTAAAAGTTAGATGGTGGAGCCTAGCGGGATCGAACCGCTGACCTCCTGCGTGCAAGGCAGGCGCTCTCCCAGCTGAGCTAAGGCCCCTGGGAATGAAATAGATTGGAGCGGAAGACGGGGTTCGAACCCGCGACCCCAACCTTGGCAAGGTTGTATTCTACCACTGAACTACTTCCGCAACATATAAAAGTGAGCCATGAAGGATTCGAACCTTCGACCCTCTGATTAAAAGTCAGATGCTCTACCGGCTGAGCTAATGGCTCATATGGCTGGGCTAGCTGGATTCGAACCAACGCATGACGGAGTCAAAGTCCGTTGCCTTACCGCTTGGCTATAGCCCATTCATAAAAATAAGGGTTAACTTCTTCAGGGAGCCTGTCCGCTTGAAATAGTTAACTGCATCGTGACAATATTATATTTCCCTATAAATAAAAAAATATAACAAGTCTTATTAAATTAATGTAAAAATGGTGGAGGGGGACGGATTCGAACCGCCGAACCCTGAGGGAGCGGATTTACAGTCCGCCGCGTTTAGCCACTTCGCTACCCCTCCGATATTTAAATGGTGGAGGATGACGGGATCGAACCGCCGACCCTCTGCTTGTAAGGCAGATGCTCTCCCAGCTGAGCTAATCCTCCAGTATATAATGGTGACCCCTACGGGATTCGAACCCGTGTTACCGCCGTGAAAGGGCGGTGTCTTAACCGCTTGACCAAGGGGCCTTTATAAAGATAGAAATGTAAGCTCCCAAGCGGGCTCGAACCGCTGACCTCTTCCTTACCATGGAAGTGCTCTACCTGCTGAGCTATGGAAGCATGGCTCCGCAGGTAGGACTCGAACCTACGACCGTTCGGTTAACAGCCGAATGCTCTACCACTGAGCTACTGCGGAATAATATGGTAAACTTCCTTGCTTGATGAATCCTGCCCGGCAGCGTCCTACTCTCACAGGGGGAGAGCCCCCAACTACCATCGGCGCTAAAGAGCTTAACTTCCGTGTTCGGGATGGGAACGGGTGTGACCTCTTTGCCATAACTGCCAGACAAGTTTTTCTCAAGAGACATATGTTATTATAACATCTTTTGAGAGTTATTCAAATAACAATTTTTCATTTCTTAAAAGAACTTTCGTTCCTTCAAAACTAGATAACAAAGGCTGATCTGCATTACGTTTTCGAGTATAAACAAGATAGGTTAAGTCCTCGATCGATTAGTATCTGTCAGCTCCACGTGTCGCCACGCTTCCACCTCAGACCTATCTACCTGATCATCTTTCAGGGATCTTACTAGCTTGACGCTATGGGAAATCTCATCTTGAGGGGGGCTTCATGCTTAGATGCTTTCAGCACTTATCCCGTCCGCACATAGCTACCCAGCGATGCCTTTGGCAAGACAACTGGTACACCAGCGGTGCGTCCATCCCGGTCCTCTCGTACTAAGGACAGCTCCTCTCAAATTTCCTGCGCCCACGACGGATAGGGACCGAACTGTCTCACGACGTTCTGAACCCAGCTCGCGTACCGCTTTAATGGGCGAACAGCCCAACCCTTGGGACCGACTACAGCCCCAGGATGCGATGAGCCGACATCGAGGTGCCAAACCTCCCCGTCGATGTGGACTCTTGGGGGAGATAAGCCTGTTATCCCCGGGGTAGCTTTTATCCGTTGAGCGATGGCCCTTCCATGCGGAACCACCGGATCACTAAGCCCGACTTTCGTCCCTGCTCGACTTGTAGGTCTCGCAGTCAAGCTCCCTTGTGCCTTTACACTCTGCGAATGATTTCCAACCATTCTGAGGGAACCTTTGGGCGCCTCCGTTACTCTTTAGGAGGCGACCGCCCCAGTCAAACTGCCCGCCTGACACTGTCTCCCGCCCCGATAAGGGGCGCGGGTTAGAATTTCAATACAGCCAGGGTAGTATCCCACCGATGCCTCCACCGAAGCTGGCGCTCCGGCTTCAAAGGCTCCTACCTATCCTGTACAAGCTGTACCAAAATTCAATATCAGGCTGCAGTAAAGCTCCACGGGGTCTTTCCGTCCTGTCGCGGGTAACCTGCATCTTCACAGGTAGTATAATTTCACCGAGTCTCTCGTTGAGACAGTGCCCAGATCGTTACGCCTTTCGTGCGGGTCGGAACTTACCCGACAAGGAATTTCGCTACCTTAGGACCGTTATAGTTACGGCCGCCGTTTACTGGGGCTTCAGTTCAAAGCTTCGCTTGCGCTAACCTCTCCCCTTAACCTTCCAGCACCGGGCAGGCGTCAGCCCCTATACTTCGCCTTGCGGCTTCGCAGAGACCTGTGTTTTTGCTAAACAGTCGCCTGGGCCTATTCACTGCGGCTCATCCGGGCTATTCACCCAGATGAGCACCCCTTCTCCCGAAGTTACGGGGTCATTTTGCCGAGTTCCTTAACGAGAGTTCTCTCGCACACCTTAGGATTCTCTCCTCGCCTACCTGTGTCGGTTTGCGGTACGGGCACCCTTCATCTCGCTAGAGGCTTTTCTTGGCAGTGTGGAATCAGGAACTTCGGTACTAAATTTCCCTCGCCATCACAGCTCAGCTTATGTGAAAACGGGATTTGCCTCGTTTTCAGCCTAACTGCTTGGACGCGCTAATCCAACAGCGCGCTTACCCTATCCTACTGCGTCCCCCCATCGCTCAAACGATGAATAGGTGGTACAGGAATATCAACCTGTTGTCCATCGCCTACGCCTTTCGGCCTCGGCTTAGGTCCCGACTAACCCTGAGCGGACGAGCCTTCCTCAGGAAACCTTAGGCATTCGGTGGAAGGGATTCTCACCCTTCTTTCGCTACTCATACCGGCATTCTCACTTCTAAGCGCTCCACCAGTCCTTCCGGTCTGGCTTCTCAGCCCTTAGAACGCTCTCCTACCGCGGACACCCTAGGTGTCCACCCACAGCTTCGGTGATACGTTTAGCCCCGGTACATTTTCGGCGCAGAGTCACTCGACCAGTGAGCTATTACGCACTCTTTAAATGGTGGCTGCTTCTAAGCCAACATCCTGGTTGTCTAAGCAACTCCACATCCTTTTCCACTTAACGTATACTTTGGGACCTTAGCTGGTGGTCTGGGCTGTTTCCCTTTTGACTACGGATCTTATCACTCGCAGTCTGACTCCCAAGGAAAAGTCATTGGCATTCGGAGTTTGACTGAATTCGGTAACCCGAGATGGGCCCCTAGTCCAATCAGTGCTCTACCTCCAAGACTCTTAACACTTGAGGCTAGCCCTAAAGCTATTTCGGAGAGAACCAGCTATCTCCAGGTTCGATTGGAATTTCTCCGCTACCCACACCTCATCCCCGCACTTTTCAACGTGCGTGGGTTCGGGCCTCCATTCAGTGTTACCTGAACTTCACCCTGGACATGGGTAGATCACCTGGTTTCGGGTCTACGACCTCATACTCATTCGCCCTATTCAGACTCGCTTTCGCTGCGGCTCCGTCTCATCAACTTAACCTTGCATGAAATCGTAACTCGCCGGTTCATTCTACAAAAGGCACGCCATCACCCGTTTCCCAAAAGGGACATAGGGCTCTGACTACTTGTAGGCACACGGTTTCAGGATCTCTTTCACTCCCCTTCCGGGGTGCTTTTCACCTTTCCCTCACGGTACTGGTTCACTATCGGTCACTAGGTAGTATTTAGCCTTGGGAGATGGTCCTCCCTGCTTCCGACGGGATTTCACGTGTCCCGCCGTACTCAGGATCCACTCTGGAGGGAACGAAGTTTCGACTACAGGGTTGTTACCTTCTTCGACGGACCTTTCCATGTCTCTTCGTCTACCCCGTTCCTTTGTAACTCCGTATAGAGTGTCCTACAACCCCGAAAGGCAAGCCTTTCGGTTTGGGCTACATTCCGTTTCGCTCGCCGCTACTTGGGAAATCGCATTTGCTTTCTGTTCCTCCGGGTACTTAGATGTTTCAGTTCCCCGGGTCTGCCTCCATCACCCTATGAATTCAGGTGAAGGTACTGTTCCATTACGAACAGTGGGTTTCCCCATTCGGAAATCTCCGGATCAAAGCTTACTTACAGCTCCCCGAAGCATATCGGTGTTAGTCCCGTCCTTCATCGGCTCCTAGTGCCAAGGCATTCACCGTGCGCCCTTTCTAACTTAACCAATTCGGCTGATGTTCTTCCCCTAAGCCCGAAGGGCTGTCAGGTCTTGAATCATCGACCTATAATAAAACAATAAAACTTAACTCGGTTTATTACTCGATGCGGTAAAATGACGCAAATCATTTTTGCCTTATATTGTTATCTAGTTTTCAAAGAACAAAAAATCCTTTTTTTGAGAGAATGCTCCCTCAAAACTGAACGAAACAAGATCGCTTTTTCCTTAGAAAGGAGGTGATCCAGCCGCACCTTCCGATACGGCTACCTTGTTACGACTTCACCCCAATCATCTGTCCCACCTTAGGCGGCTGGCTCCATAAAGGTTACCCCACCGACTTCGGGTGTTACAAACTCTCGTGGTGTGACGGGCGGTGTGTACAAGGCCCGGGAACGTATTCACCGCGGCATGCTGATCCGCGATTACTAGCGATTCCGGCTTCATGCAGGCGAGTTGCAGCCTGCAATCCGAACTGAGAATGGCTTTATGGGATTCGCTCGGCCTCGCGGCTTTGCTGCCCTTTGTACCATCCATTGTAGCACGTGTGTAGCCCAGGTCATAAGGGGCATGATGATTTGACGTCATCCCCACCTTCCTCCGGTTTGTCACCGGCAGTCACCTTAGAGTGCCCAACTGAATGCTGGCAACTAAGATCAAGGGTTGCGCTCGTTGCGGGACTTAACCCAACATCTCACGACACGAGCTGACGACAACCATGCACCACCTGTCACTCTGTCCCCCGAAGGGGAACGTCCTATCTCTAGGAGTGTCAGAGGATGTCAAGACCTGGTAAGGTTCTTCGCGTTGCTTCGAATTAAACCACATGCTCCACCGCTTGTGCGGGCCCCCGTCAATTCCTTTGAGTTTCAGCCTTGCGGCCGTACTCCCCAGGCGGAGTGCTTAATGCGTTAGCTGCAGCACTAAAGGGCGGAAACCCTCTAACACTTAGCACTCATCGTTTACGGCGTGGACTACCAGGGTATCTAATCCTGTTCGCTCCCCACGCTTTCGCGCCTCAGCGTCAGTTACAGACCAGAGAGTCGCCTTCGCCACTGGTGTTCCTCCACATCTCTACGCATTTCACCGCTACACGTGGAATTCCACTCTCCTCTTCTGCACTCAAGTCTCCCAGTTTCCAATGACCCTCCACGGTTGAGCCGTGGGCTTTCACATCAGACTTAAAAGACCGCCTGCGCGCGCTTTACGCCCAATAAATCCGGACAACGCTTGCCACCTACGTATTACCGCGGCTGCTGGCACGTAGTTAGCCGTGGCTTTCTGGCCAGGTACCGTCAAGGTGCCATCAGTTACTATGGCACTTGTTCTTCCCTGACAACAGAGTTTTACGATCCGAAAACCTTCTTCACTCACGCGGCGTTGCTCCGTCAGACTTTCGTCCATTGCGGAAGATTCCCTACTGCTGCCTCCCGTAGGAGTCTGGGCCGTGTCTCAGTCCCAGTGTGGCCGATCACCCTCTCAGGTCGGCTACGCATCGTGGCCTTGGTGAGCCGTTACCCCACCAACTAGCTAATGCGCCGCGGGCCCATCCTTGAGTGACAGCCGAAACCGTCTTTCCTCTTTCCCTCATGTGAGGGAAAGACCTATCCGGTATTAGCTCCGGTTTCCCGAAGTTATCCCGATCTCAAGGGCAGGTTGCCCACGTGTTACTCACCCGTCCGCCGCTGACTTCAGGGAGCAAGCTCCCATCCATCCGCTCGACTTGCATGTATTAGGCACGCCGCCAGCGTTCGTCCTGAGCCAGGATCAAACTCTCCGAAAAGTGTTCGATATAGCTCATAAAGTTTAAAACTTGTTTTGTTTACTTCCATATAGGAAGTAACTGGCGTCTTGTTTCGTTCAGTTTTCAAAGAACAATCTTTAGTCAGCATTGGTCAGTCACCCGTAGGCGACTCACTTAATATATCATGAATTGATTTATTAAGTCAACACTTTTTTCTAATTTTTTCGCTGTCCTGCTGTCTAACTTGCAGCAACGTTATTTAATATACCAGCATATTTAGACATCGTCAATAACTTTTTTACCGCTGTGAACTCCCTTTTCTTTTCTGTTTTCCAGTTCGTGTATATAACAAGCAATCATTTGGTGAAGCAATACGTTTAAACAAATTAAATAGGATCCGGTATCTTTCTTCAAGCGATCTTTTAACAATATGTTCGACCCGTGAATCGCTCAGATCGAAAAGGATTTCGTCCATCTCCCTTTTAATTAAATATTGCAGCTCGAGAGACTCTTTATGGTTAATTAAAAACCCCAGCACATAAACACCCCTTTGTTTTTTCCTATTTTCCACTGAATTACCTGGTTTTATGTGGAACTTCACTAATAAAGTCATAATTATCAAAGACAAGCATAGGATTGAGACAAGAGCTATGGACGGGGTGATTGGGATGCAGTACTTTTACACGGCAAGCGCCAGGAGAATTAAACAGTATACTTTAATCCTTATCGTTGCTTTTTTTACAGCTGTTTTCATTTATATTGAATCTGAATTTGATTTTACCGTCTTCTCCACCGAGAGCGGTCCAAAAGCCATCTATAAAGGTGAAAAGGACGTTGCTCTAACCTTCAATATAGGCTGGGGTGATGTGGAGGCTGCTCCTATTCTTGATATTCTGAAGAACGAAAAAGTCACTGCAGCTACCTTCTTTCTCTCAGGATCCTGGGCTGAGCGGCATCCTGAACTTGTTGAAAGGATTCAGAAACAAGGCTATGAAATCGGAATCCTTGGCTACAGCTATAAAGATTATACGAATATGGAGGAAACGGAAATTGCCAGGGATATTTCTAAAGCTCAGGAGGCGTTTCGGAAGCTCAATGTAAAAGACATAGAGTTGCTGAGGGCGCCGACCGGTCATTTTGATAAAAGACTGTTAAAAGTGGCGGAACGATATGGTTATACAGTTGTACATTGGAGCATCGACTCTAAAGATTGGACTAATCCCGGAGTGAGCAGGATAGCTGAAAATGTCAAGGATGTACAAAAGGGGGATATAGTGCTGCTTCATGCATCTGATTCTGCCAAGCAGACTGCCCGAGCCCTTCCCTCCATCATTGATACCGTCCAATCAGAAAATCTGAAGATGGTTAGCGTTTCTGAAATGATTGCGAATTCAAGTGCAAAGAGTGAGGAGGTTAAATAAAACCATTTGAATGATTTTATTCCTGCCTCCTGCGTCGGGTACACCGGTTAATATCTTTTCCCGCCAGTTGTCCTTCATATATTCGATGAAGGACTTCTTAGTGTCTTTCCGGCTATTTCGCATCATGGATGAGGTTAACCTCCAGATTATGAGGTAGGAGATAAAGTATTTCTCTTATTAAGCCATCCTTTTAAGACCCGAGCGCAGTCATATTTAACCGAACAATCCTCTTAGGACCCATTTATGCTCTGAATGCAGGCAAAATGGTTTTAATCTTTCCTTTAGAACCAAAATAAACTCCGAACGCAGACAAAATGGTTCTAATCTTTCCTTTAGAACCAAAATAAGCTCCGAACGCAGGCAAAATGGTTCTAATCTTTCCTTTAGAACCAAAATAAGCTCCGAACGCAGGCAAAATGGTTCTAATCTTTCCTTTAGAACCAAAATAAGTTCTGAACGGAGCCAATATGGTTCTAATCTTTCCTTTAGAACCAAAATAAACTCCGAACGCAGACAAAATGGTTTTAATCTTTCCTTTAGAACCAAAATAAGCTCCGAACACAGCCCAATTGGTTTAATCATTCTATTAGAGACAATTTGGGTTCCGCCCCCAGCTAAAAAGATCTTCATTCATTCGTCACAAGGAAAATATGGAAGTGCTGTCCGCCCTTTTCCTATATAAAAATAAACTCAGCGCGGCCCCCACTCCAATAAAAAAAGAATCAACCCCCAAGGGTTAATTCTTCTTCATTTCTAATTCGCGCTGTGACTTGGTGTTTAATGATCCGAGGATCAGCAGCTGGTACGCGTTGCATATCAATAGTGGAATCAGCATGAATAACATCCATTCCTTATCATTGACCCGGAGCACCGGGACCCATTCGATGACAGTAACGACTGTCATGAAAAAGACGGAAGGAATGAACGCCTTCATGTTCGTGAGTTTCACTTTATACCAGGCTGTCAAAAGAGCGGATGCCAGCAAAAAGAGTGCATAGAAAGCGTATACGCCTCTATCGCTTTCACTGCCAAACCATGCCGGGCCAAAATACACCAGGTCAAAAAGCAGGAAAGCGGTCAGTACTGCCTGGACTCCGCTCCAGGCGGAGCCGAAGATCCCCATGCCGAACCGGTGGACAGTCAGGTATGCAAAAAAGCCCATCTGGCTGATGACGCTAAAGAGCAGGCCGAGGCCGATCAGGACGAGCAGGGTCATCAGAACTTCTGTATAGTTGCCGCTGCTAAGAAGCGGTGAAAGCTCATTCCATCGGGCAGCAAGTCCGGCGATCCCAGCCGAAATTCCCCCAAGCAGCAAAGTTGTCAATAATAGTCTAACGAGGTTACGGCTATTCAATTTATTTGTTCCCCCAAAAATTTGTGTCTTCTCTCTTCCATGATTGTACCAACCGGAGCTAGAAAAATCTAGGACCTATTGGGAGGAGGAATATTTTTTATCGAAAGATCAATATTAAAGATATGATAACTAGAAAGGGGTTTCCTTATGAAATATGGGACCTTGCTTCTTCTGATATCTCTCGTTCTAACCATGGCCGGCTGCAGTCAAAAGCAGGCCGAAGCCGGGGAGAAAGTGGATTATGAGGAAACAAAGAAAATGGTCGTTGACATAATAAAATCTGAAGATGGCAAGAAGGCCTTTCAGGAAGTCCTTGGTGACCCAAAGATGCGGGAGCAGTTTGTACTGAATGATCAAATAGTCTCTGACACAATTGAAAAAAATCTTACTTCCGAAAAAAGCAAAGCCTTCTGGGAGAAAAACATGAAGGATCCGAAGTTTGCTGCTGCCTATGCGAAGGGCTTGAAGGATGAGCATAAAAAATTGCTGAAGGACTTAATGAAAGATCCAGCCTACCGCCAGCAGGTGCTTGGCCTCCTTCAGGATCCGCAGCTGCAGGCCGAGTATGCCAGGGTGCTCCAGAGCCAGAAAAATCGGGCGGAGATCAAGAAAATCATGCTTGAAACAATGGAAAGTCCGCTCTTTAAAGTTAAAATGCAGGAAGTACTTGTGAAGGCTGCAGAGGAAATGCCCGCTTCGAAGACCAAGGGCGGCTCCAAGTAAAAAACAGGCTGTCCTCAGTATAGGGACAGCCTGTTCTTATTATCCAAGAATCTCTGTTACTCTCCTGGAGATCGCAGAGTAGATTTGACCTGTCGGATGGTCTTCAGCATAAATGGAAGGAGCAAAGTCCTCGTCATTCCAGTCGGGCTGCTGAAGCGGAATCTGCCCAAGAACTTCTGTATTCAGTTCATCAGCAAGCTTCTCTCCTCCGCCTTTCCCAAATACATATTCCTTTTCACCGCTTACCTTACTTTGGAAATAAGCCATATTTTCAATGACCCCGATCACTTCATGCTCTGTCCGGATGGCCATGGCCCCTGCACGAGCAGCTACAAACGCGGCTGTCGGGTGAGGCGTGGTTACGATGATTTCCTTGCAGGATGGCAGCATCGAATGGACATCCAGGGCAACGTCCCCGGTTCCTGGAGGCAGGTCGAGAAGAAGGTAATCCAGCTCGCCCCATTCCACTTCAGAGAAAAAGCTGTTCAGCATCTTCCCAAGCATCGGTCCCCTCCAGATGATTGGCGCGTTATCTTCAACGAAGAAGCCCATGGATACTACCTTGACGCCCTTCCTCTCGACCGGGATGATCCGGTTGCCGCGGACAACCGGACGCCTAGTGATCCCCATCATATCAGGAACACTGAAGCCGTAAATATCCGCATCAATCAGGCCGACCCGTTTCCCGAGGCGGGCAAGCGATACCGCGAGATTGACGGATACCGTAGACTTGCCGACGCCGCCCTTGCCGCTTGCGATCGCAATGAACTTCGTAGCGGACTGCGGGGAAAGGAGACCCGGATTTTCATCCGGCATGGCGGTCCTATGCTTGGCAAGCTCCTCTTCGGGCATTTCTCCAAAGCGAATGCCGACTGAATCCGCACCGGCTTTTTTCAGCAGATCGACGACCGCAGTCTGCAGCTTCATCTGTTCTGCTGTCCCGGTCTTGGCAAGCAAAACTTTAACACTAACATGATTTTTTTCCGGTTTGACTTTGATTTCCTGAATGCTGTTTAATTCCAAGAGCGTTTTATTTAGAAAGGGATCTTTCAGATCGCCTAGAACGTCTCTGACTTGTTGTTCTGTTACCAAATTTCGCACCGCCTTTGTGAATTCGCTTCCAGTATCAGTATAACACAAAGAAATCCATTCACTAAAACAGTTGCCTAGGACTGTCAATCAGCCTCATCTTCGGTAAAAAAGCGGGAAATACCTTTATAAATAGAAGCAGCTACCTTTTCCTGATAAATGTCGCTCTGGAGATTGGCCCGCTCTACAGGATTTGACAGGAAACCGACCTCCACAAGTGCACCCGGCTTTTTCACCTTCTTCATAAGATAGACCGTTCCGATGGGCTTCGCTTCCCGCGACGTATTCTCCAGGTTCCGCTTCAGCTCCTCCTGTATCAGCTTGGCGGCCCGTTCATTGTCTTCATACCGGAGTGTATAAAAGGTCTGGGCTCCGCTCCATTTGGAGGATGGAAAAGCATTGAGATGCAGGCTGATATACAGGTCGGCCTCCGATTCATTGATCAGCTGCACCCGGTTCCTTAAGTCCTCTCTCTTGCGGTTACGTAATCCTTTCGTCTCCTTGGCCGCAAGATCCCGGTCTGTTTCGCGGGTCATGATGACAAGGGCTCCCTGCTCCTGCAGGTAATCCCTGATTTTCTTTGACACATTCAAGGCAATTTCCTTTTCAAGGACCGGCCCTTTATTTGCACCGGCATCCACACCTCCATGGCCCGGGTCGATGATGATGATTTTCCCTGAAAGCGGGAGATTCCATGGATTCCAGGAGTCTTTATCAATCACCTGGAAAGTTATGATCAAAAATAATACAGTGATCCCTATGGCAATACCGCTGTACTTCCACTTTCTTTTCATAAAAAAACCTCCCGAGTCCTCATATATCAAAAATATGGGACAAGGAAGGCATTTAGAACTCACCGTTCAATGCAAACGCATTTTGTACATCTTCTGGCCTTTCATGAAGCCATCCCTCCACCATGAATCTACATACTGCTCACATTCATAGTACAGGGACTCGCTGACATGGTCATCTCCTTCAGCTTTGCCCCAGTACAGGACAAAGTTGAATAGAGTATCAATGAGATGCTTCTCCTCCGGCTCACACCTCTGTCTGACCGAATCCACACTCTCACCGTGATATCCAAATTTACTGAAATGCGCGCCAAGAAGGTAAGCCTCGATACCCACATCATAGCAGCCTTCCTCCAGCACCTCAGAAAAAGAAAGATTGAATAGCCTGTTATGGCCAAATTGCTGCCTGACCCTTTTCTTCAGCTGATCAATGGACAGCTCCCGCAGCACTTTTCTCTCGTATTTGACCTGCTTCTCCCTCTGCTTCTCCTTAAATGTTGTAATTACATTCATGATAGCACCTCATTGTCGCAGCTGAAAATTCACTATCATGCTGCTCCTGAAATATGAATCGCAGATGATAATGCTTTTAGTTTCTGCCGGCGAGGGGAGTACATTCTTCTAATGTCGAAAATGAGGCATGGGAATTATTTGCGTGAAAGCTTCCCTTCATGCTGGGGATACTAGAAAAAGCCCAGGGCTGGCCGACTCATAGCTTGGTCCGCGCCTTCAGCTTCTTAAGGGCCCATACCAGGAATAAAGCCGCAGCCAGGCTGGATATCACTTTCCCCTCCCACGTCCAGTGGATGAGCTGATATACGGAATATGCCTCGATCAGAATGGCCGGAACCTTCCCAAGCGAGCTGGCAGCCGCGAAGATTCCCCATGATGTTTTCCCGATTGCCGCCATGAAGGTGACAATGCCTGACGGAACAAAAGGCAAAAGCCGAAGAGCCAGGATGAGCAGAAATGTCTCACTGCCCCGAGCCGACAGGAGCCGCTTCACTCTGGGATGTGAAAATCCTTTCAGGTCTGCAAGCCTCCGAAACCCTTTCCGGTAAAGAAAGAAGGAAATCACCGCACCTGCTGCTTCCCCAGCGAATGATACCGCCGTGCCTTCCCAAAAACCGAATACCGCTAAGTTGGCCGCCGTCAAAAACACACTTGGCACAACTCCGAGGATGCTGATCATTATATTGATTCCGATGCTGAGCAGCAGCGCAATGTCCCGGTATTCGGTCAGCGTGTCAATTACGAATTCCTGCATGTTTCTTTTGCTCCTTCCCGTTCTTCCTGCTGTCCTTTTGTCTCTCGCTTGTATGCCTGCTCACTATCTCTTAGCTGAATTCATTATCCGGACATAAAAAAAGCCCCAAGCGGACAGCTTGGGAGCCTTGTAAAAGCGAAAATTAACGCTTTGAGAACTGAGGTGCACGACGAGCGCCTTTAAGACCGTATTTTTTACGTTCTTTCATACGTGCGTCACGAGTAAGAAGTCCAGCAGATTTAAGGGATCCGCGGAATTCTGGATCAGCTTGCAGCAATGCACGGGAGATACCGTGACGGATTGCTCCGGCTTGGCCAGTGTAGCCGCCGCCTTTAACTGATACAAGAACGTTGTAGCTTCCTACAGTTTCAGTATTGTTAAGAGGCTGCTTAACAACCTCGCGTAGAGCTTCGAATGGAATGTAATCATTGATATCACGGCCGTTGATTACGATGCTTCCGTCGCCTGGTACTAAACGTACACGTGCAACGGAGCTCTTACGACGACCAGTGCCATAATATTGTACCTGTGCCATTATAATATCCTCCTTAAATTATCCGCGTAGTTCGTACACTTCAGGCTGTTGAGCTTGGTGTGGATGCTCGCTGCCAGCGTATACGTGTAATTTTTTGAAAATTTGACGGCCAAGAGAGTTTTTCGGAAGCATGCCTTTAACAGCAAGCTCGATCATTTTCTCAGCGTAGTTTGTACGCATTTCAAGGGCAGTCCTTTGCTTAAGTCCGCCTGGGTGCATGCTGTGACGGTAGTAGATTTTGTCAGTAAGCTTTTTGCCTGTTAGTCCTACTTTAGAAGCGTTGACGATGATTACATGATCACCAGTGTCAACGTTTGGTGTAAATACTGGTTTGTTTTTTCCACGCAAGATAGCTGCTACTTCACTTGCAAGACGTCCTAAAGTTTTACCTTCAGCGTCGATAACGAACCATTTACGTTCAATTTCATTTGCTTTTGCCATAAATGTCGTGCGCATGGTTATCCTCCTATTGTTTCGTTGGTTATATTTATTTCAATCACGTAAGTCTTCCGGGGCTTAACGTGGGGTTTAAATATCATACCTATGATATGATATAATTTTTCAAACCCAATGTCAAGAAAATGTTACACCAGGATTAGTTGTCATAGCAGGTGCTTATCCCTTGCAATATCTGGGTTTGGCTCCCACCTGCAATCTCTGGAAAAAATTATTGATAAAAAACTTCCCACAAATATAATCCATGACCAGGCGCCGTCTTGCCTGCACAGCTCCTGTCCCGTTTTTCCAGTATGCCCACAAGCTCGGCAGGGGCTCTCTTGCCCCTGCCCACTTCAAGGATTGTCCCTGTCAATATCCGCACCATATTATAAAGGAAGCCGCTTCCCACATAGCGGAAAATGAGTTCGCCGTCCTTCTCATCTATACCTGCATACGTAATGGTCCTCACCTTGTCTTCCACTTCTGTCTTGGCTGAGCAGAAACTGGTGAAGTCATGGGTGCCTGTTATATAGAGGCAGGCTTCCCTCATGGCTTCAAGGTCAAAGAGGGCGAGCGGCTGATAGGCGTAATGGCGCCTGAATGGATCTTTGACATGCCCAAGGGAAACAACATACCGGTATTCTTTGCCTGCCGCATCAAACCGAGCATGGAAGCCTGGTGCTGCCTCCTCTACCTTAAGAACCGAGATGTCTCCAGGCAGATTGGAATTCAGCGCCTTCAGCCAGTTTTTCGGCGGCATGGAGAGCGGCGAGTCGAAGTGGATCACCTGTCCCCTTGCATGGACACCTGCATCCGTCCTGCCAGAGGCCGATATTTTGATAGATTGTCCTTTATGGAGTTTTTGAAGCACCCTCTCCATTTCACTCTGGACCGTCCTTTTATCAGGCTGCACCTGATAGCCTGCGAACAGGGTACCGTCATAGGCAACTGTACATTTATATCTCTGCATATCCATACTCCATCAGCTTCTTAGTAACGCCAGGGCTGCCGTCAGTACGGCAAGGACAGCAAGAAGGAGGGTATCTTTTAGCTGCCAGCTCAGCTGGCGGTACTTCGTCCTTCCCTCTCCGCCGCGGTATCCCCTGGATTCCATGGCAATTGCCAGCTCCTCGGCCCTTTTAAACGAGCTGACAAATAAGGGAATCAGCAGCGGCACGATGGCTTTGATTCTGCTGCTGACAGGCCCGCTCGTGAATTCTGTTCCCCTGGCAGCCTGCGCCTTCATGATCTTATCTGTTTCCTCCATGAGCGTCGGGATGAAACGCAGGGAGATGGACAGCATCAGGGCCAGCTCATGGACCGGCATCTTCCACTTTTTCAGTGGATTAAAGAGCGTTTCCAGACCATCTGTGATCGAAATAGGCGTGGTTGTGAGCGTCAATATGGAGGTGATCAATATCAAGAAGGCAAATCGCAGTGAAATGAAGATCCCCTGCCTCAGGCCGTTCTCATAGATTTCAATGAAGCTCCATTTAAATAACAGCTCCCCTTCCCTGGTAAAAAACAAATGGAGGAAGAATGTGAAAACAATCAGATACAAAACCGGCCTGAGTCCTGTGATCAGGAACTTGGCAGGTATGCCTGATGCCTTCACGGCTGAAATGGTGAATATGGCGAGCAGCACATACGTCAGAATATTATTTGCCAGGAATACAATACACACAAACAAAAAGACGGCAATCAGCTTTGAGCGCGGATCCATGCGGTGCATGATTGATTCTGCGGGTATATAACGTCCGAAAATCATTTTATCCATCATGAGCCTTCACCCCTCATAACTAACAGCTCAATTTGTTCGGCGAGTTCCTCGACAGACAGGCAGATCTTTCCCAGCTTCCTTCCGCACTGTTTTTCGACAGCCAGCTGAAGGCGTACGGTGCTCGGTACATCAAGCCCGAGCTCAACGAGGCCTTCACTGCTCGAAAAGATCTCCCGCGGCGTGCCGGTCCCCTGTACAGTCCCCTGATGCATGATGATGATCTCATCCGCATACCTAGCCGCATCCTCCATACTGTGTGTCACCAGAATCGTAGATATATTCTCTTCCTTGTGAATTTTATAGAAAAGGTCCATAATCTCCTGGCGTCCCCTCGGATCAAGACCTGCTGTCGGCTCATCAAGCACAAGCACCTCAGGCTTCATGGCAAGGATGCCGGCAATGGCCACTCTTCTCATCTGGCCGCCTGAAAGGTCAAATGGAGACTTTTCCAGGATTTCATCGGGAAGCCCTGTCATGCGCGCTGCCTCCCTGGCAAGGCGGATGGCTTCTTCCTCCGGAGTCCCGAAATTGATGGGTCCAAAGCAGATATCCTTAAGAACCGTTTCCTCGAAAAGCTGATGCTCCGGAAATTGAAAAACGATTCCCACCTTTTTACGTAAGGCACGCAGGTTTTTTTCCTTCTTATCTGGAGTGATCGAGTATTCTCCGAGCCCTACAGAACCGCCTGTTGGCTTTAACAAGCCATTCAGATGCTGCAGCAGGGTGGATTTGCCTGACCCGGTATGGCCGATTACGGCCACATACTGCCCTTCTTCTATATGAATGTTCACATCATGCAGGGCAAGCCTTTCAAAAGGCGTCCCCTTCTGATATCGATGCTCTACTTGTTTGAGATTAATCTGCATAAATCGTTCACCAGCTTCTCTTCTGTAAGATGCGTTCCTTCGAGCGGGATTCCCCGCTTGCCGAGGAGCGAACTCAGCTTCACGGAAAAGGGGATATCAAGCCCCAGGGCTATAAGCTCCTCCTCCAGCTGAAAGATTTCTTCAGGGGTTCCTTCCCTGTAAATCGAACCCTGATTCATCACGATGATCCGGTCAGCCCTGGCTGCCTCTTCAAGGTCATGGGTGATGGACAGGACCGTTACGCCACGTTCACTCATCAGCTCCCTGACCGTATCAAGCACTTCCTGCCTGCCTTTTGGATCAAGCATGGAAGTAGACTCGTCCAGGATAATAATGCTCGGCCTCAAAGCAAGCACCCCGGCAATGGCCACACGCTGCTTCTGGCCGCCTGACAGATGGTGCGGCTCTTGATTGAGAAAAGCGTCCATCTTGACTCTATTCAGGGCATCGTGGACACGGGCAACCATTTCATCTCTCGGGATCCCGGCGTTTTCTAAACCAAAAGCCACATCATCCTGAACCGTCGTTCCTACAAACTGGTTATCAGGATTTTGAAACACCATGCCGATTTCCTTGCGCACATCCCAGATTGTTTCTTCACTTAATTGCTTCCCCTGTACGGAAATGCTCCCGCCCCCGGGAAAAAGAAGTCCATTCAAAAGCTTGGCAAGTGTTGATTTGCCAGAGCCATTATGTCCGACTATCGCGAGCCATTCTCCCCTTTTTATCTCAAAGGATACAGAATCAACCGCATTTTTTTCCTGTTCGTCATATCTGAACGTTATGTTTTCTATCTGTACCAGGGCATCACTCATTCTCTCTCTCCTCTCTCCTCTCGTCTCATCCGACTGCTATGCTCTTATAGCCCGTCCCTAAAAAAGTATATAAAAAAACGCTGCACCCCTTCCACAGGAAAAGCATAGCTTTTACCCGGCAGATTAAGAACAGCTTAAAGAATCCTATTTAGCAATAAGACCGCATACACTTTCAGGTCCCTGAAAGCTGGAGGGGTGCCAGAGCTAGACGGGCCAAGCCAAGACTATGGCATAGGTCATCGTAACACTCTATTAGCGTATTGCAATTACATAAATCCAAAAAACAGGAGCATATTAAGAAAAAAGGGCGAAGGACACGTTAGTTTGGAACTGTCCCGCCCTTTTATAAAATGCTATTAAACTAACTCGATAATTACCATTGGTGCACCATCACCGCGGCGTGGTCCAACCTTCATGATACGAGTGTATCCACCTTGGCGCTCTTCATAACGTGGAGCGATGTCAGCGAATAATTTCTGAAGGGCATCTTGGCCTGTTTCAGCGTTAGCCACTTCGTTACGGATGAATGCTGCAGCTTGACGGCGTGCATGCAAGTCCCCGCGCTTACCTAAAGTGATCATTTTTTCAACAACAGAACGTAGTTCTTTAGCTTTAGCTTCTGTTGTTTCAATACGCTCACTTACGATTAGGTCAGTCGCTAAATCACGAAGTAGAGCTTTACGTTGAGAGCTAGTGCGTCCTAACTTTCTGTAACCCATTGTAGTATTCCCTCCTTTATTGAAGTTATCATCTATTTAAACCTGGTCAAAGAAAGGCCGGATTGTGAAATCAGTCGTCTTTTCTAAGCCCTAAGCCTAGTTCCTCTAATTTCGCTTTCACTTCTTCAAGTGATTTGCGTCCTAGATTGCGCACTTTCATCATATCTTCTTCCGTCTTATGAGCAAGCTCTTGAACGGTATTGATTCCAGCACGTTTTAAACAGTTGTAAGAACGAACAGAAAGATCCAGTTCCTCGATAGTCATCTCAAGAACTTTTTCCTTTTGATCTTCTTCCTTTTCCACCATGATTTCAGCATTTTGAGCTTCGTCAGTCAGACCGACAAAGATGTTCAAATGCTCTGTTAAAATCTTGGCTCCAAGTGCTATCGCCTCTTTAGGACCGTTGCTTCCATCAGTCCAGACATCAAACGTTAGCTTATCGAAGTTTGTCATTTGTCCAACACGTGTATTTTCTATCTGGTAGGACACACGTGATACCGGAGTGTAGATTGAGTCGATCGGAATAACGCCGATTGGCTGATCTTCTCTTTTGTTCTGGACAGCAGGTGTATAGCCGCGTCCTCTTTTGGCTGTAAGCCTCATACGGAGATGCCCGTTCTTGCCAATAGTGGCAATATGCAGATCCGGATTTAAGATTTCCACGTCGCTATCATGTGTAATGTCTGCTGCCGTCACAGGACCTTCTGCCGGCACATCAATTTCAAGCGTTTTTTCTTCATCTGAATAGATCTTTAAAGCCAGCTTCTTCACATTAAGAATGATGGAAGTAACATCTTCCACTACGCCTTCAATTGTTGAGAACTCATGCAGTACTCCATCTATCTGAATAGATGTTACAGCGGCACCTGGGAGTGAGGATAATAGAATACGACGTAAGGAGTTACCCAGTGTTGTACCATACCCACGCTCAAGTGGCTCGACGACGAACTTACCGTACTTGGCGTCATCGTTGATTTCAACCGTTTCGATTTTTGGTTTTTCTATTTCGATCATTTAAATAAACCCTCCTTCAAAACGTCGAAACCCCGGCTAGAGTGTAAGCTAACCGAAATTCCCCAGTTAACATTCCCGATTGTGCGCGAACAACTGAATTAATCTTCTGTATTGAACGCATTATACCTATCATATCCCAGTATAGACAAGGATACAATTTCTATACAGAAAAATTAAACACGGCGACGTTTTGGTGGACGGCATCCGTTATGCGGAACTGGAGTAACGTCCTTGATGGCTGTAACTTCTAGACCAGCAGCTTGAAGTGCACGAATTGCAGCTTCACGGCCTGCTCCAGGTCCTTTAACAGTTACTTCAAGAGTTTTAAGACCATGTTCCATAGAAGTTTTAGCCGCAGTTTCAGCTGCCATCTGAGCCGCGAAAGGAGTGGATTTACGGGATCCCTTAAATCCTAATGCACCTGCGCTTGACCATGAAATGGCGTTGCCTTGGCTGTCAGTGATAGTTACGATTGTATTGTTAAAAGTTGAACGAATATGTGCAATACCAGTTTCGATATTCTTTTTTACACGACGTTTACGCGTATTCGTTTTACGTGCCATGAATGTACCCTCCTTTACTTAATTATTTCTTCTTGTTAGCTACAGTACGTTTAGGACCTTTACGTGTACGAGCATTGTTTTTAGTGTTTTGTCCGCGAACAGGCAAGCCGCGACGGTGACGGATACCACGGTAGCTTCCGATTTCCATCAAACGTTTGATGTTCAATGAAATCTCACGGCGAAGGTCACCTTCTACCTTTAAGCTGTCGATGATATCACGGATTTTGTTTAGCTCATCCTCAGTTAGATCGCGTACGCGAGTATCTTCAGAAACTCCTGCATCAGCAAGGATTTTTTGAGCAGTTGGTTTTCCAATACCGAAAATATATGTTAATGAAATGACAATACGTTTGTCACGTGGAACGTCTACACCAGAAATACGTGCCATGTATGTGCACCTCCTTCAAATTAGCCTTGTTTTTGTTTATGCTTAGGGTTTTCGCAAATAACCATGACTTTACCTTTTCTGCGGATAACTTTACACTTTTCGCAGATCGGCTTTACAGATGGTCTGACTTTCATTGATTTAACCTCCTTATATAGATCGGAGAGAACCAGATTATTTGAATCGGTAAGTGATTCTGCCGCGAGTTAAATCATACGGTGAAAGCTCAACTGTTACTTTATCACCTGGCAAAATGCGAATAAAGTGCATACGAATTTTACCGGAAACATGAGCTAAAACAGTATGACCATTTTCTAATTCTACCTTAAACATAGCGTTTGGCAAAGTTTCTGTTACTTTACCCTCAATTTCAATTACATCGTCTTTCGCCATTATAAATCTTCTCCCTTCTTTCACCTACAGCCTGAATTTATATGAACAATTGCAGCATGGAAAGTCCGGTGCCAGCGTGTCTCATCTGCTCTTAAAGCTTGGTTAAGATCTCATAGCCTGTTTCTGTGATGGCGATGGTGTGTTCAAAGTGAGCACACATGCTTTTATCAACTGTCACGACAGTCCACTCGTCGGCGAGCGTTTTGACGTAACGGCTTCCGGCATTCACCATTGGTTCGATACAGATTACCATACCAGGCTTTAAGCGAGGACCTTTGTTTGGCGGACCATAATGAGGGATTTGCGGGTCCTCATGTAAGTCTTGACCGATTCCATGTCCAACATACTCTCGTACAATGGAGAATTGATTCTCTTCAACATAGGTCTGAATAGCATGGGAGATGTTTGAAAGGCGCACGCCTGGCATTGCTTCTTTCAATCCTCTATATAATGACTCTTCGGTAACATCCAAGAGTCGCTGCGTTTCTTCATCAATATTGCCAACTGGATATGTCCAGGCAGAATCTCCATGATAGCCGTTATATTCAGCACCGATATCAATGCTGATTATATCGCCTTCCACAAGGATCCGGTCCCCCGGTATACCATGAACCAGTTCATCATTCACAGAAGCACAAATACTTCCGCGAAAACCATTATAACCTTTAAATGAAGGAATTGCATCATGTTTGCGTATGAACTTCTCAGCAATTTGATCCAGCTCTTTCGTAGTTATTCCTGGTTGAATAAATTTCTTTAATTCTTGATGAGTCAAGGCAACGATGCGTCCTGCTTCTCGCATTATTTCCAGTTCGCGAGGGGTTTTACAGATGATCATTATTGCAAGCCCCCAAGCAGTACTTGAATGTCTGCAAAGACTTCGTCAATATCCTGCTGCCCGTTAATGTTTCGAAGGTATCCTTTGTTTTCATAGAAGTCCAGAAGCGGCTGTGTCTGCTTAAGGTTGACTTCCAGTCTAGTCTGAACAGTTTCTTGATTATCGTCAGCCCGCTGATACAGCTCTCCGCCGCAGCGGTCGCATACTCCCTCGGTTGCAGGGGGATTAAATACGAGATGGTAAGTAGCTCCACAAGCCTTGCAGATGCGCCGGCCTGTCAAGCGATCCATCAGTATGCTTTTATCCACGTCGATATTGATAACATAATGAAGCTGGCGGTCAAGTTCAGCAAGTATGCCTTCAAGCGCTTCAGCCTGTGCCACTGTACGCGGAAAGCCGTCGAGCAGGAAGCCTTTCTTGCAGTCACTTTCACTTAATCTTTCACGGACAATCCCGATGGTCACTTCATCTGGAACTAGTTCTCCTTTGTCCATGTACGATTTTGCCTTTAAACCAAGTTCCGTCTGGCCTTTGATGGCCGCGCGAAACATATCTCCTGTAGAGATATGAGGGATATCGTATTTTTCTACGATTCTTTCGGCTTGAGTACCTTTACCGGCGCCCGGAAGCCCCATTAATACTAGGTTCAACTTAGGTTCCCCCCTCAAACTCTATAATAGGTTTATGGGAACGATCGTTCCCAAAACCTTTTATTTGATAAAGCCTTTGTAATGTCGTTTCACTAATTGAGCCTCCAGCTGTTTCATCGTTTCAAGGGCAACCCCTATCACGATCAGCAGGCTGGTTCCTCCAATTTGAGCAGACTGCGGAAGGTTTGCAATCGAAATGAAAACAACCGGCAGTATTGCTATCAGCGCCAAGAATATTGAACCAACAAACGTTAACCGGCTCAGTACTCTTGATAAGTAGTCTTGAGTGTTTTTGCCAGGACGTATGCCTGGTACATATCCGCCTTGCTTTTTCAGATTGTCAGCCACCTGTTCAGGATTAACCTGGATGAAAGCATAGAAATAAGCGAAGGCAATGATAAGTGCTACATAGACCGCAGCTCCAATTGGATGAGTATACGTAAACTTGTTTTGAATCCAAGAAGTAACATCATTGGTTCCAAAGAACGAAGCAATCGTAGGCGGGGTAATTAGGAATGATACTGCAAAGATTACAGGTATAACCCCTGCGGAATTCACCTTAAGAGGTAAATGCGTTGATTGTCCGCCTACTGGATTACGGCCAGCAACACGCTTGGCGTATTGGATCGGGATTTTGCGCAATGCCTGCTGGATGAAGATGACTCCAACGATAATGGCAATGACCGCAATAAGGATCAGAATGATTGTGACGATACGCAGGAATAACTGATCTCCAGCATTCTCAATCTGCTGGGCATAAATTTGATTGGCTGTATTAGGAATCCCTGCAGCAATACCAGCGAAGATAATAATGGAAATTCCATTACCCACTCCCTTGGAGGTAATAAGCTCTCCTAACCACAAAAGGAAAGCAGTACCAGCTGTAAGGACGGTAGCAATCAAAAGATATGTCCCGATACCAGGGTTCTCGATCAATAAACCGTTTGACATGTTATTGAATCCGTATGACATCCCAATCGCCTGGATGAATCCAAGAACGATGGTTCCATAGCGGGTAAACTGAGCTAATTTACGTCTGCCAGCCTCTCCTTGTTTGGACCATTCGGTAAACTTCGGAATGACGTCCATCTGCAGCAGCTGGATAATGATAGATGCTGTGATGTAAGGCATGATGCCCATCGCAAGGATGGAAAATTGCTGCAGTGCACCGCCGCCGAATGTGTTTAAGATCCCAAAGACATTCATCTGATCCTGGGCCTTAAGTACATCTGCGTTTACGTTTGGAACTGGAATGTACGCACCAATTCTAAAAACAATCAACATTAAAAGGGTGAATAGGATTTTTTTTCTTATATCACCCACGCGCATAAAATTGGAGAATGTGCGAAACATTAAATCACCTCAGTTTTACCGCCGGCAGCTTCGATAGCTTCTTTAGCAGCAGAGGAGAATTTATGAGCTTTTACAGTAAGCTTTTTCTCTACATTACCTTTTGCAAGAATCTTAATTCCAGATCTTTCTTTACTTACAACGCCTGTTTCGATAAGAAGTTCTGGAGTAACTTCTGTACCGTCTTCAAAGCGGTTTAAAGTTTCAAGGTTAACGACTGCGTATTCCTTACGGTTTACGTTAGTGAATCCACGTTTAGGCAAACGACGGAAAAGTGGAGTTTGACCACCTTCGAAGCCTAGACGTACACCACCGCCTGAACGGGCGTTTTGACCTTTGTGACCTTTACCGGCTGTTTTACCGTTACCAGAACCGATACCGCGTCCTACACGGTTACGTTCCTTACGGGAACCTTCTGCAGGTTTTAACTCATGAAGTTTCATGTTGGCACCTCCTTGTTAAGTGAGAAATATTTTTTATTGTTCTTTTACAGTAACAAGATGAGCAACTTTGTTAATCATACCGCGAATCGCAGGGTTATCATCATGAACAACAGTTTGATGCATTTTGCGTAACCCAAGCGTATTTACTGTCACGCGTTGATCTTCAGGGCGGCCAATCAAGCTGCGAGTGAGGGTAATTTCTAATTTGTTTGCCATTCGAATTCCCTCCTTATCCTAACAGTTCTTCTACTGATTTTCCACGTAACTTAGCTACGTCTTCAGCACGTTTTAATTGGGTTAGTCCGTCGATAGTTGCACGCACCATGTTGATTGGTGTGTTTGAACCAAGAGATTTAGACAGGATATCACTTACACCAGCAAGTTCTAGTACAGCACGAACTGGACCGCCGGCGATTACACCAGTACCTTCAGAAGCTGGCTTCAAAAGAATATGTCCAGCACCAAAGTGTCCGTTAACTTCATGAGGTATAGTAGTACCGACCATTGGCACAGTGATTAGGTTTTTCTTTGCATCTTCGATTGCTTTACGGATAGCATCTGGAACCTCTTGAGCTTTACCAGTACCAAATCCAACATGTCCGTTTTTGTCCCCGACAACTACTAGAGCTGTGAAACGGAAACGACGTCCACCTTTAACAACCTTAGCTACGCGGTTAACCGTAACAACGCGTTCTTCAAGTTCAAGTTTATTTGGATCAATGCGACGCATCTGATATGTCCCTCCTTTTTTGATTAAAATTGCAGTCCGTTTTCGCGGGCAGCATCGGCTAGTGCCTTAACACGTCCGTGGTAAAGGTATCCTCCGCGGTCAAATACAACAGAGCTGTAACCTTTTTCAACAGCACGCTTAGCAACTAATTCGCCAACCTTTTGAGCAGCTTCAAGGTTGCTCGTTGACTCTAGGCCTAAGTCTTTATCTAAAGTAGAAGCACTTGCAAGAGTTACGCCTGAAAGATCGTCAACCAGCTGTGCATAAATGTGTTTGTTTGAACGATACACATTTAGACGAGGACGGGCTTCAGTACCAGAAAGTTTAGCACGTACGCGTGCATGTCTTTTCTTACGGGTTGCGTTTTTATCAAGCTTCGTAATCATTTAGGTCACTCCTTTCGTTTACCTACGCGGCATTACTTACCTGTTTTACCTTCTTTACGGCGAACGAATTCACCTTCGTAGCGGATACCTTTTCCTTTGTAAGGCTCAGGCGGACGAACATCACGGATGTTTGCTGCCAAAGCGCCTACACGTTCCTTGCTGATACCTTTTACAGAAATCCTTGTGTTAGCAGGAACTTCGATTTCGATGCCTTGTTCAGGTTCGAATTCAACCGGGTGTGAGTAACCAACGTTCAGAACAAGCTTGTTGCCTTGCTTCTGAGCACGGTAACCAACCCCAATTAGTTCAAGGTTCTTCTGGAATCCTTGTGATACACCCTCAACCATGTTAGAAATAAGCGCGCGTGTTGTTCCGTGCAGAGCGCGGATCGTCTTTTCTTCTGATGGACGGGATACAGTTAGAACATTATCTTCTATGTTAATTGATAACTGCGGGTTAAAAGCGCGAGTCAATTCACCTTTTGGGCCTTTAACAGTTACGTTGTTGCCTTCAGCGACAGTAATCGTTACGCCAGCAGGGATTTCAATTATTTTTTTACCTATGCGTGACATTTAGTGCACCTCCATTCGTGTAAAGATCTATTACCAAACGTATGCTAGTACTTCTCCGCCAATTTGCTTAGCGCGAGCTTCTTTGTCAGTTACAACGCCTTGTGATGTAGAAACTAGAGCGATACCTAAACCGTTAAGTACACGTGGTACATCAGTTGATTTAGCATATACACGTAGACCAGGCTTGCTGATACGTTTCAATCCAGTGATTACACGCTCGTTGTTGGCACCATACTTTAAGAATATACGGATGATACCTTGTTTGTTATCTTCGATAAATTCAACGTCACGTACGAAGCCTTCACGCTTTAAGATTTCAGCGATTTCTCTCTTGATCTTTGAAGCTGGAACTTCTAATTTTTCGTGACGAACCATATTCGCATTACGGATGCGAGTAAGCAAATCTGCAATTGGATCTGTCATGACCATTGTTTATTTACCTCCTTCCCAATATCGGGTATTACCAGCTAGCTTTTTTAACGCCAGGAATTTGTCCTTTATAAGCAAGTTCACGGAAACAAATACGGCAAAGTTTAAATTTACGGTATACAGAATGTGGACGCCCGCAGCGCTCGCAGCGAGTGTATTCCTGTACCTTGAATTTAGCGCCTGCTTTTTGTTTCAAGATCATTGATTTTTTAGCCACGTTTTCGCCTCCCTTATTTAGCGATTATCTTACTTTTGGAATGGCATTCCGAACTGAGTAAGTAGTTCACGAGCTTCTTCGTCAGTTTTGGCAGTCGTTACGATAACGATGTCCATACCGCGAACCTTGCTCACTTTATCATAGTCAATTTCAGGGAAGATTAATTGTTCTTTAACACCTAGAGTGTAGTTGCCGCGTCCGTCGAATGCTTTCTTAGAAATACCGCGGAAGTCACGTACACGTGGTAAAGATACAGAGATTAATTTGTCTAGGAATTCATACATACGCTCGCCGCGAAGTGTTACTTTTGCGCCGATAGGCATACCTTCACGAAGACGGAAGCCTGCGATAGATTTTTTAGCTTTTGTAACCAGCGGCTTTTGACCAGTGATTATTGCCAGCTCTTCTACAGCAGTGTCTAATGCTTTAGCGTTTGATACTGCATCACCGACACCCATGTTGATTACGATCTTTTCAATCTTTGGAGTTTCCATAACAGAGTTATAGTTAAACTTGCTCACTAGAGCAGGAGTAATTTCTTGTTGGAATTTTTCCTTTAGGCGGTTCATTTAAAGTACCTCCCTTCTTCTTTAACTTATTTATCTAAAGTTTCGCCAGATTTTTTAGCAACACGTACTTTCTTGCCGTCAACATCTTTTGTACCTACGCGAGTAGGAGTCCCAGTCTTAGGGTCTAGAAGCATGACGTTAGAAACGTGAATGGCAGCTTCCTGGTTGTTGATGCCGCCTTGCGGGTTGGCTTGAGAAGGTTTTGAATGTTTTTTAACAATGTTCACACCTTCAACAAGTACACGGTCTTTTTTAGGAAAAGCTTCGAGGATGACTCCTTGCTTTCCTTTGTCCTTGCCAGAGATGACAACGACTTTATCACCTTTTTTTACATGCATGAGATTCGCACCTCCTTGAAAGGCATTTTACGATTTATCATTACAGAACTTCTGGAGCCAGTGAAACGATCTTCATGAAGTTGTTGTCGCGAAGTTCGCGTGCAACAGGTCCAAAGATACGAGTACCACGAGGGCCCTTGTCGTCACGGATAATTACACATGCGTTTTCATCAAAACGGATGTAAGAACCATCAGGACGGCGCATACCGCTCTTTGTACGAACAACAACGGCTTTAACTACATCGCCTTTTTTAACAACGCCACCTGGTGTTGCTTGTTTTACTGTGCAGACGATAACATCACCGATATTAGCAGTCTTACGGCCTGAACCGCCAAGAACTTTAATTGTGAGCACTTCACGTGCACCGGAGTTGTCAGCTACTTTTAAACGTGATTCTTGTTGAATCATGTACGAAACCTCCCTTCGGAATTACGTCGATCCGAACATTTATATTATATGATAACAGCTTTTTCTACAACTTCTACAAGACGGAAGCGTTTAGTAGCAGAAAGTGGGCGAGTTTCCATGATTCTTACGATATCGCCAGCTTTTGCTTCGTTTTGCTCATCATGCGCTTTAAACTTTTTAGAATATTTCACGCGCTTGCCGTATAGAGAATGTTTTTTATAGGTTTCTACAAGAACAGTGACGGTTTTGTCCATCTTGTCAGATACTACACGACCAGTATAGACTTTACGCTGATTGCGTTCACTCATTCCATAAACCTCCTCTCAATAATCAATTGTTAGCAGAGATCTCTCTTTGACGTACAACGGTTTTCATACGAGCGATCGATTTGCGCACTTCACGGATGCGTGCTGGGTTTTCTAATTGTCCAGTGGCTAGCTGGAAACGAAGGTTAAATAATTCTTCTTTTAAAGATTTTACCTTTTGTTCAATTTCGGCAGTGGTAAGGTCACGAATTTCATTAGCTTTCATTTGATTCACCACCAATTTCTTCTCGTTTAACAAACTTGCATTTTACTGGAAGTTTGTGAGCTGCAAGACGAAGAGCTTCACGCGCTACTTCTTCAGAAACACCGGAAATTTCGAACATTACTTTACCAGGTTTCACAACAGCCACCCATCCTTCAGGAGCACCTTTACCGGAACCCATTCGGACTTCAAGAGGTTTAGCAGTGTAAGGTTTGCTTGGGAAAATCTTAATCCAAACTTTACCTCCACGCTTCATGTAACGAGTCATCGCAATACGAGCAGCTTCGATTTGGCGGTTAGTGATCCAAGAAGCATCTTGTGCCTGAAGACCGAATTCACCAAAATGAACTTCTGTACCGCCTTTAGCACGGCCTCTCATCTTACCGCGGTGTTCACGACGATATTTTACGCGTTTAGGCAATAACATGATTATTTTCCTCCTTCCTCGGATTTCTTCTTAGTAGGAAGAACCTCTCCACGATAGATCCATACTTTCACACCAAGCTTACCGTAAGTAGTGTCAGCTTCAGCAGTAGCATAGTCGATATCAGCACGAAGCGTGTGAAGTGGAACTGTACCTTCACTATAGTGTTCAGAACGAGCGATATCTGCGCCACCAAGACGGCCGGATACCATTGTTTTGATACCTTGTGCACCAGAACGCATAGTACGCTGGATTGATTGTTTCTGAGCGCGTCGGAAAGATACACGGTTTTCTAATTGACGAGCGATGTTTTCAGCTACTAGCTTAGCATCAAGATCTGCTCTTTTGATTTCAATGATGTTGATGTGAACGCGTTTGCCTGTAAGCTGGTTAAGAGCTTTACGCAATGCTTCAACTTCAGTACCACCTTTACCGATAACCATACCAGGTTTAGCAGTGTGGACAGAAATGTTGATGCGGTTTGCAGCACGTTCGATTTCTACTTTAGATACAGAAGCATCTTTTAGGCGATTCATGATATATTCGCGGACTTTGATGTCTTCGTGTAAAAGATCTGCGTAGTCTTTATCAGCGTACCACTTGGATTCCCAATCACGGATGATCCCGATACGCAAACCGACTGGATTTACTTTTTGACCCACAGTTTATCCCTCCTTCTTTTCTGATAGAACGATAGTAATATGACTAGTACGTTTGTTGATTGCACTCGCACGACCCATTGCACGAGGACGGAAACGTTTCATTGTTGGTCCTTCATTCACATAAGCTTCTGAAACAACCAGGTTATTAATGTCCATTTCGTAGTTATGTTCTGCATTTGCAACAGCAGATTTCAGAACTTTTTCTACGACTGGAGAAGCGGCTTTTGGAGTGTGGCGAAGAATCGCTACCGCTTCACCGATTTGCTTGCCTCTGATCAAGTCAACGACTAAACGGACTTTACGAGGGGCAATGCGGACTGTATTAGCAACAGCTTTAGCTTGCATGAGATGCCCTCCTCTCATTAACGTCTTGTTTTCTTATCATCATTACCATGGCCTTTGTAGCTGCGAGTTGGTGCGAATTCACCAAGCTTGTGGCCGACCATGTCTTCAGTTACATAGACCGGTACGTGTTTACGACCATCGTAAACAGCTATTGTGTGTCCAATGAATTGCGGGAAGATTGTTGAACGGCGAGACCAAGTTTTAATTACTTGCTTCTTCTCAGCATCGTTCATTTTTTCAACCTTGTTAATCAAATGATCATCAACAAAAGGTCCTTTTTTCAAACTGCGACCCATGAGTGTGCCTCCCTTCGCGATGTCACTACGGTCCAAGCGAACCGTAGAGCAATCCCGTTATTTTTTACGACGACGTACGATGAATTTATCAGACTTGTTCTTTTTCTTACGAGTTTTAAGACCAAGAGCCGGCTTGCCCCAAGGAGTCATTGGTGATTTACGTCCGATAGGAGCGCGTCCTTCACCACCACCGTGCGGGTGATCTACTGGGTTCATTACAGAACCACGAACAGTCGGGCGCTTGCCTAACCAGCGTGAACGTCCTGCTTTACCGATGTTGATAAGTTCGTGCTGCTCATTGCCCACTTGGCCGATTGATGCGCGGCAGGTTGCAAGAACCATACGTACTTCACCTGAGTTCAAACGAACTAGAACATAGCGGCCTTCTTTACCAAGAACCTGTGCAGAAGTACCAGCTGAACGTACTAATTGTCCGCCCTTACCTGGTTTAAGCTCGATGTTGTGGATAACTGTACCCACAGGGATGTTGATAAGTGGAAGTGCGTTACCTGTCTTAATGTCTGCCTCAGGGCCTGACATGATCTCCATACCTACTTGAAGGTTTTTAGGAGCAAGGATGTAACGTTTTTCTCCATCCACATAGTTAATTAGTGCAATGTTTGCTGATCTGTTTGGATCATACTCAATAGTAGCAACGCGTCCTGGTATACCATCTTTATCACGTTTGAAGTCGATGATACGGTATTGACGCTTATGGCCGCCACCTTGATGACGAACAGTTAACTTACCCTGGTTGTTACGGCCACCTTTTCTGTGTAAAGGTGCAAGCAATGATTTTTCTGGAGTGCTTGTAGTGATTTCAGCAAAATCAGAAGTAGTCATTCCGCGACGACCATTGGAGGTAGGTTTGTACTTTTTAATCGCCATAATTATTCCCTCCTTTTTTTATGAATTAAGCTTCGAAGAATTCGATTTCTTTGCTGTCAGCAGTTAGTGTTACGATTGCTTTACGGCGTTTGTTCGTATAGCCGGCATAACGGCCCATACGCTTGAATTTACCTTTGTAGTTCATGATGTTCACTTTTTCAACTTGGACGTCAAAGATTTGCTGTACAGCGTCTTTAACTTGAGTTTTATTAGCTCTTACATCAACTTCGAAAGTGTATTTCTTATCAGCCATAATATCAGATGAAGCTTCAGTGATTACGGGGCGCTTAATGATATCGCGAGCATCCATTATGCAAGCACCTCCTCTACTTTTTCAACAGCAGCTTTGGTAAGGATCAATTTGTTGTGGCCTACAACGTCTAATACGTTTAGTCCATCAGCTTCTACTACAGTTACTCCTGGAAGATTACGAGCAGAAAGTGCTACGTTTTCGTTCAAGCCGTCAGTAACGATAAGAGCTTTAGTATCAACAGATAGTCCTTTAAGTACTGCTGAGAAGTCTTTTGTTTTCGGTGCATCAAACGCTAGGTTTTCAAGCACCAGGATGTTCTCTTCTGCAAGCTTTGCAGATAGAGCAGATTTAATTGCTAGACGACGCATTTTCTTAGGCATCTTGTAGCTGTATGATCTTGGTGTAGGACCGAAGACGATACCGCCGCCGCGCCACTGTGGAGAACGGATAGAACCTTGACGCGCGCGTCCAGTTCCTTTTTGCTTCCATGGTTTGCGTCCGCCGCCTGATACTTCAGAACGACCTTTTACTTTGTGGTTACCTTGACGTAATGATGCACGCTGCATCACGATTGCTTCGAAAAGTACAGCGTTATTTGGTTCAATACCGAACACGGAATCATTAAGCTCGATGTTTCCAGCTTGTGAACCGTCTTGCTTAAAAAGTGTTACTTGTGCCATTCCAATGCTCCTCCTTTCTTAAATAATTATTTTGCTTTTACCGCACTTTTTATTTTCAAAAGAGCTTTTCTTGCTCCAGGTACGTTACCTTTAATTAATAGAAGGTTACGGTCAGCATCTACACGTACGATTTGCAGGTTTTGAACAGTGATCTGCTCTCCGCCCATGCGTCCAGGAAGCAATTTGCCTTTGAATACACGGTTTGGAGCAACTGGTCCCATTGAACCAGGACGACGGTGATAACGGGAACCGTGGGCCATAGGTCCTCTAGATTGTCCGTGACGCTTGATAGCACCCTGGAAACCTTTCCCTTTTGAAACACCTGTTACATCAACTAGATCGCCTTCTGCGAAAATATTAACTTGGACTTCCTGACCAACCTCATACTCACCGAGGTTAACTTCGCGGAATTCGCGAACGAAGCGCTTAGGAGCAGTTTTCGCTTTGCTTGTGTGGCCTTTTTCAGGTTTGTTAGAAAGCTTTTCACGCTTATCTTCAAAGCCTAATTGAACAGCCTCATAGCCTTCACCTTCAACTGATTTTACTTGAAGCACTACGTTTGGAGCGGCTTCAACAACAGTTACAGGGATAAGCTCACCGTTTTCAGCGAATACTTGCGTCATACCAATTTTTCTACCTAAGATTCCTTTGGTCATTAGTCACACCTCCTGTAAAATTATAATTTTTTATGATTAAAGTTTGATTTCGATGTCAACGCCTGACGGCAGATCTAAACGCATCAATGAATCAACTGTTTGTGGAGTTGGATTGACGATGTCGATTAGACGCTTGTGTGTACGCATCTCGAATTGCTCACGAGAATCTTTGTACTTATGAACTGCACGAAGGATTGTGTATACAGATCTTTCGGTTGGCAATGGAATCGGCCCAGATACAGCAGCTCCAGAGCGCTTAGCAGTTTCAACAATTTTCTCAGCAGATTGATCAAGAATCCTGTGATCATACGCCTTCAAACGGATACGGATTTTTTGTTTTGCCATTACTTTTCCCTCCTTTTCGCCTATTTTTAAAATAGACAGTTCTCAGTGAAAATTTCCCACACACTCGCCATGGCAAAGCGGCCGGGTGTGTCAGCAACCTCTCACATCATCGCGGTCTAAGACCAACATTGTCTATTATACATATAACCCAATGAATAAGCAATACTTATATAAACTTTTTCTACGGGTTGCACACTTTTTCTATTATACATACGTTTAGACCTTTTTTCAATAGGGTAACAGGTTTTTCTATCGTTCTACTATATAGTAAGTATTTTCAATATCATGTTCTTCAGTTCCACTGGAGCCATTGCTTTGGGATGTGAAATTGAGAGGTTTTCTGTGAACAATGCGATCGCTGCGAAGATGGCTCACACAGCATTATCGTTCAATCATGCTCCCCGCAGATAAACGGGATTCTTCATACAGAACCTAAAAAAGACAACCCTATGTTAATTGGGTGGTCTTTTTCCTTTTTGTTGAATTGTACTGCAGCAAAGGGACCTCTCAGCTCTTCTTGTGTTGTCTCAGAGTACCCAAGATAATTTAAAGGAGTCGCTGGAATGATCGTTTCCCCATAGACAGCTCGACTTATGACCAGAAGGGCCGGAAGTCAACATGGTTTACAATACATTTACTCTATAACTGATCTAAGCACGAAACTTATTTTAGGCTATTTTTATATACATTATCGTTGTTTAAGGAAGAAGTGAATTACCGCTGCAGGTTCTTGCTTATAAATATAATTTTTTCTCTGTATTCACTAGATAACAACATCTTTTACCTTTTTTTAAAAGAACATTAAAAAGAGCAGAGGGCGTCCCCTCTGCTCTTTTCGGAAGGCGTCCCTTCCTATATATCAGGTTTGTTAACCAGTTTTACAAATTATTCTTGGATTGAAGCAACTACGCCAGCGCCTACAGTACGTCCGCCTTCACGGATAGAGAACTTAGTACCTTCTTCGATAGCAACTGAAGCGATAAGTTCAACAGTCATTTCGATGTTGTCGCCAGGCATAACCATTTCTACACCTTCAGGAAGGTTGCAGATACCAGTTACATCAGTTGTACGGAAGTAGAACTGTGGACGGTAGTTTGTGAAGAATGGAGTATGACGTCCACCTTCTTCTTTAGAAAGAACATAAACTTCAGCTTTGAACTTTGTGTGTGGGTTGATAGTACCTGGCTTAGCAAGTACTTGTCCACGCTGGATGTCTTCACGAGCTACACCACGAAGAAGTGCGCCGATGTTGTCGCCAGCTTCAGCATAGTCAAGAAGTTTACGGAACATTTCAACACCTGTTACAGTAGTTGATTTTGGCTCTTCAGCAAGACCGATGATCTCAACAGTGTCACCAACTTTAACTTGTCCACGCTCAACACGTCCTGTAGCAACTGTTCCACGTCCAGTGATTGAGAACACGTCCTCAACTGGCATCATGAAAGGCTTGTCAGTGTCACGAGTTGGAGTTGGGATGTACTCATCAACTGCAGCCATAAGCTCGTTGATTTTTTCTTCCCATTCTGCTTCTCCTTCAAGAGCTTTAAGAGCAGAACCTTTGATTACTGGAATGTCATCGCCAGGGAATTCGTATTCAGAAAGAAGGTCACGAATTTCCATTTCAACTAGTTCAAGCAGTTCTTCGTCATCAACCATGTCACATTTGTTCATGAATACAACAAGGTAAGGAACACCTACTTGACGAGAAAGAAGGATGTGCTCACGAGTTTGTGGCATTGGGCCGTCAGAAGCAGAAACAACCAGGATACCGCCGTCCATTTGAGCAGCACCAGTGATCATGTTTTTAACATAGTCAGCGTGTCCTGGGCAGTCAACGTGTGCATAGTGGCGAGTTTCTGTTTCGTACTCAACGTGTGCAGTAGAGATTGTGATTCCACGTTCTCTTTCTTCTGGAGCACCGTCGATTTGATCGTATGCACGAGCTTCAGCTCCACCAACTTTTGCAAGTACAGAAGTGATAGCAGCTGTTAGAGTAGTTTTACCATGGTCAACGTGACCGATTGTACCGATGTTAACGTGTGGCTTAGAACGATCGAATTTAGCTTTTCCCATGAGGAATTTGCCTCCCTAAAATTATATTTTGTATTAAGTATGGTGCTATGAAAGCAGCAAGACACCCACTTTCACAGCTTACATAAGTAGTTATACTTTAATGCAAGGTGAAAATCAATTATTCACCTTTATTTTTTTTGATAATTTCTTCAGAGATAGACTTTGGAACTTCTTCGTAGTGGTCGAAGTGCATGGAGAATACCCCGCGGCCCTGCGTGTTAGAACGTAGGGACGTTGCATAACCAAACATTTCAGAAAGTGGAACGAACGCTTTAACAACTTGTGCGTTTCCGCGCGCTTCCATTCCTTCTACACGTCCACGGCGAGAAGTTACATCGCCCATGATATCTCCAAGATATTCATCAGGGATTACTACTTCTACCCTCATGACTGGCTCAAGGATGACTGGCTTACACTTAGAAGCAGCATTCTTAAGAGCAAGTGACGCAGCTACTTTAAATGCCATTTCTGAGGAGTCAACATCATGGTAAGAACCGTCATAAAGTTTTGCTTTAACGTCAACCAGCGGGAATCCAGCAAGAACACCTCTATCAAGAGCGTCTTCAAGACCAGCTTGTACAGCAGGGATGTATTCACGTGGAACAACCCCACCCACGATTGCGTTCTCAAATTCAAATCCTTTACCTTCTTCGTTTGGTGAGAATTCGATCCAAACGTGTCCGAATTGACCGCGCCCACCGGATTGACGGGCGAATTTACCCTCAACTGCAGCAGTTTCACGGAAAGTCTCACGATATGCAACCTGTGGAGCACCAACGTTGGCTTCAACTTTGAACTCACGGCGCATACGGTCAACAAGGATATCCAAGTGAAGCTCACCCATACCGGCAATGATGATCTGTCCAGTTTCCTGGTCAGTGTGTGCACGGAATGTAGGATCTTCTTCTTGTAGTTTTTGAAGAGCAGTAGTCATTTTATCTTGGTCAGCTTTTGATTTAGGCTCGATGGATAGAGAGATAACCGGTTCAGGGAATTCCATGGATTCCAGGATAACAAGGTTTTTCTCATCACATAGAGTGTCACCAGTAGTAGTGTCTTTTAGACCTACAGCTGCCGCGATGTCTCCTGCGTATACCTGAGAGATCTCTTCACGGGAGTTAGCATGCATCTGCAGGATACGTCCTACACGCTCACGCTTTCCTTTAGTAGAGTTCTGCACGTAAGAACCTGAGTTCAATGTACCAGAATATACACGGAAGAATGTTAGTTTACCAACATAAGGGTCGGTCATAACTTTGAAAGCAAGTGCAGAGAATGGCTCGCTGTCGCTTGAAGGACGAGTTACTTCTTCATCTGTATCTGGAAGAGTACCTTTGATAGATGGTACATCCACTGGAGATGGAAGATAGTCAATAACTGTATCAAGCATCAGCTGGACACCTTTGTTTTTAAAGGCAGAACCACAGATTACCGGATAGAATTCTACGTTTACAGTACCTTTACGGATAGCAGCTTTCAATTCTTCTTTTGTAAGCTCTTCTCCGCCAAGGTATTTCTCCATCAATTCTTCATCTAGTTCAGCAACAGCTTCCACTAGCTTTTCACGGTATTCAAGTGCAAGGTCCATATGCTCTTCAGGAATCTCACGAACTTCAATATCAGTTCCCAGGTCATTGCCGTAGAATACAGCATTCATTTCAACCAGGTCAATGATTGCTTCAAACTCATCTTCCGCACCAATTGGTAACTGGATTGGGTGAGCGTTAGCTTGAAGACGGTCGTGGATTGTCTTTACAGAGTAAAGGAAATCTGCACCGATTTTGTCCATTTTGTTTACGAATACAACACGCGGTACGCCATAAGTAGTAGCCTGGCGCCAAACTGTTTCTGTCTGAGGCTCAACACCTGATTGAGCATCAAGTACAGCTACAGCTCCATCAAGTACACGCAGTGAACGCTCAACCTCAACTGTGAAGTCTACGTGTCCCGGAGTGTCAATGATGTTTACGCGGTGCCCTTTCCACTGTGCAGTTGTAGCAGCGGATGTAATAGTGATTCCACGCTCCTGCTCCTGCTCCATCCAGTCCATCTGAGATGCACCTTCGTGAGTTTCACCGATCTTGTGGATACGGCCAGTGTAATAAAGAACACGCTCTGTTGTCGTTGTTTTACCGGCATCGATGTGTGCCATGATACCGATATTACGAGTGTTTTCTAAGGAGAACTCTCTTGCCATTGGGTCTTTCTCCTTCCTATTGTAAATAGAATGTTTTTAATGATCTTACCAGCGATAGTGAGCGAATGCTTTATTGGCTTCAGCCATTTTGTGTGTATCTTCGCGTTTCTTCACGGAAGCTCCAGTGCTGTTAGCAGCATCAAGGATTTCATTAGCTAGACGCTCTTCCATGGTTTTTTCTCCACGAAGACGGGAATAGTTCACTAACCAGCGAAGACCGAGTGTTGTACGGCGGTCTGGACGCACCTCGATAGGTACTTGGTAGTTCGCTCCACCTACACGGCGTGCTTTTACTTCCAATACTGGCATAATGTTTTTAAGAGCAGCTTCGAATACTTCCATTGGCTCCTTGCCAGAACGTTCTTGAATGATATCAAATGCAGAGTAAAGTATTTTTTGAGACTTACCTCGCTGTCCATCAACCATCATCTTGTTAATCAAACGGCTAACAAGCTTTGAATTGTAAAGCGGATCAGGTAAAACGTCTCTCTTAGATACAGGTCCTTTACGTGGCATCTTATTTCCTCCTTTCAACAAGTTACAAAGTTTTTATTTCTTATAAATTATTTCTTTGGAGCTTTAGGGCGCTTAGTACCGTATTTTGAACGGCCTTGCATACGGTTTGTAACACCAGCTGTATCAAGCGCACCACGAACGATGTGATAACGCACACCCGGTAAATCCTTTACACGTCCGCCGCGGATAAGTACAACACTGTGTTCTTGCAGGTTGTGTCCAATCCCAGGGATGTAGGCAGTTACCTCGATGCCATTAGTCAAACGCACACGAGCGTATTTACGAAGCGCTGAGTTTGGCTTCTTAGGTGTCATAGTACCAACACGAGTACATACACCGCGTTTCTGTGGAGATGATACGTTAGTCTGTGCTTTCTTAAAGCTGTTATAGCCTTTATTCAACGCCGGGGATTTAGACTTTTCCTCTTTAGTCTCGCGTCCCTTACGTATTAATTGATTAATAGTAGGCATTTATTTTTCCTCCCTTCGCATATTCATTTCTAGACCCACACATCCAGGTGGTTCGTAAATGGGCAAAAACAAAGTTTTTGTAGTTTTCTACAAAAACAGTTTTACTTTTTAATTGCAACAGTCACAGCGCCCACTTCAATTCCGCATGCCTTGCCAAGCTTTTGCATGGAATCTACATGGTGTACCGGAACGTTATGTTCTTTAATAGCTTCTAAAACCTTCGCCTTCACCTTAGGATCAGCGTCAGCCGCCAGCACTACTTCTGATACAAGCCCGTTCTTTACAGCTTTAACTGTTTGTTTTGTTCCTACAATCACTGAATTTGCATTCTGCACTTTTTCATAAGACATGATATATCCTCCAAAGCAACAGGTATTATAGGAGCACCTTTGCTATAGTAACATCCTTTTATATTAGATGTCAACTATACTTCGGAAAATATTTCAGCAGCTGTCCCTGTGTATAGGATGCTTTACCAGACTTTCTTAAAAAAGAGGCCGGTAAATGGATTACCGGCCGTTTTTATCAATCAACCGAAACTGTTTCTTCACTCGAATCTTCTGTTAAAACCGGTGCAGCCTTTCTGTAGCGGGCCATCCCTGTTCCTGCAGGAACAAGTTTTCCGATGATAACATTTTCTTTCAAGCCGAGCAATTCATCACGTTTTCCTTTAATTGCGGCATCCGTAAGGACCCTTGTGGTTTCCTGGAAGGATGCAGCAGATAGGAATGAGTCGGTTTCAAGTGATGCTTTGGTGATACCAAGCAGTACAGGACGTCCTGTTGCAGGCATTTTGCCTTCAAGCAGCGCCTTTTCGTTTGCATCTGTGAATTGGTGGATATCAAGCAGTGTGCCTGGAAGCACGCTTGATTCTCCCGCATCCAATACACGGATTTTGCGGAGCATCTGGCGGACCATAACTTCAATATGCTTATCGCCGATTTCTACCCCTTGCATACGATAGACTCTCTGGACTTCTTTCAGCAGATATTCCTGGACAGACAGTACATCTCTGATCTTGAGAAGCTCTTTAGGGTCGATGGATCCTTCCGTCAGTTCCTGGCCGCGGATTACCTTCGAGTCTACTGCGACTTTTAGGCGCGCGGTATATGGAGCAACATAAGAACGGGATTCAACTTCGCCCTGTATAGTGATTTCCTGCTGTTTGTCTCTGATTTCGTTGATTGCTGTAACTGTTCCGTCGATTTCGGAAATGATTGCCTGACCCTTAGGGTTACGGGCCTCAAACAATTCCTGGATACGAGGGAGACCCTGGGTGATGTCATCCCCGGCAACACCGCCGGTATGGAATGTACGCATGGTAAGCTGTGTTCCAGGTTCACCGATGGATTGTGCAGCGATGATTCCGACTGCTTCTCCAACTTCCACCTGTTCTCCAGTTGCCAGGTTACGGCCATAACATTTCTTACATACACCGTGGCGTGTGTTACATGTGAACGCAGAGCGGATCCATACCTGCTGGACGCCTACATCTTCCACATATTTAGCCAGGTCTTCAGTTATCAATTCATTTTCTGCAACAATGACTTCATTTGTTTCAGGATGCCTGATCGGCTTTCTTGCATAACGGCCGATTAAACGTTCCTCAAGGTGCTCGATTGTTTCTGTTCCGTCTTTCAGGGCGCCGATCAGCAGGCCTCGGTCTGTTCCACAGTCGTCATCGCGTACGATGACATCCTGGGCAACATCGACAAGACGTCTTGTAAGGTAACCGGAGTCAGCTGTTTTAAGCGCCGTATCTGCAAGACCTTTACGGGCACCGTGGGTCGAAATGAAGTATTCAAGAACCGTCAATCCTTCTCGGAAAGAGGATTTGATCGGCAATTCAATGATCCGGCCGGCCGGGTTGGCCATGAGTCCGCGCATACCAGCAAGCTGCGTAAAGTTGGACGCATTACCACGGGCGCCGGAATCACTCATCATGAAGATTGGGTTCCGCTTATTCAGGGACTGCATCAGCTTGGCCTGAATGGCATCCTTCGCCCCGCTCCAGATCGAAATGACTCTATCATAGCGTTCTTCTTCAGTGATCAGACCGCGTCTGAACTGCTTCAGTACGTTATCTACTTTAGATTGACCTTCTTCAATGATCTGTTTCTTCTCAGCAAGTACAACAATGTCAGCTACACCAACGGTGATTCCCGCCCTTGTTGAGTGCCTGAATCCAAGATCTTTCATGCGGTCAAGCATCTTAGAGGTTTCAGTAATCTTGAATCGCTTGAATACCTCGGCGATGATATTTCCTAAGAACTTTTTAACAAACGGATCAACGCCAGGCTGAGCCTTAATGATTTCTCTGACATCCTGCCCTTTTTCAACAAAATACTTCTCTGGAGTTTTTTCCTCAAGATTGGATTTTGTCGGTTCATTCAGGTACGGGAATGTATCAGGAAGAATTTCGTTAAAGATCAATTTTCCGACAGTCGTCAGCAGCAGCTTGCTGTTTTGTTCTTCTGTGAACGTCTGGTTCTTAAGCGAGCCGGCATGGACAGCGACACGTGTATGCAGGTGTACATATCCATTTTGATAAGCAAGGATCGCTTCGCTTGTATCCTTGAAGATCATGCCTTCACCGTTTGCGCCTTCACGTTCCATAGTCAGGTAATAGTTACCCAGTACCATATCCTGTGATGGAGTAACAACCGGTTTCCCGTCTTTAGGATTCAGGATGTTCTGTGCAGCAAGCATGAGCAGGCGTGCTTCAGCCTGTGCTTCAGATGACAGCGGCACGTGGACCGCCATCTGGTCACCATCGAAATCGGCATTGTACGCTGTACACACGAGCGGATGGAGCCTGATGGCACGGCCTTCCACAAGTGTCGGTTCAAACGCCTGGATTCCAAGCCTGTGAAGAGTCGGTGCACGGTTCAAAAGAACCGGGTGCTCCTTGATGACTGATTCCAGCACATCCCATACTTCAGGCTGGAGACGTTCAATTTTCCGCTTGGCCGACTTGATATTATGTGCCAGCCCTTTGCCGACCAATTCCTTCATGACAAACGGCTTAAACAGCTCGATCGCCATTTCCTTAGGAAGTCCGCACTGGTACATCTTCAGGTTCGGACCTACGACAATAACAGAACGGCCGGAGTAGTCAACACGCTTCCCAAGAAGGTTTTGACGGAAACGCCCCTGCTTTCCTTTCAGCATGTGAGAAAGGGATTTGAGCGGACGGTTACCCGGTCCGGTAACAGGCCTGCCTCTTCTTCCGTTATCGATCAAAGCATCGACAGCTTCCTGAAGCATACGCTTTTCGTTCTGGACGATGATGCTTGGTGCACCCAGGTCCAGAAGGCGCTTCAGCCTGTTGTTCCGGTTGATAACCCGGCGGTACAGATCGTTTAAGTCAGATGTGGCAAAACGGCCGCCATCGAGCTGCACCATAGGACGCAGTTCCGGCGGGATGACAGGCAGGACATCGAGGATCATCCAGGAAGGCTCATTACCAGAGTTCCTGAAGGCTTCGAGCACTTCGAGCCTTTTGATGGCACGGGTACGTCTCTGCCCCTGGGCGGTTTTAAGCTCTTCTTTAAGGAAGTCCACTTCTTTATCCAGGTCTATATCAAGCAAAAGCTTCTTGATCGCTTCTGCTCCCATTGCTGCCTGGAATTTGCTGCCGTATTTTTCACGGTATGCACGGTATTCTTTTTCAGAAAGCAGCTGCTTTTTATCCAGTGCAGTATCACCTGTTTCGGTTACTACATAAGAAGCAAAGTAGATGACTTCCTCAAGGGCCCTTGGGGACATGTCAAGGACAAGTCCCATACGGCTCGGAATCCCTTTGAAATACCAGATATGAGATACAGGTGCAGCAAGCTCAATATGGCCCATACGCTCGCGCCGTACTTTTGCACGGGTGACTTCTACGCCGCATCGGTCACAGACTACACCTTTATAACGGACTCTTTTATACTTTCCGCAATGACATTCCCAGTCCTTTGTAGGACCAAAGATACGTTCACAGAACAACCCGTCTTTTTCAGGTTTTAGAGTACGATAGTTGATGGTTTCCGGTTTTTTGACCTCCCCAAATGACCAAGAACGGATCTTGTCAGGAGAAGCTAAACCAATTTTCATATACTCAAAATTATTAACGTCTATCAAGGGGCCTACCTCCCTCTTAATCTCCAGGTTTTACCCTTATTGCATTTCCGAAGCTGTTTTACTCTTTGGTGCCTACTGTTTCTGATTCAGGTGCTTTTGGGTCCGTATCAATTGTAAGCGAGTCTGCTTGATTCAGTTCTTCTTCATCATCAAGGTCGCGCATTTCGATCTCTTTATCTTCACCAGACATGATTTTGACATCCATACCTAAGCTTTGAAGCTCTTTGATAAGTACCTTGAATGATTCTGGCACTCCTGGTTCAGGTACGTTTTCACCTTTGACGATTGCCTCGTATGTTTTCACACGGCCCACGACATCATCGGATTTGACTGTAAGGATTTCCTGGAGTGTATATGCAGCACCATAAGCTTCAAGTGCCCAAACCTCCATCTCCCCAAAGCGCTGTCCGCCGAATTGGGCTTTACCGCCGAGCGGCTGCTGTGTAACAAGCGAGTAAGGTCCAGTTGAACGTGCATGCAGCTTATCATCAACCATGTGGGCAAGCTTGATCATATACATGACACCAACAGAGACTCTGTTATCAAACGGTTCGCCGGAGCGGCCGTCGTACAGGACTGTCTTGGCGTCATTCGCCATGCCGGCCTCTGCGATCGTGCCCCATACATCCTCTTCCCTCGCTCCGTCAAATACAGGAGAAGCAACATGGATCCCCAGATATCTTGCGGCCATTCCAAGGTGGAGTTCGAGCACCTGCCCGATGTTCATACGTGATGGTACACCCAGCGGATTCAACATGATGTCGACTGGCGTGCCGTCTGGCATGAAAGGCATATCTTCTTCCGGAAGGATCCGGGAGATTACCCCTTTGTTACCATGGCGTCCCGCCATTTTGTCTCCCTCGGAAATCTTACGCTTCTGTACGATATAGGCACGGACAAGCTGGTTGACGCCTGGAGGAAGTTCATCGCCGTCTTCACGATTAAAGACTTTGACATCGAGTACGATGCCGCCGCCGCCGTGAGGAACACGAAGCGATGTATCCCGCACTTCACGTGCTTTTTCACCAAAGATTGCGTGAAGAAGTCTTTCCTCGGCTGTAAGCTCTGTAACACCCTTAGGAGTTACTTTACCTACAAGCAGGTCGCCGTCTTTAACTTCGGCGCCTACACGGATGATTCCGCGCTCGTCTAGGTTGCGGAGTGCATCCTCGCCGACGTTTGGAATATCCCTTGTGATCTCTTCCGGCCCGAGCTTGGTATCACGAGATTCGGATTCATATTCTTCAATATGGATAGAAGTATATACATCGTCTTTTACAAGACGTTCGCTCATGATGATGGCATCTTCATAGTTGTAGCCGTCCCAAGTCATGAAAGCTACCAGTACATTTCGTCCAAGTGCAAGTTCGCCCTTTTCCATCGATGGTCCGTCAGCAAGGATTTCTCCCTTTGTCACCCGGTCGCCGACACTTACGATCGGACGCTGGTTATAGCAGGTTCCCTGATTGGATCTAATGAATTTAAGCATTCTGTACTTGTCAAGGTCTCCCCTTACTTCCTGCCCGTCTACTTCCTTCACGCGTCTTACCCAGACTTCCCTGGATTCGACGTGCTCGACGATTCCTTCGTGTTTACAAATGACAGCGGCACCCGAGTCTTTTGCAGACACATACTCCATGCCTGTTCCAACAATCGGTGCTTCAGGCTGCATCAACGGAACAGCCTGACGCTGCATGTTCGCTCCCATGAGGGCACGGTTGGAGTCATCGTTTTCAAGGAACGGGATACAGGCAGTCGCCGCAGAAACAACCTGCTTAGGCGATACATCCATGTAATCTACACGGTCGCGTTTTACAACGGTATTCTCACCGCGGAAACGTGCAATGATATCTTCCTCAACGAATGCACCTGATTCATCAAGCAGCACATTCGCCTGGGCTACAACATAGTTATCTTCCTCATCAGCAGTCATATAGTCGATTCTGCTGGTGATTTTCCCTGTTTCAGGATCCACACGGCGGTAGGGTGTTTCAATGAAGCCAAAACGGTTTACCTTCGCAAAGCTTGAAAGGGAGTTGATCAAACCGATGTTTGGTCCCTCAGGAGTCTCAATCGGACACATGCGGCCGTAATGTGAATAATGGACGTCACGCACTTCAAAGCCGGCACGCTCACGGGTCAGTCCGCCTGGCCCTAGTGCAGATAGACGGCGTTTGTGCGTCAATTCAGCAAGAGGGTTCGTCTGGTCCATGAACTGCGACAGCTGGGAACTTCCGAAGAACTCTTTAATGGAAGCGATAACTGGACGGATATTAATTAATTGTTGAGGTGTTATTGTGTTCGTATCCTGGATGGACATCCTTTCACGAACAACACGTTCCATACGGGAAAGACCGATCCGGAACTGGTTTTGCAGAAGTTCTCCTACAGAACGCAGGCGGCGGTTTCCTAAATGGTCAATGTCATCAGTGTCCCCTACTGAATGCAGCAGGTTGAAGAAATAGCTGATTGAAGAAATGATGTCGGCAGGCGTGATATTCTTCACCTGTTCTTCTACATAAGCATTCCCTATTACATTGATGACTTTTTCACCTTCTGCATCGGCCGGTGCATAAATTTTGATTATCTGCATGAGAATATCTTCATCTACTACTCCGCTGACAGGGTTGAAAGACTTGAACTCCACTCCTTTTTCAAGGAATGGAATGATGCGGTCTAAATTCCTGCGGTCAAGCAGAGTGCCCGCTTCAGCGATGATCTCTCCTGTTTCAGGGTCAGCCAGAGTCTGGGCCAGACGCTGATTGAACAGGCGGTTTTTAATATGAAGCTTTTTGTTGATCTTATAGCGTCCAACATTAGCAAGATCATATCTTTTTGGATCAAAGAATCTGGAAACGAGAAGGCTTTTTGCATTCTCTACAGTCGGCGGCTCGCCTGGGCGGAGACGCTCGTAGATCTCAAGCAATGCCTTTTCGGTGCTTTCTGTGTTGTCTTTTTCAAGCGTATTGCGGATATATTCATTATCGCCAATCAAATCGATGATTTCTTGATCAGAGCCAAACCCGAGTGCACGAAGAAGGACAGTGACCGGAAGTTTCCTTGTACGGTCGATCCTTACGTAAACAACATCCTTAGCATCTGTTTCATACTCAAGCCAAGCCCCGCGGTTTGGAATGACAGTGGCTGTATAGCCCCTTTTCCCATTCTTGTCTAACTTTCCGCTAAAGTAGACACTTGGAGAACGCACTAACTGAGAAACGATGACACGTTCTGCACCATTGATGACGAAAGTGCCTGTCTCAGTCATTAGCGGGAAGTCACCCATGAAAACATCCTGGTCTTTTACTTCGCCTGTTTCCTTGTTTACCAGACGTACTTTCACGCGTAGCGGAGCAGAATACGTAACATCGCGCTCCTTGGATTCCTCCACTGAATACTTCGGATCTCCGAGACTGTAATCAATGAATTCTAGCGAAAGGTTGCCTGTAAAGTCCTCGATAGGAGAAATATCCTGGAACATTTCTCTTAAGCCCTCATCAAGAAACCATTGGTAAGAGGAGGTTTGAATCTCGATAAGATTCGGTAATTCTAAAACCTCGCTGATTCTTGCATAAGTTCTGCGCTGGCGGTGTCGTCCATACTGAACTAGTTGACCTGTCAACTGATTCACCCCTCAAATAAAGCATTATAAGTGTAAATCTTCGCCTGTTAAGCGATATAAGCATGCCTATGTAGCTGTTAACTCACAGACAAAAAAAGAAAAAGGGTTTTCTATTTTAAAAACCGCATTTTCAAAAAAACAAACTATTATCAATATATTTTTTCCCACAAAAGCACTTTTTATACTATAATAATAAAGAGAGTATGCATAATGAGGGAAATTATATATATGCATTAAATAATATTATCATAGCCATTTTTCCCAGTCAAACCTTTTAAAGGACTTTTTTCATATTGCCTCGTTTTAAACCTATTCCTGGCGTCCTTTTTTAGAGCGCAGGATGTAGTACCCCTTCTTTTTATCCACGGTTTCTACATTCCCGAATAACTCTTCCATCTTATCCATCGCCGAAGGAGCTCCCTGCTTTTTCTGGATAACCACCCACAGCTCGCCCTTATCCGCCAGCTTTTCAAAAGACTGCTCCAGGATATCATGTACAATCTTCTTGCCCGCGCGTATAGGCGGGTTTGTCAGGATCGAAGCGAACCCGGTTTCCTTCACACCAAGCAGCCTGTCGCTTTGATATATTTCCACATTGCCGATCTTGTTAAGAGCGGCATTTTCTTTTGCGAGCATTAATGCCCTTTCATTCACATCAATCATATGGACAACAGCGTCATCAACATCAGGCGCAACGGTCAGGCCGATCGGTCCATAGCCGCACCCGGCATCAAGCAGTCTGCCTTTAACATCCTCATTGGGTACAAAGGCTTCGATCAGCAGCCTCGAGCCGAAATCCACTTCATTCTTGGAGAAGACACCGGTATCTGTCTTAAAGCGGAACTCCCTTCCCCTCAAGGTGAACGTCCAGGTTTTCGGATTGCTTTCGGCATTCGGGTTGTGTGTAAAATAGTGATCGCCCATCTAGTTTCACCCTCACATAGAAAGATTTAAAGCTTGAGGATTCAACACCAAGCTTTGGTGTTAAAAAAAGCCCGCTTTAAAAGCGGGCTCTCTTTTTATGCAATATTACTTAACTTCGACGTTAGCGCCAACTTCTTCAAGCTTAGCTTTAACTTCTTCAGCTTCTTCTTTAGAAGCTCCTTCTTTAACTGCTTTAGGAGTGTTATCAACAAGTTCTTTCGCTTCTTTAAGACCAAGGCCTGTGATTTCACGAACAACTTTGATAACTTTGATTTTTTGGTCGCCAGCGCTAGTCAGGACAACATCAAATTCAGTCTGCTCAGCAGCTGCGTCTCCGCCGCCTGCTCCGCCAGCTACAGCTACAGGAGCTGCAGCAGTTACGCCGAATTCTTCTTCGATAGCTTTTACAAGATCGTTAAGTTCTAAAACAGTCATGGATTTAACCGCTTCAATGATTTGTTCTTTAGTCATTACTTATTTCCTCCTTGAGTATATGTTTTTTTATTTGATTCAGCCGAAAGCCAGGATCAGCTTATGCGCCTTGTTCTTCTTTTTGGTCTGCAACAGCTTTTGCAGCAAGAGCAAGGTTGCGGATAGGTGCTTGAAGCACGCTAAGCAACATAGAAAGAAGTCCTTCGCGAGATGGAAGTTCAGCAAGAGCTTTAACTTCTTCAACTGTAGCAAGGTTCCCCTCGATAACACCCGCTTTGATTTCAAGCGCTTCGTGTTTTTTAGCGAAATCGTTAAGGATTTTCGCTGGTGCAACAACATCTTCGTTACTGAACGCGATTGCGTTAGGGCCAGTAAGGGATTCATTCAATCCGCCAAGCTCTACAGATTCAGCGGCACGGCGAGTCATGGAGTTTTTGAAAACCTTGAACTCGATGCCAGCTTCACGCAGCTGCTTACGAAGCTCTGTTACTTCCGCAACGGTCAAGCCGCGGTAATCAACAATGATAGTAGATTTACTTGCTTTGAATTTACCGGCAATATCCTCTACGATTTGTTTCTTTTGTTCAACAGCACTGCTCATCTAGACACCTCCTGTAAGATTTGTCAAACACGATTCATACCAATGAAAAAGCCTCCATATCAGAGAAGACATGGAGGCAGTAAGTTCGTTTTAGTCAGTGACTAATATATCGAATTTACCTCGGCAGGAAAATTAAGCATTGGATGCACCTGCTGTCTTCGGTACAAATGTATTTTATTTTCAACAAGAAATAGTATATTAAATATTTCTTAGGTTGTCAACTTTATTTTGAAGCTGTGAAAGAAGAAGCGTCAACCTTCACACCAGGGCCCATTGTAGAAGTGACAGATACATTCTTCATGTATGTCCCTTTAGCAGCCGCCGGCTTAACTTTTAACAAAGTATCATAGATCGTGGTGAAGTTTTCAAGAAGTTTTTCGTTGTCGAAAGAAACTTTCCCGATTGGAACGTGGATGTTGCTCTGACGGTCAACACGGTATTCCACTTTACCAGCTTTGATTTCTTTAACTGCTTTTTCTACATCGAAAGTAACAGTTCCAGTTTTAGGGTTTGGCATTAAGCCCTTAGGACCCAATACGCGTCCAAGCTTACCAACTTCACCCATCATGTCTGGAGTTGCAACGATCACATCGAAATCAAACCAGCCTTGCTGAATTTTGGTGATGTAATCAGTATCGCCTACGAAATCAGCGCCAGAAGCTTCTGCTTCCTTTGCTTTTTCACCTTTAGCGAATACCAATACACGCTGAGTTTTACCAGTTCCGTTTGGAAGCACAACTGCTCCACGGATTTGCTGGTCAGCTTTCTTAGGGTCTACGCCCAGACGGAAAGCAACCTCAACAGTTGCATCAAACTTAGCTGTGTTTGTTTGTTTTACAAGTTCAACAGCTTCAGCAGCTGAATATGCTTTTGTACGGTCTACAAGCTTTACAGCTTCTAGATACTTCTTGCCTTTTTTAGCCATTTTAATTGTCCTCCTATAATGTGGTTTTAGCGGAATAACCTCCCACGAATAAAGGTTGCGAGCATCTTTGACAACACCGCAACCCTCAAGAAACACCTTTACATCTTATATGGATCAGTCTTCAATGACAATACCCATACTGCGAGCAGTACCTTCGACCATGCGCATAGCAGATTCAACGCTAGCTGCATTCAGGTCAGGCATTTTAGTTTCAGCAATCTCACGTACTGTATCACGCTTGACTGTTGCAACCTTCTTACGATTTGGTTCACCAGAACCAGACTCTAGACCAGCCGCTTTCTTAAGAAGAACTGCAGCGGGCGGAGTTTTCGTAATGAATGTAAATGAACGGTCCTCAAATACCGTGATTTCTACCGGAATGATAAGACCAGCTTGATCTGCTGTACGAGCGTTAAACTCTTTACAGAAACCCATGATGTTAACACCGGCTTGACCAAGTGCAGGACCAACTGGCGGCGCTGGGTTAGCTTTACCTGCAGGGATTTGCAGTTTTACTAGTTTAATTACTTTTTTAGCCACGAGACACACCTCCTTATCGTCCGTGATGTGGTATATGGGTTATGGAACCCTCCCACTCATCTGGATTCTTTATATTATGAATAAAGAATTTAGTCTTATGGTTCAGGTCTCATTAAATGAGACATACTGACCTTTGAAATATTACCACTTTTTCAAAATGATTTCAAGTTTATTTTAGTTTATATTTTCTCTACCTGTTCAAAATCCAGTTCTACCGGAGTATCCCGGCCGAACATATTGACAAGAACCTTAAGCTTCGATTTGTCTTTGTCGATTTCCTCGATTGAGCCGACAAAGGTAGCGAATGGACCTTCCTTAACCTGGACCTTCTCGCCGAGCGTATAATCGACATCCACCCGTCGCTCTTCCATACCCATATGCTTGAGGATGGTCACTACTTCTTCAGGCAGCAACGGAGTCGGCTTTGAGCCGGAACCCGCCGAGCCTACAAACCCGGTTACGCCAGGTGTATTGCGGACCACATACCAGGAATCATCAGTCATGATGATTTCAACCAGCACATAGCCTGGGAATACTTTCTTTTTTACAGTTTTCTTCTTGCCGTCTTTTATGCTTGTCTCTTCTTCTTCAGGAACCACTACCCGGAAGATCTTATCTTGCATCGCCATGGTTTCAACACGCTTCTCAAGATTCGCCTTCACCTTATTCTCATAACCGGAGTAGGTGTGGACTACATACCAATTCTTTTCCATCTCAGTAGGACTAAGTGTCCTTCCCTCCCTAATACCTTAAGTTTTACATTTATGCAGATAAACAAAAGACTGCTGTCCGCTGCTGTGATTATCTTCATGACTCACTGACCAAATCTACATGCACATAAAAAAAATTTACCCAAATTAAAAAACCCGTCTCGCGGGCTTTTTTAAGAAGAATATGAATGTATCACCATTATACCATTATTTACACTAACTTATTCAAGTATTAAACGAATTAACTTTGAAATCCCCAAGTCAACCACTGCAAAGAAAATAGCCATGAAAACGATGGTGCTAAGAACCGTGATCGTATATGATGTGAGCTCTTTGCGCTTTGGCCAGCTTACCTTTTTCATTTCACGGCCTACGCCGCGAAAAAACTCAGTTATGCGCTGCATGAATGTAATAACCTCCACCCCGGGTAAAATGACTGGTGTCTATGTCTGTGTAAATCTTACTTCGTCTCTTTGTGAAGCACATGTTTATTGCAATTACTGCAAAACTTATTTATTTCTAAACGCTCTGTGCCTGAACTGCTGCTCTCTGTGGAATAATTCCGGGAGCCGCACTCTGCACATGATAATACGATTTTCTTTTTCATAGAATAACACCCTCATACTTATACACTCTAGAAACTTTATCATGGCTCCCTTTTTATGTCAATATGAAAATGGAGCCAGCTGTGCAGCGGGGCTCACAGTGTGACTTCCCGACCTTCCAGGTACCGCTCCAATTTCCTTTTTACCCGCTGGAGCGCATTATCTATGGACTTCACATGCCTGTTCAGCTCTTCTGAAATTTCCTGATATGACTGACCCTCTAGATAAAGAGCCAGCACCCGCCTTTCCAGGTCGCTTAAAAGCTCTGCCATCTTGAGCTCTATATCATCAAACTCTTCCTGGCTGATAACGAGCTCTTCCGGATCCTGGGCCTTTGCCCCTGACAAAACATCCATCAGGGTACGGTCGGAGTCCTCGTCGTAAATCGGCTTATCGAGAGACACATAGGAGTTGAGGGGAATATGCTTCTGGCGGGTAGCGGTCTTGATTGCCGTGATGATCTGCCTTGTGATGCACAGCTCGGCAAAGGCTTTGAATGAAGTGAGCTTGTCCTCCCTAAAGTCCCGTATGGCTTTAAAGAGGCCGATCATTCCTTCCTGTACAATATCTTCCTTATCTGCGCCGATCAGGAAATAAGTCCTTGCTTTCGCGCGGACAAAATTCCGGTATTTTTGGATGATAAAATCAAGTGCATCACTGTCGCCCTTATGTACCAGCTCTACCAAAGTCTCGTCTTCCATTTTCAGAAAACGCTCGTTCTGCAGGAAATCCAAGTTTGCAATCACACATATCCCTCCGGCCCCAATACATAGATAAGGATATTATACAGGAGCCAAAATTTGGACGTCAATAACTCAAAAGGTTCCTCTGCGCCATTTTTCAAAAATTTCTGCCACTTCATTGCTCAGCTGGATTTTCGCGGCCGGCTTTTTCTTTGCAGTTTTTGCAATATTTTTCTCTATCTCCTTGTCCATATGCTCCATTTCATTAAATAATTCACGGGCCGACTTACGGAGGGCTCCCTGGCCGAAAATGGCCCATTGCTCAGTCGCATCGGAGGTCGCCACATGAATTTGGGTTCTAATGTTATTGAGCTCTATCGCAAGTTTTTCAATCCGCTCGTCTGCAGACTCATTTTCACGGGTGAAAATCACTTCTACCTTATAATCCTGATACTTCTTTTCCATCCCCTGGACATAATGGGCATCAAAGACGACGATCACTCTGAAGCCGCTGACAGCCTGATATTCCGCCATCTGTTGGATCAATCTGTCCCTTGCTGCCTGAAGGTCATGGTTCCTGAGCGCCCGGAGCTCGGGCCAGGCACCAATGATATTGTAGCCATCCACCAAAAGGATGTCCATGGCTATTCCCCTAATGGGTGCCGCTTGCGGTAAACCTCGTACATCAGTAATCCAGCTGCTACAGAAGCATTCAGGGACGTTACTTTCCCCTTCATCGGCAGGTTGAAGAGAAAATCACACTTGTCCCTGATCAAACGGCCCATTCCCTTGCCCTCACTTCCAATCACCACGGCAAGCGGCATGTTCCCGTCTATCTTCCGGTAATCCTGGCTGCCTTTGGCATCGGTACCTGCTATCCAGACACCGCGCTCTTTTAGTTCCTCTATTGCCCTAGCCAGGTTTGTGACCCTGACAACAGGAATGTATTCAATGGCTCCCGTAGAAGACTTGGCGACCGTAGCTGTAAGGCCGACTGCCCTCCGCTTGGGTATAATGATCCCGTGTACACCCGATGCATCAGCCGTCCTCATGATAGAGCCAAGATTATGCGGATCCTCAATCTCATCAAGAATCAGGAAAAACGGATCTTCATCCTTCTTTTTTGCATACTCGAATAAATCATCTATTTCGGCATAGTCGTAAGCGGCTACCTGGGCAATGACGCCCTGGTGATTGCCCTCGATCATCTGGTCAATTTTCTTCCTCGGCACAATCTGGACCATGACGTTCGCTTCTTTGGCCATCGCGATGATAGGCTGCATGGAGCCCTTCTGCGCTCCTTCAGCCACCCAAATTTTATTGATTTCCCTGTTTGAACGAAGCGCTTCTGAAACAGGGTTCCTTCCAATTATAAAATCTTCACTCATTGCCTGTTCCTCCTTTCTGGGACTCTACGTACTGAATGGCCTGTCCTATAAGGCCTTCCATTCTGTCTCTTTCATTATTCAAAAACAAGAAGCCGATCAACGCTTCAAAGGCCGTACTGTACCGATAGGTCTGTACATCCGTGTTTTTCGGGATGGTTCCCGACTTGGCATTTCGCCCCCTCTTGACGACCGCTGTTTCTTCCTCTGTTAACAGGCCTGCATCAAGGAAATGATGAATCACTTTACTCTGGGCCTTTGCCGACACAAATGTCGTGGACTCGCGGTGCAGGCGGTGCGGCCTGATGCCCCCTTTCTGAAGGAGGTGGTGCCGGATATATGCTTCATATACGGCATCCCCCATATAGGCAAGAGCCAGGCTGTTCAGAAGGTGCGCATTTATATGATGATCATAGTCGAACATGCTGATCACCCTCGTTTCCATCTGGTTCCCTGTGCTGTGTCCTCCAGAATGATATCCATTTCCTTCAAACGGTCGCGTATTTCATCAGACAGGGCAAAATTGCGGTCCTTCCGCGCCTGGATCCGCTGTTCGATAAGAGCTTCAATTTCATCATCCAGCAGTTCCTCTTCCTTGAGTGAAAGACCCAGAACAGCAAAGAGTTCCTTGAATTCCTTAATAAACGCCTCAATCACCGCTTTGTCTGTATTCTTTTCGAGCAGATAGTAATTGGCCTGCTTTGAAAGCTCAAACAGGATAGAAACGGCATTAGCTGTATTGAAGTCGTCATCCATTTCTTTTTCAAAATCACTGCGGATCGCAGAGAGCTTATCCAGCCATTCCTGGTTGTTTTCCGTAAGACCGGTGCTTGCTCCGCTGCGGTGGATAAGATTCTGGTAAGAAGTTTTCAGCCTGTTCAGCCCGGCCATCAATTTTTCCAGCAGTTCCTCACTGTAATTAATCGGATGACGGTAGTGGACAGACAGCATGAAAAAACGGATCAGATTCGGATCAAAGTGTTTAATGATATCGTGTACAGTCACAAAATTGCCCAGCGATTTTGACATTTTCTCATTATCGATGTTGATATAGCCATTATGCATCCAGTATCGGGAGAATTCCTTGCCGGTCAGCGCCTCTGACTGGGCGATTTCATTCTCGTGATGCGGAAACGCCAGATCCTGTCCCCCGGCATGGATGTCAATCGTGTCACCAAGATATTTCTTAGCCATGGCAGAGCATTCAATATGCCAGCCCGGCCGGCCATTCCCCCACGGACTGTTCCATGAGATCTCGCCTTCCTTTGCGGCTTTCCATAGGGCAAAATCGAGGGAATCCTGCTTCTTCTCGCCCACTTCGATTCTAGCTCCCAGCCTCAGCTCATCTATGGATTGATGAGAAAGCTTGCCATATCCGTTAAATTTCCTGGTTCTATAATATACATCCCCCTCCGATTCATAAGCAAACCCTTTATCAATCAAAGAGGCAATAAAATCAATGATAATATCCATATTTTCCATGACCCGCGGGTGGACGTCCGCCTTCTTGCATCCAAGAGCGCCTACATCCTCAAAATAGGCTTCGATGAATTTGTCAGCGATTTCCGGCACTTCTCCGCCAAGCTCCTTAGCTGCCTTGATCAACTTATCATCCACATCTGTGAAGTTTGATACATATTGGACATCATAGCCCCGGTATTCGAGGTATCTCCTGACTGTATCGAATACAATTGCAGGGCGGGCATTCCCGATATGGATATAGTTATATACTGTCGGGCCGCAAACATACATCTTTACCTTCCCCGGCTCAAGCGGCTTAAATTCTTCCTTTTGTCTAGAAAGCGTGTTATAGATCTGAATGCTCACGACTTTAGACTCCTTTCGATTCCTTTTTCCATAAGTTCATGCTTCAGGGCCTGGATTTCTGCTTCCAGGGCCTTCAGTCTGTCATTTATCGGGTCTGGCAGATCGCAGTGATTCAAATCGTTCTTAACCCGGATGCCGTTCTGGACAACCACCCTCCCCGGTATGCCGACAACGGTGGAGTTCGGGGGAACATCTCTAAGGACAACAGAGCCGCCTCCGACTTTAGAATTCTCGCCAATCACGATCGATCCTAATACCTTTGCACCGGTAGAAATCAGTACATTGTCATGGATGGTAGGATGGCGCTTCCCCTTTTCCTTTCCTGTGCCCCCAAGGGTGACCCCTTGAAAGATGGTTACATTATCTCCAATTTCACAGGTTTCACCGATTACCACACCCATTCCATGGTCGATAAAAAACCTTCTGCCAATTTTTGCGCCCGGATGGATTTCAATGCCGGTGAAAAAACGGCTTACCTGCGATATCACCCTGGCGATAAAAAACCACTTTCGTTTATAAAATGCATGCGCAGCCCGGTGGGCCCAGATGGCATGCAGACCAGAGTAAGTTAAAATAACCTCTGTATAGCTCCGTGCTGCAGGATCCTGATCAAATACTACATCAACATCTTCTTTCAATGCTTTAAACATGACGCCACCTCCCTGATTATGGGCTGATTTCTTTTTAGATATAAAAAAGCGCCTCTGTCACAATGACAGAGACGCTTTTAGCGCGGTTCCACTCTGATTGAAAAGGCTTATGCCCTTTCCTGCTTTTTGGCCTCGTTAACGGGAGGCAGACCGCCTTGCATACTGGACTCCTGAAAGTCTTTTCCGCGAAGGGCTCGAGGGTGCATTTCCAAAAACGAGAGGCATGAACCACTCTCAGCCGGTGATGGTTCTCTCTGGGAAGCTTCGTCTATGTACTTCTCCCTGTCAACGCAATTTCATCTGAATACTTAATACTATATTATATTTTTGCCAAAATGTTAATTTAAAAAATCAGCAAGACGGGAAAGTATTTTCTCTTTGCCAAGCAGTTCGATGGTCTTTGGCAGGTCAGGGCCGTGTGTCTGCCCTGTCACCGCTGCCCGGATTGGCATAAACAGCTTTTTCCCTTTCTGGCCTGTACCCTTTTGGACAGCTTTCATGGCCGCCTTGATATGTTCAGACGTAAAGTCCTGAAGACTCTCGACTTCAGCTCTGAAAGCCGAAAGCACCTCTGGCACCTGCTCCTCGCCAAGGACCGTCCTGCTTTCTTCATCAAGCTGCATTTCCTCTTCGAAGAACAGCCCTGAGAGTTCAACAATTTCGGCCCCGTAGCTCAGCTTCTCAAGCAGCAGATCTACCAAGCCATTCAGCCACTCACGACCATCCTCTGTCAGATGTTCAGGGAGCCTGCCTGCTTTTACAAGATGAGGGAAGCACAGCTCCACAGCCTGCGCCAAGTCCAGCTTTTTCATGTACTGGTTATTCATCCATAAAAGCTTCTGCTTATCAAACAGCGCAGGTGATTTGGAAAGCCTGGCTTCATCAAATGCCTGAATAAATTCTTCTTTTGTAAGAAGCTCTTCCTCACCTGAAGGCGACCATCCAAGTAGGGCAATGAAGTTGAATAAGGCCTCTCGAAGATAGCCAAGCTCCTCGTACTGCTCAATGAACTGGATAATGGTTTCATCGCGCTTGCTCAGCTTTTTCCTGCTTTCGTTTACAATCAGGGTCATGTGCCCGAATACAGGCGGTTCGAACCCAAGCGCCTCGTATATCATCAATTGTTTTGGGGTGTTGGAAATATGGTCATCCCCCCTGAGAACATGTGAGATTTTCATTAAATGATCATCGATTGTAACCGCGAAGTTATAAGTCGGCGTCCCATCCTTCTTCACGATTACCTGGTCGCTCATCCCCTCAGATTCAAACGAAACTTCTCCTTTAACCATATCGTTGAAGGAGAATACTCTGCCCTCAGGAACAGCAAAACGGATGCTTGGCTCACGGCCTTCAGCCTCAAGCGCAGCCCGCTCGCTGTCCGTTAAATGGCGGCATTTGCCGGAATATACGGGCGTTTCATTCCTTGCCATCTGTGCTTCGCGGTCTGCTGCCAGCTCTTCTTCAGTACAATAGCATTTATATGCAAGGCCTTTTTCCAGGAGCTCCATATAATACTTTCTATAAATCTCTGTCCGCTCTGACTGACGGTATGGGCCGAAGCCGCCATCGATGTCGACGCTCTCATCCCAGTCAATGCCAAGCCACTTCAAATACTTCAGCTGGCTTTCCTCGCCGCCTTCGATATTCCGCTTTTTATCCGTATCTTCTATCCGGATGATAAACTTCCCCCCCTTGCTGCGGGCAAAGAGATAGTTGAATAATGCTGTTCTTGCATTCCCTATATGTAAATTACCCGTTGGGCTGGGTGCATAACGGACTCGAATTTCGTTTGACATAGCTGCTGATCCTCCTATTTTTTGACTAGCAGCACGGCGGCCTGGGCTGCTATTCCTTCGCCCCGCCCCGTGAAGCCTAATTTTTCTGTTGTTGTTGCCTTAACATTCACCTGGTCTGGAGTGCCTTCAAGGAGCTCCGCTATCTTCGCTCTCATCGCTTCGATATGGGGAGCCATTTTCGGGCTCTGTGCGATGATGGTGCAATCTGCATTCCCAAGCACGTAGCCTTTTGCCTTTACAAGCTCCCAGACCTCCTTAAGCAGCCCGCTTGAGTCAGCATCCTTAAATAAGGGCGAAGTGTCTGGAAAGTGCCTTCCGATATCTCCTTCACCGATAGCGCCAAGGCATGCATCCGCAACGGTATGCAATAGCACATCGGCATCCGAATGGCCGAGCAGCCCTTTTTCATGGGGTATCGTGATGCCGCCTATAATCAGCGGCCTTCCTTCAACAAGCTGGTGTACGTCAAAGCCCTGTCCGACTCGAAACATTTACATGACTCCTTCTATGGCCGATTTGAATCATTTACCTTATTTAAGATCGCTTCGGCGAAATATAGATCCTCGGGTGTAGTAATTTTTATATTATCATAATTCCCTTCGACTACAGAGACGCTATGCCCCAAATTTTCAATCAGGCTGGCTTCATCCGTGCCGAGAAAATGTGTTTTTTTTGCCTCGGCATGTGCTTCTTTCAAAAGGGAAATACGAAAAGCCTGTGGAGTCTGCACTGCCCACAAGCTGGATCGTTCAACAGTTTCTATCACAGTATTATTTAAAGCCTTTTTGATTGTATCCTTTACAGGCACTGCAAGAATGGCAGCACCTGAGGAAGAGGCAGTCCTGACAAGCGCCTCAACCTGGTTCTGCTGGATGAAAGGACGGGCACCGTCATGGACAAGCACCATCCCTTCTGTTTCCTTAAGAGCCATAAGTCCGTTATACACGCTGTCCTGACGCTCTTTACCGCCTGCTATGAGCTGGATTGGCTTTTCAAAAGAATGGTCATTAATGATCTCTTCCAGGCTTTCCATGTCACCTGCTGCAGCCGGGAGGATAATCATCCTGCAGGCTGGATCACTGCTGAACACTTTAATTGTATACACGATCAGCGGGACGCCCTTCAGGGGAAGCAGCAGTTTGTTCCTGTCCGCCTTCATCCTGGTGCCTCTGCCTGCTGCAGGTATAATTACATCATAATTCATTGCCAACTGCTCCCATTCATTCACAGTGCTTTTTCTAGCATTTTCGGCTTGGCAAAAATCATCCTGCCTGCCGATGTCTGAAGTACACTCGTTACCATTACATCAATCCGCTTGCCAATATAATTACGGCCGTCCTCTACGACGATCATGGTGCCATCATCAAGATAGGCAATGCCCTGGTTCTGCTCCTTGCCATCCTTTATCACCTGGATGTTCATCTCTTCACCCGGCAGGACAACCGGCTTTACGGCATTGGCAAGGTCATTGATGTTCAAGACCGCCACCTTCTGGAACTCGCACACCTTATTCAGGTTAAAATCATTTGTGACGACCATGCCGCCTGTCAGCTTGGCCAATTTGACAAGCTTGGAATCCACTTCCTGGATTTCGTCAAAATCACCTTCATACATCTCAACCTTGACGGCAAGCTCCTTTTGAATCCTGTTCAGGATGTCCAGCCCCCGTCGGCCCCTGTTCCTTTTCAGGGCATCCGATGAATCTGCGATATGCTGCAGCTCCCCAAGAACGAATTGCGGGATGACGATGGTGCCCTCAAGAAACCCGGTCTGGCAGATATCAGCAATCCTTCCGTCGATGATCACACTTGTATCGAGGATTTTAAACTGATTTTTAATACCCTCTCCCTCTTCATCTTCATCCGGATCGTTTGCCTTCTTTTTATTGGTGCGGAACAGGCCTGACAGCTCATCGCGTTTCTTGAAGCCCACCTGGAAGCCAAGATAACCAAACAATAATGTCAAAAGAATCGGTGCAGCTGTATTAATGATTGGAACCTCAATCGCATTCAGGGCGAATCCAATCAGGAATGCAAGCAGCAGACCTACGAGAAGCCCGAGGCTCCCAAAGATAATATCTGTGATCGGTGCCTTCACAAGGGTCTCCTCAAACCATTTAATGAAATTAACCACATGATCAATCGCTTTAAAAGTAATTAGATAAAAAATGATAGCACCTATAATTGCAGTAACATAAGGGTTGTTAATAAATGTAATATCTGAAGCATGCAGAACCCCGAGTAATTCAGGAATTAAGAATATCCCCATTGTGCCGCCCGTTATTAAAAAACAGGCCTGAACAATTCGTTTTAACATCCCTTCACCTCCCTTAATCATTATAATCAAATATAAAAAATCGAAACACGGATTTTATGATTTCTGATATTTATTCAATTATTCTATGCGGCATTGCTGTATCTCCCTGCATCAACCTAAGGTTAGCACCGACTTATGGCGGGTGTCAAATGATTAAAGCCTAACATTTTAACATACAAGAGCGCCTGTTTCAAACTAGATTTTCCGCTCTGTCAGATGCTGCTCCCTGATCGAGCGGAGGCCGTCCTTGATTTTCTTCGCCCTGATGCCGCCGATGCCATCAACATCATCAAGCTCAGCGACCGTGGCATGGAGAATATTAGATAGTGTCTTGAACTGGGTGACTAGGTTTTCTATGATCAAAAGCGGAAGTCTCGGTATTTTATGCAGCAGGCGGTAACCCCGGGGAAACAGGCTGTCTTCGATTGGTGTATAACCTGGATAGCCAAGCAGCTTCATGATCATGCTGTCTTCTACAATCTCCAGGTTTGAAAACTCCTGGAGCTTTTGCAGTATTTCCTTGGATGATGCGCTTTTATCATATATATAATCCTGGATGATCAAGAACGCCTCATTTTCAAGATCTGTCAGCAGCTCGTTCATCTGCAGCCTGATCAGGCGGCCTTCCGTACCAAGCTCGTTCAAATAGGCGAGAAGCTCACCCTTGATCCGGAGGACCATGATGAAACGGTGCATCGCCTGGAGAACATCGCCATATGTAACAGCGTCTTCAAACTCGAGAAATCCAAGATGGGTGATGCTCTGCCTCAGTACAGCCTTATACTTCTCGAGGGTCTGTATCGCCTGGTTTGCTTTTGTGAGTATGACCGCCATGTCCTTCAGCGCGTACCGGAAGCTCCCCTGATATAATGTAATGACATTACGGCGCTGCGAAATGGCGACAACAAGGGCCTTTGTTTCCTTTGCCACCCTTTCAGCTGTTCTATGGCGCATCCCGGTCTCGGAAGATGGGGTCGAGGAATCCGGGGCGAGCTGGGCATTGGCAAGGATAATGGTATCCGCCTTCTCATTCAAAATGATCGCTCCATCCATTTTTGCCAGCTCATATAGATAACTCGAAGAGAAGGGAGCTTCTATATGGAAACCCCCATCCACTATATCTCTTACCCGCTCGTTGCACCCTACAACAATCAAGCCGCCTGTCTTGGCCCTTAAGACATTATCAATGCCTTCCCTCAAGGAAGTCCCGGGGGCCACCATCCGCAATATTTCTGTCCTGGTCTTATCCAGGTTTCTTTTATCACTCATACTTAACCTCCTAATGCGCATTGAAGGGCCTCGGATATAGTTGATACCCCGACAAGCTCCACCCCTTTTGGCACGCTCCAGCCGCCGAGATTATTCGCAGGGAGAATAATGCGGTCAAATCCAAGCTTAACTGCTTCCTGGACCCTTTGTTCTATTCGGGATACCCTCCTCACTTCCCCAGTAAGACCCACTTCGCCGATCAGGCAGTCTGTCTGGCGGGTAGGCTTATCCCTGAAGCTTGATGCGATGCTCACTGCAATGGCTAGATCAATGGCCGGCTCATCCAGCTTGATGCCTCCCGCGACCTTGAGATACGCGTCCTGGTTTTGAAGCAGCATGCCCACTCTTTTTTCCAGAACGGCCATGATAAGGGATATCCGGTTATGGTCGGTTCCGGTCGCCATCCTCCTTGGAGTACCAAAACTTGTGGGTGATATGAGAGCCTGGATTTCGACAAGCACCGGCCTCGTCCCCTCCATCGAAGCCACTACCGTCGATCCCGAGCCTCCCTGGGATCTCTCTTCAAGAAAAATCTCGGACGGGTTTTCCACTTCCTCCAGTCCGTTTTCCTTCATTTCAAAAATGCCCATTTCGTTGGTGGAGCCAAATCTATTTTTCACAGCCCTGACAATCCTGTAGGTATGGTGTCTTTCACCCTCAAAGTAAAGGACTGTATCCACCATATGTTCAAGCAGCCGCGGACCGGCAATCGATCCTTCCTTTGTTACATGCCCCACAATAAAAATCGCAATTCCGTTGGTCTTCGCAATTCTCATCAATTGTGCTGTACATTCACGTACCTGTGATACGCTTCCCGGCGCCGAAGTGACCTCAGCGTTGAATACAGTCTGGATGGAATCGATGATTACGAGGTCAGGTGCCACTTCTTTGATGGCCTGCCCGATATAATCCATATCCGTCTCCGAATAGACGAATAAATTGGCCGAAGTCACACCAAGACGCTCTGACCTAAGTTTCGTCTGCTTGACGGATTCCTCTCCTGATATATATAAAACCTTTTTCTCCTTATTGGCGAGCTGTGATGATACCTGAAGGAGCAGGGTGGATTTTCCGATACCCGGATCTCCTCCAATCAGTACAAGGGATCCGTGTACAATACCCCCGCCGAGGACGCGGTTCAATTCAATTAAATCCGTAGTGATCCTTGGTTCCTGAATGGTCGCAATGGAGGTGATCGGAGCAGCCTTCTGGCGTTCACCGCCAAAATCTTTGCCCTCTGAATGGGTGAATGCCCCCCTTCTTGCAGGCTTAACGATTTCCACTTCCTCAACCATCTTATTCCAATCTCCGCACCCTGGGCATTTTCCCATCCATTTGGCAGATTCATAGCCGCAGGAGCCGCAGATGAATTTTGTTTTCTTCTTAACCATACTTTTCCCCGCTTTATCTATAGTAAATTAAATTCCTGATTTCTCTCTACATATAAACATATTAACCTTAATTAAAGTTTAATCCTTCTTTAATCGGCAATCAAATTTTGACATATTATACTTTAGCCGAAGATCGCGGCCAACTTAAAAAGCAGGTACAACAATCGTGTACCTGCCGTGACTAGCCTTATTTCCGGGTATTTTCAACCGGGCGCACTGTCAGTTCGCCATCGGCTATATCAATTTGAATATTCTGGCCTTTTACTACATTGCCTTTCAGGAGCTCCTCAGATAAATAATCTTCAATATTCTTCTGAATGGCCCTGCGGAGCGGCCTTGCACCGTATTCAGGATCATATCCTTCCTCGGTTATCTTATCCTTGGCTGCCTCTGTCAGTTCCAGATGGATATCCTGCTCTTTCAGACGCTTCACCAGCGCATCTGACATGAGTGTGACAATTTCTTTCAAGTGAGCTCTTTCCAGGGCGTGGAAGACAATAATTTCATCAATCCTGTTCAAGAATTCAGGGCGGAATGCTTTTTTAAGCTCTTCCATTACTTTACCCTTCATATCTTTATAATCCTGCTTTTCATCCTGGATGTTAAATCCGACAAACTTGTTGCGCTTTAAGGTGTCTGCCCCTACATTCGAGGTCATGATCATGATTGTATTGCGGAAATCGACAGTACGTCCCTTGGAGTCTGTCAGCCTTCCGTCTTCAAGGACCTGAAGAAGGATATTGAAAACATCAGGATGGGCCTTTTCAATTTCGTCAAGCAGTACCACAGAATATGGTTTGCGGCGGACCTTCTCGGTAAGCTGGCCGCCTTCTTCATATCCTACATACCCTGGTGGTGAACCGACAAGACGTGAAGTGGAATGCTTTTCCATATACTCTGACATATCAATACGGATCATGGCATCTTCATCGCCAAAGATGGATTCTGCCAGCGCACGGGCAAGCTCCGTCTTACCAACACCTGTCGGGCCAAGGAAAATGAATGAACCAATCGGGCGTTTAGGATCTTTCAATCCGGCGCGGGCACGGCGGACAGCCTTCGCTACGGCAACAACCGCTTCATCCTGGCCGATGACCCTGGAGTGCAGGAGCTGTTCCATATTCAGGAGCTTAGCTGACTCTGTTTCCGCAAGCCTTGATACAGGAACACCCGTCCAGCTCGATACGACATTGGCAATGTCCTCGACTGTCACCTCGGTATTTTCCTTACCCTGTTTTTCTTTCCAGGTTTTCTTTGTCTCTTCCAGCTGCTCACGAATGCGCTGTTCTGTATCCCTTAAGGATGCTGCCTTTTCAAACTCCTGGCTCTGGACGGAAGCATCCTTCTCTTTTCTGACCTCATCAAGCTTCACTTCAAGCTCTTTGAGGTTTGGAGGAGTTGTATATGAACGCAGGCGTACTTTTGAGCCTGCCTCGTCTATTAAGTCAATGGCTTTATCAGGCAGGAACCTGTCTGAAATATACCGGTCAGAAAGCTTAACTGCTGCATCAATCGCTTCATCCGTGATGGATACGCGGTGATGTGCCTCATAACGGTCGCGGAGTCCGCTTAAGATCTGAATGGATTCTTCCACTGTCGGCTCATCGACCTGGATTGGCTGGAACCTTCTTTCAAGGGCAGCATCCTTTTCGATATATTTGCGATATTCATCCAGTGTGGTTGCACCGATACACTGGAGCTCGCCGCGGGCGAGTGATGGCTTCAGGATATTGGAAGCATCAATGGCACCTTCTGCCCCGCCGGCACCGATCAATGTATGCAATTCATCTATGAAAAGAATGATATTTCCTGCCTGGCGGATTTCGTCCATTACCTTTTTGAGGCGATCCTCAAATTCACCGCGGTATTTGGTTCCTGCAACTACTGTTCCCATATCCAGCGTCATGACACGCTTGTCACGAAGAATTTCCGGAACCTCATTATTCACGATCTGCTGTGCCAGACCTTCTGCGATGGCTGTTTTACCAACGCCTGGTTCCCCAATCAGCACCGGATTGTTTTTTGTGCGCCGGCTCAACACTTCGATGACCCTTGTGATTTCCTTGCTGCGTCCTATAACCGGATCAAGCGTCCCTTCCCTTGCAATCACGGTCAGATCGCGGGCAAGGCTGTCAAGAGTAGGTGTGCTTGCTGCACTAGATGTCCCGCTTTGATGGCTTCCGCTTTCATTGCTTCCAAGGAGCTGAAGCACCTGCTGGCGGGCCTTGTTCAAGCTCACTCCCAGATTGTTAAGCACCCTTGCCGCCACGCCTTCTCCCTCACGTATCAGCCCAAGGAGTACATGCTCTGTGCCAACATAGGAATGGCCAAGCTTCCTTGCTTCATCCATTGAAAGTTCAATGACTTTTTTTGCCCTTGGTGTATAGTGGATGGACTGGGCAGTATCCTGTCCCCTGCCAATCAGGTTTTCGACTTCCTTCTGGATTTTGTCAGCACCAAGACCCAGTGCATACAGAGCCTTGGCTGCAATCCCTTCACCTTCCCTAATTAACCCAAGCAGAATATGTTCTGTTCCAATATTGTTATGACCCAATCGAATCGCTTCTTCTTGAGCTAGTGCCAATACCTTTTGAGCTCTTTCAGTAAACCGGCCGAACATCATAGACAATTCCTCCTTGCTAACCCTAGTTTAGTTCTAAATTAAGCCTTTCGCGTATCAATGCGGCCCTTCTTATATCTCTTTCTTCAGGATTTAACGGCTCCCCGGCATATTGCTGCAGGAATCCGGGCTGAGTAAGAATCATCAGCTCATTCAAAATGGTTTTTGTTATGTTCTTTATAAATCCGAGGTCAATCCCAAGCCTTAAATCTGATAAACATTTAGCGGCTTCCTTAGTTTCAATGACCCTTGCGTTGGCAAGGATTCCATATGACCTGAATACCCTATCTTCTAATTGTATGTCAGAGGTTTTGACTAATGCTTCCCTTGCAGACCTTTCGCGTTCAATAATCTGTTCTACAACACCCAGCAAGTCTTCGACGATATCCTCTTCTGACTTTCCGAGGGTAATTTGATTGGAAATCTGAAAGATATTGCCCAGGGCTTCACTTCCTTCTCCGTATATGCCCCTGACCACCAGCCCCAGCTGATTGATGGCGGGGATGATCCTGTTGATCTGCCTGGTCAGAACCAATCCCGGCAGGTGCATCATGACCGACGCCCTTAAGCCGGTCCCTACATTCGTGGGACAGCTTGTTAAGTAACCCCGCTCCTCATCAAAGGCATAAACCGATTCTTCCTCGATCCAATCATCGATTTTTCCTGCCATCGATAATGCCTCATTTAACTGGAGGCCGGGATACAGGCATTGAATGCGAAGATGGTCTTCTTCATTGATCATGACACTGACCTCTTCGTTTTCCGACAGAAGCACGGCTCCGTATGGTGAATTTTCAGCGAGGTTCGGGCTGACTAGGTGCTTTTCCACCAGGACCCTTTTCTCCACTGGTTTCAAATTACTCATGGCATGCAGTTCCAGGCTGCAAATGCCGGCTTCTTTATTTCCTCCCTGGAATTGCCCTGCCCAGTCTATAATTTCTGCTGCCTCATTTTCCGAGAAAAGAATGGGAAACCTGTACTTCTTTAAATTCCTGGCGAGCCGTACCCTTGAACTCATCACAATATCCGAGTCAGGGCCTTCTTCGCTCATCCAGGAACTGACTGCATTCTGCAGGAAGCGCTCTAGGCTCATATCCCTTCACCTCCCTCTTGATGATCTCGGTTCGCATTCATTTCCTTTTCAAGCGTCCTGATTTCATCCCTGATGCCTGCCGCACTTTCAAACTCTTCCTGCTGGATAAGTTCCTGCAGCTGGGCTTTCAGTTCTTCGATCCTTTTCTTAAGCTTCATATTGCCTCCGGCTTTTTTGGGAATTTTACCGGTATGCCCCAGATTGCCGCTGTGAAGCCTTCTTAAAACTGGGCCCAGATGGTTCTTAAAAGTGCTGTAGCATTCTGCACATCCAAACCGGCCGATTTCCACAAACTGCTGATACACCATATGGCATTTAGGGCACCTTAGTTCCTCCCTGTGGGCAACAGGATTATGAGACGACTGAGTAAACGCATTTGCTCCGCCGTTCAGGAGGCCTCCCAATAGATCATTGATTGAAAAACCTGCATTACCGTTAAACAGAGACATTTCACCTTTTTCATAGGCACATCTCTCACAAAGGTGAACTTCTGATTTCTCTCCATTGACTACCTTGGTGAAATGAAGTGTAGCAGGCCTCTCTTTACATTCCTGGCAAATCATCCACACATCTCCCTCTTCAATTGACCGTTTATTTATACATTAACGTCTTAAGGGCTGCCCGAAGCATCCTTGCCCGAAGCATATCACGCTCTGGCAGCTCAATATACAGCACCGAGCGGTCCAGCACGCTTAGAATAATCTTCGCTTCCCTTATCGTTATGATTTCTTCCTCTGCAAGCCTTCCGATGATATGCTCGGCATTGGCCTGTGTTACCCGGTCTTTAATAATGGAAAGCAGCTGATCAATAACCTCAGCGGTATCCTTCAGCTGGACCTTCATAATCCGGATATATCCGCCCCCGCCACGCTTGCTTTCCACAATATAACCCCGCTCGACTGTAAAACGGGTATTAATAACGTAGTTGATCTGAGATGGCACACACTGGAACCGGTCGGCTATCTCGCTCCGCTTTATCTCAACAATATCACTCTCGCTCAAATGCAGAACTTCCTTCAAATAGCTCTCAATGATATCAGAGATATTTTTCATTGAACCTCCCCCAATCTGACTTTGACTATATTTGACTTTAATTATACATAGTTTACCCTGATTTCTCAACTTTTTAGCCATAAATTAAAGGAGGGTGAAAATTCAGTTATATGACCATTCTAGCCATTGTTTTATGTATTTATTAATAAGAAATGGATTTTTCTATAAAGATAAATACCCGTTATAGCTTTTATAAAAACATTGAGCTGAAATATAGGTGACTGCAATAGGATTCAGGCTGTTTTATTGGCGGAAACTTTCAGAATACTGTATGTTGAACAGC